>CANPZT010000137.1 GCA_947589135.1 uncultured Clostridia bacterium | reverse complement strand
AATAATCCATTTTCTCCTGTTATTGTTCTTATTGCTACTCCTGCTAAAATTAGTAATATTATTATTGTTATTACTAATGCTATTAGAGTTATTCCCTTATTGTTATAATTATTTATTGATATTTGTTTTTTCATTAGTTTTCCTCTTTCTATCTTTTTTTCCTTTTAAGAGTTCATCTTATGTTTATCTGTTTCTACATATAAATTATAACATTACTATTTTCATTTGTAAATTATTTTTATGTTACATTTTTATTACAAAAATTGAGCTTAATAATAAAAGAATCAAACTTTTTATGATTTGATTCTCTTTTACATTATTTTAACTTTTAAAATTTTTTAATAATATATATTATAAGACTATTTATAAAATTCCATATTATTCACAATGTTTTTTATAAATACATTGTATATTTTTCTTATTTAAAGTTTTATCAATTCCATCTTTAGCTACTTGCTCTAATATCTCTGTTACAAAATTTTTCATTTTTTCATTCATTTCCAATTTTTCTTTTTCTTTAGTCCAATACTCTAATTCATATTCTTTAGTCCAATTTTTTCCTTGATATATAATTCCTGCAGCTATTTTATCACACACCATTTCAACTGCATATTTATACGGCATAATAGGTGTTGGATTTGGTGCCTTATCATCAACCCAATACTCTACATGATGTTTATTTCTTCCTTTGTGATGTAGCCAAGCTTCTGAATATCCCTTATCTTTTCTAGCTTCCATAATTGGTGAATGTGTTCCTACATAATATTTTATACTTTCTTTAAATTCTGTTGGTGAATATTTAGAAAAGTCGTGCAAAAATCCTCTCCATGGTTCTCCTGCTTTACAACATAATTTAAATACTACCCATTTATGATGCGTAATTAATTTTAGATGTTTTAGTACTTTTTTTATTTCCATTGTTCTAAATTTTTCCTCCATTTTATATTTTCTTTATTATTACATTTTTTAGTTTACTATAATTTATTTTTAAAATCAATAAATCTTTTTTACTTTTTTGCATAAAATATTAAGAATACACTAAATATTGGAGGTAAATTATGTGTGGATTTGTTGGATTTGTTAATTATAAAAAAGATATATCAAATCAAAAAGATATATTGGCAGATATGAATGAATGTTTAGCAAGAAGAGGACCTGATGAGCAAGGATACTACATAAAAGAACATATAGCTTTAGGTCACAAAAGATTAATAGTAATTGACCCTGAAGGTCGGAAAACAACCAATGACTGAATCATATGCTTTTGGTGAATATACAATTGTTTATAATGGTCAAATATATAATACAAAAGAATTACGAAAAACTTTAGAAGAAAACGGATTTTCTTTTCATGGACATTGTGACACAGAAATCTTATTAAAAAGTTTCATATACTATGGCTATGATACCCCAAAACACTTAAATGGTATTTTTTCTTTTGCAATTTGGAATAGTAAAAAACAAGAATTATTTTTAGCAAGAGATCATTTTGGTATAAAACCTTTATTTTATACTTTTTTTAATGATACTTTACTTTTTTCTTCAGAAATAAAAGCCTTGTTTAAATATCCTGGTATAGAAAAAATAATCAATTCACAAGGGATTAGTGAACTCTTTGGAATTGGTCCTGCTCATACTCCTGGAACTACTGTTTTTAAAAATATTTTTGAAATTAAACCTGCTCATTATGCAGTTTATAACCCTAGTGGATTTCATATAGAAAGATATTGGAAATTAGAAACAAAAGAACATACAGATAATTTTAAAGAAACTTGTGAAAAAGTTCATTATCTTTTAGATGATGCTATTCAAAGACAATTAGTTTCTGATGCACCTTTATGTGTTATGCTATCTGGAGGTCTAGACTCAAGCATAATAGTTGCATATGCTAGTAATTATTGCAAAAAAAATGGATTACCGCCTTTAGATACATTTTCTGTTGATTATGTAGATAATGATAAAAATTTTGTAAAAAGTGATTTTCAACCAAATTCTGATAACTATTATATAAATCTAATGTTAAATGAATTTAAAACAAATCATCATAAAATAGTTATAGATACACCAGAACTTGCAGAAAGTTTAGAAGATGCAATGATTGCAAGAGATTTTCCTGGTATGGCAGATGTTGATTCTTCATTTTTACTTTTTTGCAAAAACATAAAAAAAGAAGCTACAGTTTGCCTATCTGGTGAATGTTCAGATGAAATTTTTGCAGGATATCCTTGGTTTTTTAGAGAAGATGCTTTAAATAGTAATACTTTCCCTTGGTCTATTGCAATTTCAGAAAGGCAACATCTTTTAAATCCTAATATTTCTTCAAAAATAAATTTAAAAGATTATATTGACTATAGATATAATGAAAGTTTATCTGAAATTGAATTTTTAGATTCTGATTCTAAAGAAACAACAGAAAAAAGAAAAATTACTTATTTAACAATGAATTGGTTTATGCAAACACTTTTAGATAGGTCTGATAGAACTTCTATGTATAATGGTTTAGAG
>CANPZT010000136.1 GCA_947589135.1 uncultured Clostridia bacterium | reverse complement strand
CCATCTGCTGCTGAAACTACTAATACTGCACCATCCATTTGAGCAGCACCAGTAATCATGTTTTTAACATAGTCAGCGTGTCCTGGGCAGTCAACGTGTGCATAGTGTCTTGCATCTGTTTCATATTCAACGTGAGCTGTGTTAATTGTGATTCCTCTTGCTTTTTCTTCTGGAGCACCATCAATTTGATCATATGCTTCATATTGTGCCTTTCCTAATAATGATAAATATTTTGTAATAGCTGCTGTTGTTGTTGTTTTTCCGTGGTCTACGTGACCGATTGTACCAATGTTAACATGTGGTTTTGTTCTTTCAAATTTAGCTTTTGCCATTTTAAAATCCTCCTTAAAATTTTTATTTTTAAATTTAATAACTTATTGATGTTATCTGTTAAACTAATGTTTATTTAGATAACTAATATAAAACTCTTAAAAGTTTTATATTTCTTGCTTAGCATTCTATACTATTTTTTATAAAAATGCAAGTAATTTATGATTATTTTAAAGCATTTATCTTTGTACATTAATATTATTGCCTATTTTGCTTCCATTTTTTACATTTTTATACTTTTCAATCATTTCTTTTTGTGTAGATTCAGCAAATACTTTATTTTTATCTACTTTTTTCCTTAAATTTTGTTTAAATAAATTGGCTTGTTTTTCTTTCATCATAATATATTAATCTTCCTTTTTAGCTCTTGAAGCAACGATATTATCATGTACTGATTTTGGAACTTCTTCATAATGGCTAGGTTCCATAGAATATGTTCCTCTACCTTGTGTTCTAGAACGTAGGTCTGTTGCATAACCAAACATCTCAGAAAGTGGAATAAATGCATGGATTTCTTGCATTCCATCATTTCCGTCCATTCCTTCCATTCTACCACGTCTTGAATTAACATCTCCTATAACATCTCCCATATATTCTTCTGGAACTGTTATTTCAACTTTCATGATAGGTTCTAGGATAACTGATTTTGCTTGTTTACATCCTTCTTTAAATGCCATAGATGCAGCAATTTTGAAGGCCATTTCTGAAGAGTCAACTTCGTGGTATGATCCATCTACTAATGATACTTTAAAGTCTATAACTGGGTATCCCGCAAGAACACCACTTTCAGCTGCTTCTCTCATTCCTTGTTCAATTGGTTTAATATATTCTTTTGGAACAGCTCCTCCGACAATTTTACTTTCGAATTCAATTCCTTTTCCTGGCTCTAATGGTTCCATTTCAAACCAAACATCACCATATTGTCCTTTACCACCAGATTGACGAATAAATTTACCTTGAACTCTTACACTATTTCTAATTGTTTCTTTGTAAGCAACTTGTGGTTTACCTACGTTACATTCAACTTTAAATTCTCTTTTTAATCTGTCTACAATGATATCTAAGTGTAATTCTCCCATACCTGCAATAATTGTTTGACCTGTTTCTTGATTTGTATAAGCTTTAAATGTAGGATCTTCTTCTGCAAGTTTTGTTAAAGCAATTCCCATTTTTTCTTGAGCAGCTTTGTCTTTAGGCTCAATAGCTATATCAATAACTGGTTCTGGGAATTCCATAGATTCTAGTATAATTGGATGGTCTGGATCGCATAAAGTATTTCCTGTTGTAACTTCTTTTAATCCAACTGCAGCAGCTATATCTCCTGCATATACCTTATCTATATCTTCTCTATGGTTTGAGTGCATTTGAAGAATTCTTCCTACTCTTTCTTTTTTATCTTTACTTGAGTTTAATACTGTTGAACCAGATTCTAATGTTCCAGAATAAACTCTAAAGAAACATAGTTTTCCAACAAATGGGTCTGTAGCAATTTTAAATGCTAATGCTGCAAATGGTTCTGAATCTGAAGTTTTAGCTTCTGTTTCTTCTCCATCCATTGTCTCACCTTTAATATGTGGTATATCTAATGGTGATGGCATGTAATCAACAATTGCATCTAATAATTCTTGAACACCTCTATTTTTATATGAAGAACCACATGTTACTGGAACGATTTTATTTGCTATTGTTCCTGCTCTTAATCCTTTTTTAATTTCTGCTTCTGTTAGTTCTTCACCATCTAAATATTTCATCATTAATTCTTCGTCTTGATCACATGCAGCTTCTATCATTGCTGCTCTAAATTCTTCTGCTTGTGCTTTCAATTCTTCTGGTATATCTGTTTCTTCTATTTCTTTACCTAAATCATCTTTGTGAATGAAAGCTCTCATTTTAATCAAGTCAACAATACCTTGGAAATTATCTTCTGCTCCAATTGGTAATTGAATTGGAACTGCATTTGCTTTTAATCTATTTTTTAATTGATCAACGCAAAGCATAAAGTTAGCTCCTACAATATCCATTTTATTTACATATACCATTCTTGGTACATTGTATTTGTCAGCTTGTCTCCAAACTGTTTCTGTTTGTGGTTGAACTCCACCTTTTGCAGCAAGTACTGTAACTGCTCCATCTAATACTTTAAGAGATCTTTGAACTTCTACTGTAAAATCAACGTGTCCTGGTGTATCTATAATATTTATTCTATTATTGTTCCAGAAACAAGTTGTACATGCAGATGTAATTG
>CANPZT010000135.1 GCA_947589135.1 uncultured Clostridia bacterium | reverse complement strand
ATTTTGCTTCTTTCATTTCTTCTGCTAATTTTTTTACTTCTTCTTTCTTTTGATTTAATATTTTTTCACTTGCCATTCTTATTTTTCACCTCCATTGCTATTTTGTTATATAAAATTAAAAAATTAAAAGCATTCTTTGTTCCCCTACCAAGGAATACAAAGAGTGCTTTTGCTCTCTTATTACTATTACCTCGGTAGGTCTTCTTTTCTTGCCTACTGTCTTTGGCTTTACATTTTTTATTTTTGATTAAGATACATACTTGGTCCCATTGTTGTTGTTACAGCAACACTTTTAATATATTGTCCTTTTGCTGCTGCTGGTTTTGCTTTTATAATTGCATTTATAATTGTTTCATAGTTTTCTATTAGTTTATCAGTTCCAAATGAAACTTTTCCAAATCCTAAGTGAATAATATTATTTTTATCTAATCTATATTCAACTTTACCTGATTTAATTTCACTAATTGCTTTTGTTACATCCATTGTAACTGTTCCTGATTTTGGGTTTGGCATTAATCCTTTTGGTCCTAATACTTTACCTAATCTTCCTACAACACCCATCATATCTGGAGTTGCAACTACTACATCATAATCAAACCAGTTATCATTTTGAATTTTAGGAATTAACTCTTCTGCTCCAACAAAATCTGCTCCAGCTTTTTCAGCTTCTTCAGCTTTTGGTCCTTTTGCAAATACTAAAACTCTTTGTGTTTTACCTGTACCATTTGGAAGTACTACTGTACCTCTAACTTGTTGGTCTGCATGTTTTGAATCTACTCCTAATTTAACATGTAATTCAACTGTTTCATCAAATTTTGTTTTTGGCATTTTTTGAATAATATCTAATGCCTCTTTTATTTCATATTCTTTGTTTTTATCAACTAGTTTTGCACATTCTGCATATCTTTTTCCTTTTTTCATTTTTTACCTCCTTTGGTTCTAACGAGATTTTTTCTCTCCCAATTAAATATTTTTTATTTTAAATTAATTAACAATATATTTTAATCTGTTACAACAACACCCATTGATCTAGCTGTACCTTCAACCATACTCATAGCTGTTTCAATTGTTGCTGCATTTAAATCTGGCATTTTTTGTTCAGCAATTTCTTTTACTTGTGCTTTTGTTATTTTGGCAACTTTTTCTTTATTTGGTTTTCCTGAACCTTTTTGAATTTTAATTGCTTTTTTTATTAGTACTGGAACTGGTGGTACTTTTGTTATAAATTCAAAAGATTTATCTTGGTAAACTGTTATAACTACTGGTATTATCATTCCAGGTTGATTTGCAGTTCTGTCATTAAATTCTTTAACAAACTGCATAATGTTAACACCACTTGAACCTAAAGCTGGACCTACTGGTGGAGCTGGTGATGCTTTTCCTGCTTCTATTTGTAATTTAATTATATTTGAAATTTCTTTTTCTGCCATTTTGCTGGCACCTCCTTTTTTTCTTTTTTACTTTATTTTTTGTACTTGTGAAAATTCTAGTTCTACTGGTGTTTCTCTACCAAACATAGATACTAAAACTTTTACTTTATGTTTTTCTGTATTAATTTCTTGAACTATACCTATAAATCCTTCAAATGGTCCGTTCATAACTTGTACTTGTTCATTTATTTCATAGTCTACATTTATAGGAGTTTCCTCAAATCCCATATTGCGTATTTCTTCTTCAGTTAATGGTATTGGATCTGTTCCTGATCCAACAAATCCTGTTACTCCTCTTGTATTTCTTACAATATACCAAGATTCTTCTGTTACAATCATTTTAATTAGAACATATCCTGGAAAAACTTTTTTTAAATTTGTTTTTCTTTTTCCGTCTTTAATTTCTATTTGTTCTTCCATAGGTACGATAATATCAAAAAAGTAATCCTCTAACTCACGATTTTTAATTGTTTTTTCTAAGTCCTTTTTTACTTTATTTTCGTAACCTGAATATGTATGTACTACATACCATCTTGCTATCATATCATAATCTTTTTGAGACATTTTTATTAAGCCTCCTTTTATTTATTGTATAATAATTTCATATATGTTATTATTCTTGTGCTTCTGAACTTTCATTTGCACTTGTATTTTCCTCTGTTACATCTGTACTATTTTCAGCTTCACTTGTATTTTCTTCTGTTGCAGTTACATCATTTTCAGTTCCATCTGCATTTTCTTCAGTTTCTGTGCTTTCTGAATCTGTATTTTCTGTTGCTGTATTTTCAGATGTAGTTGTATTTGATGATATTATTTCTTTTACTCTGTTTATTCCTTTTTTATTAATAGATTCAAATGCAAAATCTAATACAAAAACAATTGCTGCTGTAATTAATACAATTACTACTACTGCAGTTGTATTATTTATAAGTTGTTTTGGCGTTGGCCAAACTACTTTTTTTAATTCAGCTTTAAAGTCTTTGAAAAAAGTTCTTTTATTTTTATTGTTTTCCTTTTTATTTGTTTCTTTTTTAGCCATTTTATTTCCTCCTTAAAATAGCTTTGTTTAACTATCTTTTATAACTATTTAGTTTCTTTATGTGTTGTACGTTTTTTACAGAATTTACAATACTTAACAATTTCTAGTCTGTCTGTATTGTTTCTTTTATTTTTTGACGTCATGTAATTTCTTCTTTTACATTCTGTACATTCTAATGTTATATTTTCTCTTGGTCCTTTTGCTGCCATATTAA
>CANPZT010000134.1 GCA_947589135.1 uncultured Clostridia bacterium | reverse complement strand
ACAAAGCTTAATAGAAGCAGGCACAGTAACACTGCAAGATGCAATCTGTTGTCGTGATGATATTATGATTTATTTAATGAAAATGGGATTGCCACCAAATTCAGCATTTAAAATAATGGAAACAGTTCGTAAAGGAAAAGCATTAAAAGACCCAGCAAAATGGGAAGAATATAAGGTATTAATGAAAGAACATGATGTACCAGATTGGTATATTAAATCTTGTGAAAAAATAAAATACATGTTTCCAAAGGCCCATGCAGCAGCATATGTAACAAATGCATTTAGAATAGCATGGTTTAAGGTACACGAACCTTTAGCATATTATGCAGCATATTTTTCAATTAGAGCAGATGAATTTGATAGTGATTGTATGATTTTCGGAAAAGAAAAAGTTAAAAATAAAATGAAAGAAATTGATTTACAAGGAAATAATGCAACTGCAAAAGATAAAAATATGTATGCAATTTTAGAATTAGTACTAGAAATGTATGAAAGAGGATTTGAATTTTTGCCAATGGATTTATATAAATCTCATTCAACTAAATTTTTAGTAGAAGATGGGGCAATTAGACCACCACTAAATAGTATACCAGGACTTGGTACTGTTGCAGCAGTAGGAATAGAAAAAGCTAGAAATGAAGGAAAATTCATGTCTATTGATGATTTGAAAATTCGCTCTAAAGTGGGAAATTCTGTAACAGATTTATTAAAAAATTATGGTTGCTTGAAAGGTATGAGTCAAAGTAATCAGATGAGTTTGTTTGGATAAGATATAATAGTTGCTTACGCAGTTATTCAAAATATAGATATAAAAGTTATTTAAAATATTAATAATAAGAGAAAGGGAACTTACTATGAGAGTTTTAATAAAGAATTGCAATTTAATATCAATGAGTGAAAATAGGAAAAAGTATGAGGAGAATATAGATTTATTAATAGAAGATAAACTGATTACTCGAATAGATAAAGATATAGAAGAGAAAGTGGATAAGGTAATAGATGCAACTGGTAAAATTATTATGCCAGGTCTTATTAATACACATTCTCATATAAGTATGAGTATTTTTAGAGAAACTGTAGATGGATATAAAACACAAGATTGGCTAAAGGAAAAAATCTGGCCAATGGAAGATAAATTGCAAGAAGAGGATATTTACTGGGCAACACTTTTATCATGTATAGAAATGATAAAAACAGGAACTACAACAATCAATGATATGTATTTTATGACTGACAAAATTATTGAAGCAGCATTAGAGACAGGTATACGTTTGCAAACAACGCGTACTTTAATGGGATATGAAGAAAAAGATGATCAAAGATTAAAAGAGTTAGAAGAATTAATTGAAAAATATAATCAAGATACGATTAGTTTTAATGTGGGTATTCATGGATTGTATACAAGTAATGAACAATATGTAAAAAAGTGTATTAAATTTGCTGAAAATAAGAATTTACCAATTCATATGCATTTTTGTGAAAATGAACAGGAAAGAGAAGATATTAAAAGAGATTATAATGTAAAAACTCCATTAGAAATTATTTTAAGAGATTTTAATAAAACTCATAATATATTAGCACATAGTGTTAAATTAGATGAACAAGACATTAAAGAATTAAGTAAAACAAATTCATATATATCACATTGTCCAGTAAGTAACTTAAAATTAGGTTGTGGTATAGCAAAAATAAAAGAAATGTTAGAAAATGGATTATGTGTATCTTTAGGAACAGATGGACAAGGAAGCGGAAGTAATTTAGATATGTTTGAAACAATGAAATTTACTGCATTATTACAAAAAGGGGTGAATGAAAATCCAGAATTATTACCTGCATATGAAATATTAAAAATGGCAACTATAAATGGGGCAAAAGCATTAAAATTAGATAAAAAAATTGGAAGCATTGAAGTAGGAAAAAGAGCAGATATTATTATGATAAATTTAAATAATATATTAACACAACCACTAAATAATATATTTGCACAAATTGTATATAATGTAAAAGGTACAGATGTCGAAATGACCATGATTAATGGAAAAATTATTATGGAAAATAAAAGGCTTGAGGGGATAAAAGAAACACAAATATGTGAAAAATGTAGTCAAATTATAAAAAGAATATCAAAATAAAAAGAGGTGAAACTATGTATGAAAATACAATAAATATGGGAGAAATTTTTACAATACAAAATATTATTTTATATTTTATCATTATTAATTTATTCGGTTTTTTTATCATGTGGCTAGATAAAAGAAAAGCAAAAAAAGGAAAATGGAGAATTCCAGAAAAGACATTATTTATAATTACAGGGCTTCGGTGGTGGAATAGGAACAATAGCAGGAATGTATACTTTTAGACATAAGACACAAAAATTAAATTTTGTTATTGGTTTTCCTTTTATAACAATATTAGAAATTATAGCAGTTATTTATTTTGCTATAAAGTAAAGAAATGAAAATATAGATTTTTTAATAATTATTGTTAAAAAAATAATTAAAGAGTTCTAAATTAATTTTATGATATAATTATGTAATAAATATATTAAACTAAAAAATAGTAAAAGTTTAAAACAATTGATAATAAAGAGTTTTAAACTTTTTTTGCTTTATTCAGATTATCAATACATTTATCGTGAATTTAAAATTGACTTCTTTAAATTTGATTTATATTATTTACCTAAAAATGCTTCTAGTCTTCAATTTCGTAAGTTTTCTCCTCATGTTATGGGCTTATGTCTTACTTATCTTG
>CANPZT010000133.1 GCA_947589135.1 uncultured Clostridia bacterium | reverse complement strand
TACCATCACATTTATGAGAATATTTTTCTCTATTTGCCATGATATCTTTAGCTACTTCAATTAGATTATTAATTTCTTCTACTGATAAATCTTTTATATCAATTAAATTTTTCATTTTTCCTCCTCATATATATTCTTTAATTTCTAGTATTTTTAATTACTTGTCTAATTAAATCAAATTATCTTATATTTTGTCAAGTATTTTGTTGTAATCACTTAAATTAATTAAAATACGTAAATACATTTTGTTATTTTCAGACAATAATATTCAACAAAATTACCAATTCAAAAAATAAAAGCAACAAAATATACTTAATTTTATCAATTCTCTTTTTTTATATACTTTTTTATTATATAATAAAAAAAGAAAAGAGGTTATTATGAAATTATTTAGAAAGTTGTTAATTATATTATTAATTATTATTTTAGTTATATCTTGCTTCTTATTTTTAATTGGATATAGCTATTATTCAAAAGCTTTAAAAGAAAAGCCATTAATATCAAGAGTAGAAGAAATAACAAATAAAGAACACTATATTCCTTTTGACCAATTATCTGAAAACTATTTAAATGCTGTAGTTGCTGTTGAAGATCACAGATATTATGACCATGGCCCAATAGATTTCATTGCAATTGCAAGAGCAATATATACAAACTTACGAGACAATGAATTTGATGAAGGTGGAAGTACAATTACCCAACAAGTTGCAAAAAATGTTGTATTTAATCAAGATAAAAGCATTGTTAGAAAACTTGGTGAATTATTTGCAGCATATGATTTAGAAAAAAATTATAGTAAAAACGAAATCCTTGCTTTATATGTTAATTCTTCTTATTTTGGTGATGGATATTATGGCATTTATGATGCAAGTATGGGATATTATAAAAAAGAGCCAAAAGATTTGAATTTAGATGAAGCATCTATGCTAGCTGGTGTTCCAAATGCACCTTCTGTATATGCACCAACTGTAAATCCTGAATTAGCCAAAAAAAGGCAAAAACATGTGTTAAATAAAATGGTTGAATATGGATATATTTCTGAAGAAGATTCAAATATTATAAAATGAGACAATGGGGACAGTCTTCATTTGTCTCATTTTTGTGTCAGTTTTTGTCGAATAATTAAAAAATGACAAATGGGAACGCGTCCTATTTGTCATTTTTTATTACTTTCTTATTCTGTTGTTTTTATTACATCAGGTACATTTCTTAAAATCGGATATCCTTTTGTTGTGTCCATTTTCCATGTGTTTTCAAAATTCCATCCTTCTGCAAAGTTTGATTGTTCTTTCATTTGCTCTGCTGTGTATGGTGTAGCATCTGTATCTATTTTTTTACTTCCAATTCCATTAGTCGCTCCACATGTCGATAACCAATAATTTGCTGTTCCTGTATATGTTCCATTTTGACAACCTACAATACCTCCTCTACTATCTGCCGTACCACTAATTATTCCGTAATTATGACACTTATTTATCGTTCCACTAGCATTATTACTAATATTTCCTAGTATTCCTCCGGGATATGTCCCTTCATTACAAATAGTACCTATATTATTGTTTCAGCACTATTATAAGAACAACCTACAATTCCACCTGCAGAATAAACTTTTGCATATACTAAACCTGTATTATAGGCCTCCGAAATTATTACAACACTATTATTTGCTACACCTACTATGCCACCTGCACTATTGTTAATATTAGTTTTTATCGAAGCAGTATTATATACCATTTCTATTGTTACATTTGAATTATTATTAATTCCTCCTATAATACCACCTGCATCATAATCTTGAGCTGTAATATTAGATGTATTGGAACAATTTGATATATCACAAGAAGATAAGTTAATATTTCCTACTATTCCGTCCGACTTCACTACCAGAAGTTGTTGTTATTGTTACATCTGCGTGACAGTTATTTATTATACAGCTTTCTGCTCCATCTATAGTTGCTATTATTCCTCCACAAACTTTTTTTCCTGTCACACTTCCATTTACTTTTAAATTTTTTATCTCTCCATTTTTTACATTACCAAACAAACCTTGACAACCTTTATTACTATCATTAATATATAGATTATTTATTGTGTGATTATTTCCATCAAAAGTTCCAGTAAAATATAATTTTTCATCACTCGCGTAATCTCCAATTGGTATCCAGTTTCCTTTTTCTTGACTACATATTTGTGATAAATCTATATCCTGCATCAATTTTACTGTTTTTCCATCAAATGTTGCTCCTTTATTTACTTTATTCCTAAATGCTACTAATTCCTCTGCTGTTCTTATTTCTAAATCAGATGCTAATTCTTCTACTTCTATACTTCCTGTTTTATAGCTATCTTTGCTATCAGTTACCTGTATTTTATATGTTCCATTTTCAGTTACATCTTTTTGTACAATATATTTTCCATCTTGTTTATCTGGGATTTCTATATTTTGTCCATTTACTGCTATTGTTTTTAAATCTCCATCATAATTTATTGTATATGTGATAGTTGCTTGTGTATATGTTTCATTATATTCTACTTTCGATTCAATTTGTATTTCTTTACTTTCTGTTCCTTTTCCATATGAATCTACAATTTTTAGTGTTTCTCTATCTATTTTAAATTTCCAACCATCTACTATTACTATATCTCCATCTACTACTTGCATGTCATTTTCAGTTAATCTTTTGTCTACATATTCATCTTTGTTATATTCTTTATCTGAATATTTATCTACTGCTAACTGCATTAATACAAGTTCTAATTTTTCTCTTGCACTTGCTTCACTATTCTTTTCTGCTGCATT
>CANPZT010000132.1 GCA_947589135.1 uncultured Clostridia bacterium | reverse complement strand
TTACAACAGGAATTAATATAGATGAAGATACAAAAAGGTATTATCCAAATAGTATGTTAGCATCTCAAATTATAGGATTTTGTGGTAGTGATAATCAAGGTTTAGATGGAATTGAAGCAAAATATGATACAGAATTAAAAGGAAAGCAAGGTGCAATTCAAAGACATACTGATGCAAAAGGAGGAGAAATTGGAGATGAAGGAGAAAAATATGTTTCAGCAATAGATGGAAATGATTTAGTTTTAACAATTGATTCAACAATTCAATCAATTGCAGAAAAATATTTGCAAGAGGCATGTATTGACAATAAATGTACCGATGGTGGAAATATTGTTATAATGAATCCTCAAAATGGGGATATTTTAGCAATGGCAACATATCCTTTTTATGATTTAAATAATCCATATGAACCTTATACAGATGAATTAAAAGAAGTTTGGGATTCTTTAGAACAATCGGAAAAAACAAAAAATTTGCAAGCTGTATGGAGAAATAAAGCAATTACAGATACTTATGAACCAGGTTCAGTTTTTAAAGTGATAACAGCATCCGCTGCATTAGAAGAAGGAATTGTAACTGATATAGATAAAGAAGGCTCATTTTGTTGTACAGGAGGAATTGAAGTTGCAGGAGTCAGAATTAAATGTTGGAGATATTATAGACCACATGGATCAGAAAGTTTAAGACAAGGATTAATGAATTCCTGCAATCCAGTATTTATAGGATTGGGTCAAAAAATTGGAGTACAAAAATACTATAGTTATTTAAATAAATTCAGATTATTAAATAAAACAGGAATTGATTTACCAGGTGAAGCAAATAGTATCTTTTTAGCTGAAAATAAAGCAGGACCTGTAGAACTTGCAACAATTAGTTTTGGTCAAAGATTTGAGATAACGCCAATTCAACTAGTAACAGCAGTATCATCTATTGCAAATGGTGGAAATAGTATTAGTCCAAGAGTTGTGAAACAAATTGTAAATAGCCAAACAAAAGAAGTAACAGATATTGAAGTAAAAAATAATGGATCTGTTATTTCAAAAGAAACATCAGAAAAAGTATTAAGTATGATGGAATCTGTTGTATCAGAAGGAACACGGAAAAAATGCAAAAGTTGCAGGATATAGAATTGGTGGAAAAACAGGAACATCAGAAGATGGAGTAAATACTAATAAATATGTTACTTCTTTTTGTGGTGTTGCACCAATTGATAATCCACAATTAGTAGTTTTGGTAACTTTATATAATCCAACTGGTGAAGGGGGACATCAAGGAGGTGAGTGGATAATTTTAACAACACACAATAATACCATTTATAAATCTACTAAACAAAAAAAATTATGTAAATCAAAGGAATATATTTACAAAATTTAAAAAAAATGTTATAATTTAATTGATATTTATGTGAAAAGGGGGATTTTTAGTGAAAAAAAGTATAAAAAATAAGAAAATACAATTATTATTGGCAGCAATTATCATTGTTAGCTTATTATTAATAATATTTTTATCACTTAAAAATAATATTAACAACTTAAATATTGAAAAAAATGATTCTACAAAAATGATTGAAGGAGAATCACAATATTATTTAGCATCAGAAGAATTACAAGAAGAAACTAAAAGTGAAACTCAAAATGAATCCCAAAATGAATCTCAGAATGAATCTCAAAATATGTGTAGTTATTTGTCTGATATTGAATATATTAAAGAAGATTCAAAAGTAGAATGGGGAAGTATAACATTAGATGGTAATTTAGAAACACAATATAATCATGGATTAATTACATTAATAGTAGAAAATAATAAAAAATACTTTTTAAAAGGTGTGTCTGCTCATGCTACATCAACATTAATATATGACATTAGTAAATATAATTATGACTATTTTAGCACATATATAGGTGTAGATGAAAGCCGTGGAACAAATGGAAATGGTGTTAAATTCTATATTTATACATCAGAAGATAAAGAACATTGGGAGTTAAAGACAGATAAAAACCCAAAAGCAATAAAAGGTAATGAGAATGCATTATTTGAACAAATAGATATTAAAGGTGCAAAATATTTAAAATTATATTGTGATAATAATGGAAATAATGCATCAGACCATGCTGTTTATGCAGATGCAAAATTATATAAAGATGGATATAAAGAAAATCAATCTGATGATGTGAATTTTAAAACAATAGAAGAATATGACAATATTTTAAAAGAAAAAATGTCAGAACAAGGTAAAACAACAGAACAAATAATAAATGAAAATGAATTAACTTTATTACAAAGGACTTTTGTAAATAATGTAGGATATGATCTTTTAAAAGCTATTGTAAATCAAAATGAGCAACATAGAGAAGCAGTAGAATGGTTAATGAATGATGTAGAAAATCTTAGACTATATGTATTAGGTGGAGAACCAGATGGTGGAAGTTATTATAATTCAATAAAAGAACTTGCTAGACTATATAGCACATACAAAAAAGACTTTGATGATGAAACGCCAACAAATAATCCATGGGTCAAAGATTTAACAAAGGGTGACGTATATAAGAAAATGGCAATTTCACTTTCTTTAACACACTCAACAAAGGTCGGATATTGGGCTCAAATAGATCATCCAAGTAACAGATCAGATTCAGTAAATCGTTATAAAATATACAAAGAATTATATGATGGAGGAAAATTTATAGTAGCTAGAAATGTTGAAAAAGCTGCTGATGGTACAATAACATCAATAACACCAATACTAAACGAAGATGGAACACCAAGACAAGATCATACACCATGGTTTGAAGCTTTACAAGTTGAAGAAATGCGTTATGTAATGAATAATATTACAGACGACGAAGGCTTATATGGTTTAATGATTA
>CANPZT010000131.1 GCA_947589135.1 uncultured Clostridia bacterium | reverse complement strand
GTTCCGGGTTTAAATGGCAACGTTTAAATGGCAACTAATATTAATTGGAACTATTGAATTTTATAAGGGGCTATTTATATATAAGGGGGAGTTATAACAAAAGGAGGAATAATATGTCAAGAATACCTAAAAAATATATGAATACGTCTTTTTTTCATATTATGATACAAGGAATTAATAAAGAATACATTTTTAAAGAAGAAAAAGATATAAAAAAATATATCAAAATAATAAAGGAAACAAAAGAAGGAATTGCGTTGCAAATTGTAGCATATTGCATTATGAATAATCATGTACATCTATTAATTTACACAAATGATAAACAATGTTTAACAAAATTTATGCATAGGACTAATTTAATGTATGCAAAATATTATAATAATACACATAAAAGGGTTGGATATGTATTTAGAGATAGATATAAAACTCAGCCAATACTCTATGAAAAACATCTATATAATTGTATAGATTACATACATAAAAATCCAGTTAAGGCACATATATGTAGTGAATGTTCGGAATATAAATATTCAAGTTATAACCACAATCTTTTTGAAGAAAAAACACAAATAAGTCAAAATATCAGAGAATATATAAATTCTAAGAAATTTGAAGATGAAAATGATGAAATTTTTGTATTACTAGAAAATGAAGAAAAACAAGAAATATGTGAAAATGTTATATATGAATTCTTATTAAAAAATAATATAAAATTAGAAGAAATACAAGAAAATAAAGAATTATTAGTAGAATTAATAAATAATTTAAAAACCGAATATAAAATATCCTATAGAATGATACAGAAGAATATTGGAATAGGTAGAGAGACTTTAAGAAAATTATACCAACAATGCCAATAATTCTGACAATGCCAACAGTTCCGGGTTTAAATGGCAATAAATATCAATATAATAATTTTGAAAAGTATAAAGAGGTGTAAAATTGAGAGATTTAGAATGTAAAATAATTAATACCATCAAAAAATATAAAATGATTGAAAAAGGAGATAGAATAGTATTAGCAGTTTCAGGAGGGCCAGACTCTATGTGTATGTTAAATGCATTTATAGAAATACAAAAAGAAAATCTAGGTTGCCACTTAAACCCGGAACCGATGGCAGAAAATCTAGGTTGCCATTTAAACCCGGAACCAATGGCAGAACCGATGGCAATATCAGTTGCTCATGTAAACCATATGATTAGAGAAGAAGCTTCCAAAGATGAACAATATGTAAAAGATTTTTGTAAAAAAAATAATATTGATTTTTATTCAAAAAGTATAGATGTTCAAAAACTTGCTAATAATAATAAAATAGGAATAGAAGAAGCAGGTAGATTAGCAAGATACGATTTTTTTGAAGAAATTTTACAAAAAACAAATTCTAATAAAATTGCGATTGCTCATAATAAAAATGATAATGCAGAGACAATTGTTATGAACTTATTAAGAGGAAGTGGAGTTACTGGCTTAAAAGGAATTGAGCCTAAAAGACAGAATTATATAAGACCGCTTATTGAATGCGAAAGAGAAGAGATAGAAAAGTATTGTGAAGAAACTAAGTTAAATCCAAGAATAGATAAAACAAATAGTGATAACGTTTATACTAGAAATAAAATAAGAAATATCTTTATTCCGTATATAAAAAAGGAATTTAATCCAAATATAATTGATACTTTAGATAGATTATCTAAAATTGTATCTGAAGAGGAAGAATATATAGAAAAACAAGTAGAAAATATATTTGAAGATATACTAATTGAAGAAATACGTAATAAAATACATGATAAGGAAAGAATTACAGAGATTGTTTTAAATTTAAAATTGTTTAATCAACAAGAAAAAGTAATAAAATCAAGGCTTGTATTATATACTATAATAAGAATTTTTGGAAATGCACAAGGAATTGAAAAAGTACATATAGAAGATATAATAAAGTTGTGCGGGAATAATATAGGTAATAAATATTTAACTCCTAATAAAAAAATTAAAATTTTAGTTAAAAATCATAAAATTTATTTTATAAGTCAAGTATAAGTAGCCGTAAAGAAGATAGAAATGCTTACAAAATGTAACAAAAAAGTCATATAAAAATGATTGAAAAATAAAAATTTATATGTTATAAATTCAATGTAAATTAAACACAAGGAGGAATTATTTTGAAAAATGGAATTAAAACATTAGCTATGTGGCTAATTATAGGAGTAATATTTATTGTTGTTTTATCTTCAATAGTAGAAAATAGCGATTCTAAATTAAAATATTCAGAATTAATTGCAGATATTAATAGTGGAAAAGTAGAATCAATAGAAATTGACTCAAATGGAACAACAGCAATGGTACAATTAAAAGATGAAAAGGTTAAAAAAGAGGTAAATATACCAAATATGGAAAGCTTTATGGCTTATTCTGAAGATTTCTTAAAAGATGGAGCATTTACACTTGAAGAGAAGTCTGAATCCATATTCATTACTATATTAAGTTTATTAACACCATTTGGATTATTAATAATTTTCTTTATTTTCTGGTTCTTTATGATGGGAGGAGCAGGAAATGGTAATCCAGGAAGCAAAACAATGTCATTTGGAAAAAGTAAAGCAAGAATGATGACACCAGCAGAAAAAAATAAAATAACATTCGAAGATGTTGCAGGTGTTGATGAAGAAAAAGAAGAATTAGAAGAAATAGTAGAATTTTTAAAAAATCCAAAGAAATTTACAGATATGGGAGCAAGAATACCAAAAGGAGTATTATTAGTTGGGCAACCAGGTACAGGTAAAACACTTTTGGCAAAAGCAGTAGCTGGAGAAGCAGGAGTACCATTCTTTATTATAAGTGGTTCTGACTTTGTAGAGATGTTTGTTGGTGTTGGTGCTTCAAGAGTAAGAGATTTATTTGATCAAGCTAAGAAAAATGCACCATGTATTGTATT
>CANPZT010000130.1 GCA_947589135.1 uncultured Clostridia bacterium | reverse complement strand
GCAAGACCAGTAGAACCAGTTTTTAATCCAGTTGCACCTTTATAGGTTTTAATTAATTTATTTGTGTTAGAAAGCTCAGATTTACCATCACGAAGAGAATCAGTCCAAATAGTTGTGTAATTTGTAATGGTTGGATGATTATTTAACAATTCTTTTGACATTAATGAAATATCATAACTTGAGGTTACATGACCATCTTCATCTAAACCATGACAATTTTTAAAACATGTATCATTCATACCTAGTTCTTTTGCCTTGTCATTCATCATTTGCACAAAAGCTTCTTCAGAGCCACCAATATACTCTGCCATTGCTACAACACAATCATTAGCTGAAGCTACACAAATTGCTTTTAACATTTCATCTACTGTTAAGCTTTCTCTAGGATCTAACCATATTTGTGAACCACCCATAGAAGCAGCATTTTCACTACATGGAACATTGTCAGTTAAAGAAATTTTTCCACTATCTAAAGCTTCCATAATAAGTAAAATACTCATTACTTTAGTTACAGAAGCAGGTCTTAACTGCTCATGTTCATTATGAGAATATAAAACTTGCCCTGTTGTTTGTTCAATTAGAATTGCTGATTCTGACTCCAAGTTTAAGGAATTGCTTTTGGTTTCATTATTAGTAGTTGATGTGCTTACAAGATTAGCATTTGAGACATTAGTATTTTTAGAATTATTAGCATTTGAAACATTAGTATTTTTAGAATTATTAGTAGTTGAAACATTAGTATTTTTAGAATTATTAGTATTTGAAATATTAGTGTTCTTAGAATTATTAGTAGTTGAATTGTTAATAATGTTTGCAGATGTTTCATTTATATTTGAACTACTAGACCATACATAAATAGAGTCATTGTCAATTGCAATACAAGGTATGCAATAAATAGTAAAAAAAATCAAAATAAGTGATAATGATATTAAAATTTTATTTTTTTGCATGATAATCCTCCCATAAAAATAATGATTCTTTTTATTAAACTATATGAGGTTTAGATAAGAAAAAGAACATATAAAATCATGTTATTTTTATTATGTTGTAAGAATTTTTGCTTTGTGTATAGAAAGTTTTGCAAAATATAATAACAAGCAAATATACAACAAAAAATAATATCAATTTAGCAATTACATACCATATAAAATTTTCAAAGGAAAAATTAAATAAATAAGTAGCAAAATAACTAACAATACTTGCAAATGCAGGTAAAAATATATACTTTTTAAAAGACAAATGGAAAGGGATAGATTTTCTTAATTGAAAAATACTAATAGAAAAATTTAATAATTCACTAGCATATATGCTAAAAATATATCCCTTCATTCCCAATATAGGAACTATAAAGTAAAGAATTGTAATAGTAGAAATTAAGTCTAAAATATTACAACACATAACTTGAAAAGACTTATTAATTCCTTTCAATAAATTATCAATAATAGTATCTATATACATAAAAAAGACTAGTGGAGACAATAGTTTAATCCAATTTGCGCAACTTAAATCTTGATAAACCATATAACTAATTTCTGAAGAAAAAAACCATAATATACTTCCAATGCAAATAGAAAAAAGAAATGCATTTTTAAATATTTTTTCACATACTGTTTTTATACGATTATAGTTTTTTCCTGCTAATAATCTTGAAAATTCAGGTACAAGCAAAGAAGCAAAAGAATTAATAAATACACTACAAAATAGCAATACAGGCATTACCATTCCATTAATTATTCCATAATTGGAAAGAGCCAAAGAATATGATATGCCAGACTTTTCAAGACTTAGTGGTATTAAAAATTGTTTAAAAGAGGAAAGACCTGAACGAATATATGAGGTAATTGCTACTGGAAAAGAAATTTTTAAAATTTCTTTTTTCCAGTCAGATGAGCAATTTTTAGAAAATATAATTTTTCTTCTTTCTATATAATAAAAAATGATGTTAAGAACAAAAGATGCTATTTCAGAAATTACATCAGATAAAATTAGTAAAGTACAAATAGTACTAACATCATTTTTTAAAAAGAATTTTAATAATAAAATTGTCACTATCACTTTTACAAGGAATTCTACAATTTGTGATATTGAATTTTTAAAGGCTTTTCCAATTGCATTGAAAAAACCTCCAATAACAGAAGAAACTGCAATTAGAGGTAATCCGGGCTGCCATACAATAAATTGGAATTGTATTAATTTGACCTTTTAACCAAATATTACATATAGGTGTTGAAAATATAATGCTAATAAGCATAGCACTTAATCCTAGTAATATACTAAATAATATACATGTTCTAACTGTTTTTATTCCACAAGAATAATCTTTTATAGCAAATCTTTCAGACACAATATAAGTGCATGCTAAACTAAGACCAGAAGTAGCAAATGTAATTGCAAACATATATACAGACATAACAAGACCAAATACACCAATTGCTTCTGAACCAACTTTTTTAGCAATATAGATATTAAATACTAAACTTACACTTTTCATAAATAGTGTAGTTAATGTTAAAATTATTCCATTTATTAAAAATGTTTTTGTTCTTTTCAGAGTTATCACCATTTAAATATATTGAATAATTATTAAAAATATGATTTAAGGTTTAATTAATTATATTTTGTAATTAGTCAGTTATTTTGGTATATTGTATTGTAATATATGAATCAGTAATTAATGAATAAATTGTAGGACCAGCATAAATAGATACTAAATTTTTGTTTAAATTCAAAGCAACATAATAATTAGGATTGTCAGAAAGATAAGGAACAACATAATAATCATTACTATTAGAATTAAATAAAATTCCTGTCCCATTTATTATTTTATCAATATTATCTATTGAATGATTTACTGATTTCCATCCATTAGTTAATGTTCCAACATTTATTGTCTTTTCATAAAGAGTTTCACCATTTATCCAAGTTCCAAC
>CANPZT010000129.1 GCA_947589135.1 uncultured Clostridia bacterium | reverse complement strand
TTTATGGACAAATTTATTTTACACTATTTTTTATAAAAAAGAAAGACTGTTAACAAAAATACTTTGTCAACAGTCTGGGAAGACCGACTGTAATACAGTCGGTCTTCCCAATTTTTCTATATCTATTTATCTACCTCTAAAAATTTTATAATATAATACAAATTAATCCTCCACTGCCTTCATTAACAATTCTTTCTAAAGTTTCTTGTAATTTAATTTGAGCATCTTCTGGCATTTTTGCAAGTTTAGTTTGCAAACCTTCATTGATTAATTCATGTAAACTCTTTCCAAATATATTTGATTCCCATATTTGTTTAGGATCACTTTCGAATTCAGAAAGTAAGTAATTAACAAGCTCTTCAGATTGTTTTTCAGAACCAACAATTGGAGACACCTCTGTTTCTACATTTGTTTTTATCAAATGTATTGATGGTGCGGTTGCTTTTAATTTAACTCCAAAACGAGAGCCTTGTTTAATCATTTCTGGTTCTTCTAAGATTAATTCATCCATTGTTGGTGTAACAATTCCATAACCCTTACGATTTACATCATCTAAAGCACAAGCAATTTTATCATATTGTTTTTTAGTCCTTGAAAGTTCTGAAATAATACCGAATAAATCTCCTTCATTTGAAACTTCAACACCAGTAATTTCAGAAAGAACTTGATAGAACAATTCTTCTTTTAAAGAAATTTCAATATTAACATTTCCAGAGCCTAATTGGATATCTTCAATAGAAGTTTTATTAATAATTTCGGTTTGCTTAATTGTATCTACACAATTAGTAACATCTTTTAAAACATTTATATTAGATAAAGCATCTTGAACTTCTTTATATAATTCAGCTTTTAATGGATGATTATAATCTAAGCCGTCAATCCACTTAGGAAATTTAATACGAACTTGATCAACGGGAAATTCATATAAAACTTTTGAGAACATGTCATTAATGTCATCAATACTTAAATATTCACAATTAGTAGGAATAACAGTTGTGCCATATTTTTCACTTAATGTATTTGCTAGTTCTTGTGAGTAATTAGAGTTTGGTTCTTGTGAATTTAAAATAATTATAAATGGTTTATTAAGTGCTTTTAACTCACTAACAACTCTTTCTTCTGCTTTTATATAGTCTTCTCTTGGTATATCTGTTATACTACCATCTGTTGTAACTAAAATTCCAATTGTTGAATGTTCTTCAATTACTTTTTTTGTTCCAATTTCAGCTGCTGTTTCAAAAGGAATTTCATCTTCTGACCAAGGTGTTTTTACCATTCTTGGCATATCATCTTCTAAATAGCCAATTGCATTGTCTACTAAATATCAAACGAGTTTTGAATTTTAAGTTATTATCTAGTGTTATTTCAATTGCTTCATTTGGAACAAATTTTGGCTCAGTTGTCATTATTGTTTTGCCACCAGCACTTTGTGGTAGCTCATCTCTTGCGCGTTCTTTTTTGTACTCGTTATCAATATTAGGAATGACAAGTAAGTCCATAAATTTTTTGATAAAAGTAGATTTTCCTGTTCTTACAGGTCCAACTACTCCTACATAGATGTCTCCATCTGTTCTCTTTGCGATATCTTGATACAATTTTGTATTTTCCATCTATATACCTCCTTTAATTTCGAAAGAAAAACATTTTTTACTTAAATTACTTTAGTTAATATATATGGAACAAGTTTTAAGAATATGACAAGTTTAACTTAAAAACTTGATAAAGAAATATAGATATGATAAAATAACAAAAATAACAATATTAGATATAGTAACATATAATATACTGATTTAAATATTAAAGCAGGATGAAAGGAATGAAATAAGGATGGATAAAATGCAAGATACTATAGAAATTTTAAAAATATATAATCAAGATCATATTATTAAATTATTAGACAAATTGGATGAAACAAGAAAAGAAGAATTAATAGAACAAATAAATAAAATAGATTTTCATCAAATTATGGAATTGTATGACAACACAAAAAAGGAAATTGAAATAAAAGAAAATAAAATAGAATCAATTAAATATTTAGATAAAGAAAGATTGTCTAAAACTCAAAGAGAAGAATTTGATTCATTAGGAGAAATGGCAATTAGAAAAGGAGAATATGCAGTTGTAACAATGGCAGGAGGACAGGGAACAAGGCTAGGACATACAGGACCAAAAGGAACATTTAAATTAGATGTATATGGAAAAGGAAAATATTTATTTGAAATTTTAACAGAGAATTTAAAAGAAGCAAATAAAAAATACGATACTATTATTCCTTGGTATATAATGACCAGTAAAGAGAATAATGATGAAACTCTAGAATTTTTAGAAAAAAATAATTACTTTGGATATCCAAAAGAATTTGTTAATTTATTTAAGCAAGGAGAATTACCTTTAGTAGATACAAAAGGAAAACTTTTAATAAATAAAGATATGAAAATAAAAGAAGCATCAGATGGAAATGGTGGTGTATTTTCTTCTTTAAGAACAAGTGGAATGTTATCAGATATGAAAGAAAGAAATATAAAATGGATTTTTATTGGAGGAGTAGATAATGCTATCTTAAAAATGGTAGATGTAACATTATTAGGAATGGCAATCAAAAATGGAGTCAAAATTGCTTCTAAGTCAGTAGTAAAAGCAAATCCACATGAAAGAGTAGGAGTATTTTGCAAAATGAATGGGCATCCAAAAGTAATAGAATATTCTGAACTTCCTGAAAAAATGGCAGAAGAAATAGACGAAAACGGAGAACTAAAATATGGTGAGTCCCATATTATGTGTAATTTATTTAGCATAGATGCAATTGAAAAAGTTAGTAAAGAATATTTAATGTATCATAGTGCATTCAAGAAAAATTCATACATAGACGAAGATGGAAGAGAAATTATTCCAGAGGAACCTAATTCATATAAATTTGAATCTTTTATTTTTGATAGTTTTGAATTTTTTGATGATATTGCTATTTTAAGAGGAAA
>CANPZT010000128.1 GCA_947589135.1 uncultured Clostridia bacterium | reverse complement strand
AAGTAAGTTTTATTGAGCAAGAGCTTCTAGTGGAGTTTTTTCTTAAACTTACTTCGATTAATTTCTTATTCATTTATCACTACGATGAAATAATAAAGAGAAAGGTTAAATTGGTAGTAAAAATGAATGAAAAAAGGCAATATCACAAGAAGATATATTTAAAGTTTTGGATGATATATATACAAAGGTTTTAAAAGGTATTGGAAATGTTAGTCCAAGTGTTGAAGAATTTGCTGAAGATTATTTGAAGAAGGAAAAATCTAAGGAAGATGCTGCTAAAAATATGATAAACAATCAAGTGGTAAAATGTACGACTTCAGGATTTTTAACAGGTTTAGGAGGTTTAATTACATTGCCAATAGCAGTTCCTGCTAATATTAGTAGCGTTCTATATGTTCAAATGAGAATGATTGCAGGAATTGCATATATGGCAGGTTATGATTTAAAATCAGATCAAGTGCAAACCTTAGTGTATGCTTGTTTAGCAGGTGTTTCTGTTAATCAAATTGTAAAAAAAGTTAGTATTGAAGTTGGAACTAAAGTTGCTAATAAAACTATTGAAAAAATACCAGGAAAAGTAATGACAGCTATTAACAAGAAAATTGGCTATAGATTTATAACAAAAGCAGGAAAAACAGGAACAGTAAACTTGACAAAAGCAGTTCCTGTTGTAGGTGCTGTTATAGGTGGAGGATTAGATTTTTTTGAAACAAAAGTAATAGGAAATAGAGCATATAAATGGTTTTTCGAAGATGATTTTTCAGTAGAAGAATTAGAGTAAAAAAATAGGTAAAAATAAAAATATACATTTAAAAAATGCTCGTTCAAGAAAATGTTATTAAAGAAATTCTTTAAATATGCTTTTTTAAAATGTATACTTTTATTTATTATAATTTATTTTAGTTTTAAGTTATTTTATATTTATTTAATATTGATAGGTTTTAATTTAAATCATATAAATTATTGTCAATCAATAATTGAGCTCTTTTTCTAGTTTTTTCATCTGATTTTAATGAGTTTTCTAAAAATTCAGGATGATTTACTAGAAATTCTTTCATTGTTTTATCAGGATCTTTAAAAAATTCACAAAGCATTTGATATTGAGAACTATTAATTATAGATAAATCTAAAGCTTTTTTAAAAAGGCTATTATCTACATTTACTAAAGATAGAGCTTTAACACCTTCAGCCTCAATTTTAGCAGTGCCTCCTTGCATTCTATCAACTACAACACAAGACCAGCACATTTTAGCACCTAAATTTTTAATAGCAGGTATCCATGCTCTTAAATAACTTGATGCAACTGTAACTAAATCAGCAACATGTAAAACTTTTTTACCATCTAAATTATTAACATTAGTAGTGTTAGAAAAAGCACTATTACTTACAACTGTGGATAAATCTTTATAAATTGAAATATGAGGTTTTCCTAATAAATGTGCAATTATATTAGAGAAAAACCAATCTCTACGTTCTCCACCTGAAACATAATCAATTTCTGAGACATTTATATTTTGTTCAATATAATTTTTCATAGTATCAATTACATTTCTGTAAATTTCATTGTTATTATATTGTTCTAATGCCTTTTCAAATACTTTTTTAGGTAAAGTTATTTTATCACTAAGAGATTCGTCAATGAAACTTAAGAAATTAACAGCATCTCCTTCATTTCCAAATACAAAATGAGTGTTTATAAAATATGGACCTATTTTTCCAGAAGTATACCAAAATGGCTTATTTTCTTCACAAAATCTTATTGCGTTTGTTTCAAACAAATATGACATAATATCAGACATAATAATTCCTCCTTTATTTTTATGTGCTCATTTTATCGAAAAAAATTTTTAATGTCAATTACTTTAAGTGAATCTTTTAAAATATGTTCTTTATTATAATATATTAATTTTTCAGATAATAATATTTTTATATTTTGTAGTGAAATTGTGGGGACCATTCAAAAATTCTCAAAAGTTTGCAAAAACTTTTTTTAGAATTTTTAGAATGGGGATAACGAAAAAATATAAAAATATTATTATCTCAAAACCAATATATTTTAATATAACTTAAAAAAATAATATTTTAATTATATTGAAAATAATTATTTTTAATGATATTATATGTAAAAATTAGGGGGAGGGAAATATAATATGAAAACATTATTAAAAAATGGAACATTAATTGACTATAAAACAAATACATTTGAAAAATATGACATTTTAATAGAAGACGACAAAGTAAAAGAGATTGAAAAGGAAATTACAACAGAAGCTGACAAAATAATTGATTGTACGAATTTAAATATTATACCTGGAATGATTGATATGCACTGCCATCTAAGAGAGCCTGGATTTGAACATAAAGAAACAATCGAAACAGGTAGCAAAAGCGCCGTTGCGGGTGGTTTTACTACAATTTGTCCTATGCCAAATACAAAACCAACACCAGATAGCGCTATTGTTTTACAAAAAATTATAGAAGAAGCTAAAAGAGTAAACTTATGTAATGTACTACCATATGGTTCTGTATCAAAGGGAGAAAAAGGAGAAGAATTAGTAAATTTTGAAGAACTA
This sequence comes from uncultured Clostridia bacterium, assembly GCA_947589135.1. Lineage (GTDB taxonomy): Bacteria > Bacillota > Clostridia > TANB77 > CAG-508 > CAG-269. The sequence continues at coordinate 489 of CANPZT010000128.1, read as the reverse complement.
AAAAAAGCTGGAGCAATTGCATTTTCAGATGATGGAATGCCAGTTGTAAATAGTAAAATGATGAGAGAAGCTATTATAGAAGCAGATAGATTAGGAACTTTTGTCGCATCACATTGTGAAGAAAAATCAGTAGCAGCAGGAGCAATTAATGCAGGAAAAGTAGCAGATGAGTTAGGAGTAAATGGAGTATTACCAGAAGCTGAAGAAATTATGGCTGCAAGAGAAATAGTAATATCAGAAACAAACAATGTAAGAGCACATATATGCCATATAAGTACTAGAACAACAAAAAATATGGTAAGAGATGCAAAGAAAAGAGGAGTAAAAATTACTTGTGAAACTTGCCCACATTATTTTACATTCACAGTAGAAGAAGTAAGAAAATCGGGTGTAAATGCAAAAATGAATCCACCATTAAGAGAAGAAAAAGATAGACAAGCAATTATAGAAGGATTAAAAGAAGGAACAATAGATGCTATCATAACAGAT
>CANPZT010000127.1 GCA_947589135.1 uncultured Clostridia bacterium | reverse complement strand
GAACCGCCACTTGCGAGAACCGCTTGAGTGGTGGTGTGAGAGGGGAGAAACACAATAAGTGTTATCCTCTACTCGATCATACAAGTTTTATATAAGTAAGATATTATATAAATAAGAAAACAAAAAGTGACAAAATACAACAAAGATAATAAGACAAAAGAAGACTGTCCCCATTGTTTCAATTGTGTAAACTTGACAAAACAGCCATTTGCTAGTAAAATATAGTGGAATAATTAAAAGGAGAAATTTTATGCAAAGTAACAATAGAAAAGTATTTGATACACTAATGTCAAAAACTAAAATTTATTTAGGAATTATATTTATATTATTTGTTATTATCTGCGTGGAAAATCCAATTATGATATTTCCATCAGTTTTAATATATGTAGCTATTTTGATATATTCATATTATGCTAATAATAAGAGAAAAAGTGAAATATCAGAAACTTTACAGGATTTAACATTAACGGTAGATACAGCAGCAAAAACAAGTTTAATTAATTCACCATTTCCACTTATAATATTACAAACAGATGGAAATGTTATATGGAAAAGTTCGAAATTCAATTCAGAATTTGCCAATATAGATATTAACACTTATATTGATGACCTAATTTTAGACATAAAAAATGATATAGAAAATAGAAAAGAAAACAAAGATGAAAATATAAGTAAAGATATTGAGAAAAAGCTTGAAATAGATAAAAGAACATATTTAATAAAAGGTAGATATGTTAATGTTAAAAACAAGAATAAAGACAAAGATAAGAAAAATAAAAAAGAATATATGGTAATATTATATTTTATAGATGATACAGAAAATATAAAATTACAAAAAGAATATAGAGATTCAAAAACCTGTGTTGGAATGTTAGTTGTAGACAATTATGAAGAAATGGTACAAAGAATTGAAAGTGAAGAAAAACCTCAAATAATAGCTGAAATTGACAAATGTATTTATGATTGGACAAATTTAACAAATGGAGTATTGATAAAACAAGAAAAAGATAGATATTTATATTTCTTTGAACAAAGATATTTAGAAAATGTAAGAAATGATAAGTTTAGTTTATTAGATAAAATAAAAGAAATTGATACAAAAGAAAAAGTGCAATTTACTTTAAGTATAGCTATATCAAATGAAGGAGCAACTGATAAAGAAAAATATAAATCAGCACAAGATGCTTTAGATATTGTATTAGGACGAGGTGGAGATCAGGCTGTTATTAGAGAAAATGAAATTTATAAATTTTTTGGAGGAAGAGCCCAAGAAGTAGAAAAGAGAACAAAAGTAAAAGCAAGAGTTGTAGCGCATGCATTAGAAAATTTAATAAAAGAATCTAAAAAAGTAATGATAATGGGACATACTAATCCAGATATGGATTGTATAGGTGCAAGTATGGGTATATATCGATTAGCAAAAAGCTTAGATACAAATGCTTATATTGTTAATGACGAAAATACAAAATCTTTACAAGCTTTTGAAAAATCAATTGAAAAAGAAGAAGAATATGAAGATATTTTTATAAATAAAGAAGTTGCAATAGAAAATATAGATGAAGAAACTTTATTAGTAATTGTTGATACGCATAAATCAAGTTATGTAGCGGTACCAGAATTATTAGAAAAAACAGAAAAACTTGTAATTATTGATCACCATAGAAGAAGTGCTGATTACATTGAAAATGCAACTCTTACATTCCAAGAAGTTTATGCATCATCAGCTGCAGAATTAGTAACAGAACTATTACAATATGTGGAAACAAAAGTGGAATTAAAAACAACAGAAGCAGAAAGTTTATATGCAGGAATTATGATGGATACCAAAAACTTTACTTTTAAAACAGGAGTTAGAACTTTCGAGGCAGCAGCATATTTAAGGAGATGTGGAGTGGACATTATAAGAGTAAAAAAATGGTTCCAAAGTGACTTAGAAGATTACAATAAAATTGCTGATATTGTGAAAAAAGCAGAAATAGTAAATGAAACAATTGCTATTTCGATTTATAAAAAGAAATCAAAAGATGCAAATTTAGTATGTGCAAAGGCAGCAGACGAATTACTTAAAATAAGTAATGTTACAGCATCATTTGTAATAGGACAAATAGGAGACAAAGTATGCATAAGTGGACGTTCAATAGGAGACATTAATGTGCAAGTTATTCTAGAAAAATTAGGAGGTGGAGGACACATCACCTTAGCAGGAGCACAAGTAGAAGGAATGACAATAGAAGAAACAAAGCAAGAATTAATAAACAGAATTAACGAATATTTCTCAGAAATAGAAAGTTAATCAAGGGTTGCCAATGGTTCCGGGTTTAAATGGCAACATGCATTTAAAATAGTAAAAATATAATTATGCGAAAGCATGTTGCCATTTAAACCCGGAACCATTGGCAACCTTGAAAGGATACGTGATAAAATGAAGGTAATTTTAAAACAGGATATAAAAGGAGTAGGAAAAAAAGATCAAGTTATAAATGCTTCTGACGGATATGCACGCAATTTTTTATTTCCTAAAAATATGGCTGTAGAAGCAAATGCTGAAAATATGAGTAAACTAAAAGCAAAACAAGATTCAAATGCATATAAAAAGGAACAAGAGAAAGAAGAAGCTCAAAAAATAGCAGATAAATTGTCTAAAATATTATTAAAAATTGAAGTTAAATCAGGTGCAAATGGAAAAATATTTGGAGGAGTATCTTCAAAAGAAATAGCAGAAAATTTGGATAGTCAATATAAAATAAAAGTAGATAAAAAGAAAATCGAATTAAAAGAAACAATTAAAAATTTAGGTACATTTAGTGTTAATATCAAATTATATGAAGGTGTAATTGGTAATTTAAAGATAGATGTAATATCAAATCAATAATTAATATAAGTAAAGTGATATATCAATTTATATGGGGGATAAAATATGGAGTTAGGAAAAGTACCACCACATGATATAGAAGCAGAACAAGCAATTTTAGGTAGTATGCTTACAGATAGAGATGCTGTTATATCAAGTATAGAAGTATTAAAAGAAGATGATTTTTATAGAGAAGATAATAGAGCTATTTATTCA
>CANPZT010000126.1 GCA_947589135.1 uncultured Clostridia bacterium | reverse complement strand
AATATTTTCTCCCTTCTTTGCTGAGATAGGTACAAAAATTGTATCTCCACCCCATTCTTCTGGTACTAATTCATAGTTCATTAATTCTTGTTTTACTTTTTCAACATTTGCATCTGGTAAATCTATTTTGTTAATTGCGACAATTATTGGAATTTCTGCAGATTTTGCGTGGTTAATAGCTTCTATTGTTTGTGGTTTTACACCATCATTTGCTGCTACTACTAGTATTGCAATATCTGTGATTTGTGCACCTCTAGCACGCATTGCTGTAAATGCTTCATGTCCTGGTGTGTCTAAGAAAGTAATTTCTCTATCGTTTACTTTTACCTTATAAGCTCCAATTGCTTGTGTAATTCCTCCTGCTTCTCCTTCTATAACATTTGTTTTTCTAATAGTGTCTAATAATGATGTTTTACCATGATCAACATGTCCCATTACAACAATAACTGGTGGTCTTGCTTTTAATTCTTCTTCTTTATCTTCTGAGTCATCAAATAAAATATCTTCTTCTGTTATAGTTTCCTTTTTATTTGCTGTAATTCCAAATTCTTGTGCAATTAAATATGCTGTGTCAAAATCTATCTCTTGATTTATTGTTGCCATAATTCCATATCCTAATAATTTTTTTATAACATCTGCTGTTGTCTTTTTCATTTCAGCTGCAAAATCTTTTACTGTTATAGAATCTGGTATTTCTATTTCTGTTAATTGGAATATTTTTTGTTTAGTTCTTTCTTCTTGATTTTTATTGTTTTTCTTTTTTCCTTTTCTTCCACGTTGAGTTGTTAAATCATAATAATCTAACATTCCACCATCTTGATCATCAAACATATTTGATAGTCTATTTGTTTGTTTTAAATTTTTTAATTTTCCTTCATCAAAATCTCTTTCTCCATTACTTCTTCTGTTTTTAGATTTTTTTGAAAGTTTATTTTCATTATTAAATTTACTATTATCTCTTTGCTTATCTAAATTTTTATTATATTCTCTTACGTTTTCTTTTTCTATTGTTTCAACAGACATGATATTTTTTATATTCTTCTCAATTCCTTTTGCATCTAATGACTTTCTGCTAAATCTGTCTGAATTATTATTTTTATTATAGTTATTATTCCTATTTTCATTATAATTATTGTTTCTATTATTATAGTTATTACCATTATTATTTCTGTTATTAAATCTATTATTTTTATTGTTAAAATTAGCATTTGATTTATTAACATTTTGATTATTTTTTGCAATATTATTTTTTTCTGTTTTTTCTTGTTTGTTTATATTTTCATTTAATACTTCTGTATGTTGATTTATAGCTTTCTTCTCACCAGTTTTATTTGTTTCTTCTTTTACAACATTTTGGTTTTCCTTTTTTTCACTTTTTAGTCCAAATAATTCACTTACAGTCATTGGTTTATTTGGTTTATTCCTATATACAATATTATAATCTTTGTTCTCTTTTCTTTCTATAAATCCAACATTATTATTCTTTTTTGTTTCTTTTCTTACTTCTTCTTTTTTCTTTTCATTTTCATCTGCTGTTATAATAACTTCTCTTCTTATAATAACAGGTGCTTTTTCTTCTTTATTTGTTTCTTTTTTCTTTTCTGCTACTTGTTCTACTTTCTCTTTTTTGTCTTTTCCTTGTTTTTTTGTTTTATTTTTTGTTAGTGCCTCTTCAATCTTCTTTGCTTGTTCTTCATCTACACCACTTAAATGACTTTTTGCTTCTATATTTAATCCGGTTTGCTACTTCTAATACTTCTTTACTGGTTAAGCCTAGCTTTTTAGCTATTTCATGTATTTTTATCTTACCCAATAACTTCACCCCCATTATTTATTTTTTGTATTTCATTAGAAAAATTTATATCTTCAATTCCTATAATTGCTTTATTGGATTTCCCTATTGCTTTACTTAAAACTTCAATTTCACCAATAATTAAAATAGGTATTTTATATTCTTCACTTAATTTTTCAAATTTGTTTTTTGTTCTTTCTGAAGAATCCTCTGCTACAATGACTAACTCTACTTTTTTCTTTTTTATTTCTTGTTCTACACTATCTGCTCCAAATGCAATTTTTCGTGCTCTTGCTGCTAGACCAATTAATCCTAATATTTTATTATTTATCAATAATGACACCTCTTAAACTTTCATATATTTCTTCTGATATATTCATATCAAATACTTTGTTTAATCTTTTTGATTTAATTAATTTTTCTAAGCATTGTATGTTATCGCAAATATATGCTCCTCTACCATCTTGCTTTCCTGTTCTATCAATTGTTATCTCATTTTCCTTATTTTTTACAATTCTTATTAAATCTTTTTTATCTTTTTTTTCATTGCATCCCATACATGTTCTTTGTGGTTGTCTTTTCATATTTGTCCTCCTTTTATTGTATGTGTAACTTTTCTGTTTATTCTGCTTCTTTGTTATCTTCTTGTTCTGCTTCTTCACTTTGTTCTGCATTTTGTGATTGCATTAACATTTCTCTAAATTGTGTTTCTGATTTAATATCAATTTTCCAATTTGTTAATCTTGCTGCTAATCTTGCGTTTTGCCCTGATTTTCCTATTGCAAGTGAAAGCTGATTATCAGGTACTATAACTTGTGCAAATTTTTCTTCTTCTTTAATGTCTACTGCTAAAATTTGTGCTGGTAATAATGCTGATGCAATATATATAGATGGATCTTCATTCCATTCTATTACATCTATTTTTTCTCCATTTAATTCATTAATAACATTTTGAATTCTTACTCCTCTTTGACCTACACATGAGCCTACTGGATCAATATTTGGGTCTGGAGAATAAACTGCTACTTTACTTCTGTCTCCTGCGTCTCTAGATACGCTTTTAATTTCAATAACTCCTTCATATATTTCAGGTATTTCAAATTCTAATAATTTTCTTACAAAATCTGGATGACTTCTTGATACTATAACTTGTGGTGCTCCTTTTGCTCCTTTTTCTACATCTAAAACATATCCTTTTATTTTGTCATTTACTTTATAATTTTCAGTAGGTATTTGCTCTTTTGTAGGCATAACTCCTTCTAATTTTCCTAAGTCCATTACTACTATATTATGGT
>CANPZT010000125.1 GCA_947589135.1 uncultured Clostridia bacterium | reverse complement strand
ACAGCAAGAGAAGAAAATAATAAAGCTACAGCAACTGAAGAAATGAATTTAAAAATAACAAATGTTGAAATTTCAAAGTATGCAGAAGAACAAAGAATGCCAACATTGAAAGAACTAGCAGATAATTTTTGTGAAGATGATGATTTTCAATATGTCGAAGAAACAAGCAAAATTGCAAGTTTACCAAAAGTAAGTAATGAAAACCCAACTTCAATTTATACAAAATTAAAAGCATACCCTTATGAATTTGAAATAAATAGTTCATTACAATTATCTAGTATTGATGGCATAGAAATTGCAGGCAATGATTTGGAGAATAATTCAAATAACACAATTACTAATGAAAATTATTCAACTGAAGAAGTTAAAATTGGAACATGGATAGATGGAAAAAATATATATAGAAAAGTAGTACCCGTTGTTATAACAGGAGAAACTCTACATGGCATTTCAGATATGGATGTATTAGTTAATTATTCTTTAACATGGTATGATACTGTTGATAATGCGTGGTATGATAGAATGAGATTGTGGGAGGATGACTATGGGATTGCTCTTGAAATGCACATTGACGAAAATAGTATATATATTGGGAACTCAAGATATAATAAAATAGATTGGACAAAAAGAACTACAAAAGCATATGCAATATTAGAATATACAAAAATAACAGATTAGAAGTAAATAAAAAAATGTGCCAAAGGTTGCCAAAGGTTCCGGGTTTAAATGGCAACTAGTTAGTTGCCATTTAAACCCGGAATCTTTGGCAATTTTGAAAAAAGCCTTGACACATAATGGTAAAATATGTTATTATATTTTATATTTGCAAAATAAAACATGCCCAATGGAAGAATAAAATTTCAATAAGGGTGATAAAAATAAAATATAACGTTAAAACAAAAAAATAAATAAATACTAGAGCCAGTTGAAAAATAGAGATTTTTCAACAGCTCTTTTATTGCCGTTTATTTGATGGACTAGTTAATTTTGCAAGAAATGAAATTTATATTTATTCAAAAGTTAAAAATTAAAAGAAGAGGAATTAAATTCTAATTTGACCTAGGGAAGGTTGATTTGTAGGAGCAGACAAGTCGAATTTTTTAGACATCAAATAGTTTTTAAGAAGGACTTCTTTTAAATTCTATATTTTTTTCAATGCAAAGTAAAATTTGCATACTTAATTTCTATGTCAATGCTAAAGCATTTTCTTAGGATTTAAATATCTGCTTAATATTTTTTTAGGAGTGATTTTTTTGAAGTTAAAAGAAATTAACTACGAGAAAGCTTCTCGTAAAGACTTTGCAAAAGTTGGTGATTATATTGAAATGCCAAACCTTATTAAAGTTCAAAAAGATTCATATGATTGGTTTGTTGAAGAAGGGTTAGGAGAGGTATTAAAAGACATTTCACCAATTGAAGACTATTCTGGAAACTTGGTTCTTGAATTTTTCGATTATTACATGGAAGACAAAACAAAATATTCTGTAGAAGAAGCAAAAGAAAGAGATGCAACATATGCAACAAGACTACATGTAAAAGTAAGATTAATCAATCGTGAAACAGGTGAAATTAAAGAACAAGAGATTTACTTAGGAGATTTTCCACTTATGACAGATAGTGGAACATTTGTTATCAATGGTGCAGAAAGAGTTGTAGTAAGCCAATTAGTTCGTTCACCAGGATGTTATTATGCAGAAGAATTTGATACAAAAACAGGAAAGAAAACATATACATCAACAGTTATGCCACTACGTGGAGCATGGCTTGAATATGAAACAGATGGAAATGACATATTCTATGTTCGTGTAGATAGAACAAGAAAAGTACCTGTAACAACATTATTAAGAGCAATAGGAATTACAACAGATGACCAAATAAGAGAATTATTTGGTGATGAAGAAATGATAACTGCAACAATTGCAAAAGATACAATAAAAGATCAAGATGAAGCATTAATAGAAATTTATAAAAAGTTAAGACCAGGAGAATTACCAACAGTAGATGCTGCAAGAAATCTATTTAACGGATTATTCTATGATAATAAAAGATATGATTTAGCAAAAGTTGGTAGATATAAATTTAATCAAAAATTAAATTTAGCAGATAGAATTAAAGAAAAAGTTGCGGCAGAAGATATTGTAGATGCTGAAACAGGAGAAGTTTTTGTACAAGCAGGAGAAATTATTTCAGCAGAAAAAGCAGAAGAAATTCAAAATTCTGGAATTAACATTGTAGACATTACATTAGGAGAAAGAAAAATCAGAATTATTGGTAATAGCACAGTTAACATTCATAAAGTATTACCTGATGTTGATTTAAGCAAATTACATATTAAAGAATTAGTAAATTATAACATATTAAAAAATATTGTAGATAATACAGACAAAAAAGATTTAGTAAAAGCTTTAGAAGAAAGAATGGAAGAATTAGTTCCAAAACATGTTACAACAGAAGATATGATAGCATCTATAAATTACTTATTAAATTTATCACATGGATTAGGAGAACCAGATGATATCGACCATTTAGCAAATCGTAGAATTCGTTCAGTTGGGGAATTATTACAAAATCAATTTAGAATTGGTTTAACGAGATTAGAAAGAGTTGTACGTGAAAGAATGACAATTCAAGATTTAGATGTTGTAACACCTCAAACATTAATTAACACAAAACCAATAACATCAGCAATTAGAGAATTCTTTGGAAGCTCACAATTATCACAATTTATGGATCAAACAAATCCACTTTCAGAATTAACACATAAAAGAAGAATTTCAGCATTAGGACCAGGAGGTCTAACAAGAGAAAGAGCAGGATTTGAGGTACGTGATGTTCACTATACACATTATGGTAGATTATGCCCAATTGAATCACCAGAAGGACCAAACATTGGATTAATATCAGCACTTTCTTCATTTGCAAATATCAATGAATATGGATTTATTGAAACACCATATAGAAAAATTGATCCTAAAACACATAGAGCAACAGACATAGTAGAATACATGAGTGCAGATATTGAAGATAATTATATTATCGCACAAGCATCAGAACCAATGAACAAAAAAGGAGAATTTATTAACGACAGAATTAGAGTACGTTATAGAAATGATATTATTGAAGTAGATAAAGATCAAGTACAATATATAGATGTTTCACCAAAACAATTAGCATCTATTGCAGCAGCAATGATACCATTC
>CANPZT010000124.1 GCA_947589135.1 uncultured Clostridia bacterium | reverse complement strand
AAGGGAGGAATTTGTCATGGCAACAAATCCAATGCAAAGAAAAGCAAGAAATTCATTTTTATTAGGAATGTTATTAATGTTATTAATAGCAAGTCTTGTAATAGGTCTTTTGTTTATGAAATTAATGGAATTTAATAAAAAAGAAAAAGAAGAATTACAAGCAAGTGTTAAAGCATATGTATTAAATCAAGATGTTAGCTCAGGACAAGTAATTACATCTGATATGTTTACTATGCAAACTGTAAATAAAACTTTAGTTCCTAGTAATGCTACAAGTGACCTAAGTGTCATTGAAAATTATGCATTACAAGATAAAGAGGGAAATAACATTTATACAAAATATAATAAAAATAATGAAGCACAATTATATATTAAAATAGATAATGATGAATATGAAGTAAAACAAGAGCAAGAAACAGATAATTATTATATTAATAAAAATAATGAAAAAGAATATATTGAATTAAATAGTGTACCATTAATTGCAAAAGTTACAATGAAGAAAAATACATTAATTACAACAGAACTAATTGCAAAAGGAAATAATACACTACAAAAAGATGTTAGAAAACAAGAATATAATATGATTGTATTGCCAATGGACTTAGTAACAGGAGATTATGTAGATATAAGACTTATGTTGCCAACAGGACAAGATTATATAGTAATATCAAAGAAAGAAATTGAAATACCAAATATTGGAGGAGTTGATTCAACAGATACAATATGGGTTAATTTATCAGAGGACGAGATATTACATATGAGTTGTGCAATTATAGATGCATACAGAATTAATGGTTCTAAATTATATATAACAAAATATACTGAAGCAGGAATGCAAGAAGCAGCAACTCCAACATACCCAGCAAGTGGAGAAACAACAGCACTATTACAACGTGATCCAAATATTCTAGAAAAAGCAATGAATGAAATTAGAAATAGATATAATAATACTAATGCAGCAGATTTAAGAAACAATTACATTAATAGTTTGATTGATAGCCAAGCAGAACAAGGACAATCAAAAATTGAATCAAATATGAGCCAAAGTATAACAAATTCTAAAAATTCAAGAAAAGAATATTTAGATTCATTAACAGCAGGTCCAGTACAATAGTAAAGGAGAAGATACATATGAAAAAAATAGGTTTTATAGGAGCTTATGACAAATTAGACTTAATACTATATGTCGGAAAAATACTAACAACACTAAAGCAAAAAGTATTGATTGTTGATGCTACACTTATTCGGAAAAGTAAGATATACTGTACCAACTATAAAACCAATGAAAACATATATAACAGAATTCGAAGAAATGGATGTAGCAGTAGGATTCAATAATATGGAAGAAATTGAACAATATTTAGGTGTTACAGACAAACAAGTAAAATATGACATTGTATTAATAAATATAGATAATATTAAAAGTTTGAAAAACTTTAAAATTGAGGAAGCAAACAAAAAATATTTTGTAACAGCTTTTGATGTATATTCTTTAAAAAGAGGATTAGAAATTTTTACAGGATTAGAAAAAAACATAAATTTAACAAAAGTCTATTTTTCAAAAGAAATGCTAAAAGAAGAAGATGATTATCTTAACTTCCTTTCAAAAAAATATAAAATTTTATGGGAAGAAATAATATATTTTCCTATTGAAAATGGAGATTTAAATGTTATATATGAAAACCAACGAGTTGAAAAAATAAAATTTAAAAAATTAAGCATTCAATATAAAGATGGATTAGCTTATATTGCTGAAGAAATTCTTGGAAATTCAAATGAAGCAAAAATTAGAAAAGCGATTAAAGTTATAGAAAGAGGAGTATAGAAATGTCAATTGTAACATTTTGGAACAATGAAAAAGAACAAACAGGTAAAACTTTATCTGCTGTGGCTATTGCAACATATATGGCAATTAAACACAATTATAAAATATTGTTAATTTCTACGGGATATAATGATAAAACAATTAATAATTGTTTTTGGAAAGACAAAAAAATCAAGAAAAATTCCGGGTTATTTGGACCAAATACAAATGTTGGAATAGAAAATGGTATTGAAGGATTAGCTAAAATTATAAAAAGTAACAAAATAACACCACAAAGCATTACAAATTATACAAAAATTATATTTAAAGATGCATTTGAAATTTTAACTGGATTTATAGGTGAACGAGAAAGATATGATGAATTAAAAGAAAACTATATAGATATCATTACTACTGCTAATCAATATTATGACCTAGTATTAGTAGATTTGGACTACGAAATGGGAGAAGAGTTAATACAATCAATATTAGAAAAGTCTAATTTAATTGTAGTAACATTAAGCCAAAGATTATCTAGTATTAATAAATTTATTGAAGAACGAGAAAAAATGCCAATATTAAAATCAAAAAAATCTCTAATTTTAATTGCAAGATATGATAAATTTTCAAAATATACAGTAAAAAACATATCACGATATATGGAAGAAAAGAATAAAGTTTCCACCATTCCGTATAATACATTATTTTTTGAAGCAGCTGAAGAAGCTAAAGTTCCAGATTTGTTTTTAAATGTAAGAAAGGTGGATGAAGATGACAGAAATGGATTTTTTTTAGCAGAAGTAGGTAGAACATCAGAAAATATAATTTATAGATTACAAGATTTAGCAATGAGGATGTAAGGAGGGGAACTTAAATGTCAATTACAAATATTATTTTTACATTAATCATAATTGGACTTGCATCATATTTAATTTACTATACTATAAAAAAGAAACAAAATGCAGAAGTAGAACAAAAAATAGACGTAGACGATAAAACATATACACTAGAAAAAATGACTCAATTTGTAAAAAACAGACTAAATGAAATAACAAAAGTAAATTTATATGATATCGGTTTATCTGAAGAAGAATTAAAAAGAAGAAAACAAAAAAAATATGAATTAAAGAAAGCTTTAAAAGGTTGTACATATGGTGATGTTAATGATAAAAAATATGTAAAAGAATTAATATTTGATTTATTAGAAAAAGAATATGGAGTAACTGAAACAAACATATCAAAATCAATTCCATTTGATATACCATCACTTTTAACAGCACAAGATAAATTTGATATATTAATTTATGCATATAAAGTAGAATTTGGTTACGAAGCATTAACAGAATTGATAAAAAAATATAATTTAGCAGAACTAAAATACGTAGAAGGGGAAACTAAACCTTCTTATGTTATAACTAGTGAAGAAATAGAAGAAATATATGAAAAAGAAAATATAGTATTATCATTTGAAGATAAATTAAGTATTGTAGTGCAAAGAATATATCAACACTATAAAGGTTATAGCAGTATTGATGAAGTAAGAGATATG
>CANPZT010000123.1 GCA_947589135.1 uncultured Clostridia bacterium | reverse complement strand
TGTTCTATTACTTGAAATACATCTTCTTGTGTTGCAAAACTCATTTCAAAGTCTAATTGATAAAATTCTCCTGGTGCCCTATCTGCTCTTGGATCTTCATCTCTAAAGCATGGTGCTATTTGATAATATTTATTAAATCCTGATACCATAAGCAATTGTTTAAATTGTTGAGGTGCTTGAGGAAGCGCATAAAATTCTCCAGGATTTAATCTACTTGGTACTAAATAATCTCTTGCTCCCTCTGGTGATGAATTTGCTAAAATTGGTGTTTGAATTTCAGTAAATCCTAATTCATCCATTTTATCTCTTAATGTTTTTAATATTTTAGAACGTAATAATATATTATTATGCAATTTTTCGTTTCTTAAATCTAAAAATCTATATTCTAATCTTAAGTCTTCTCTTACTTCTTGATCTGTATTAATTTCAAAAGGAAGTACATTTTTGCATTTTCCTAGCATTTCTATTTCCTTTGCAACAACTTCTATTTCTCCTGTTGGAATTTTTGTATTTTTACTACTTCTTTCCACAACTTCTCCGTAATATGTGGATACAACTTTCAGTATTAAACTCTTTTGCTTGTTCTTGTAATTTTTCATCATTAATTATAACTTGTGTAATTCCAAATTCATCTCTTAAATCTATGAATATCATTCCACCTAAGTCTCTTATTTTTTGTATCCATCCAGAAAGTTCTACTATTTGATTTATATTTTTGATTGTTAATTCTCCACAATTTTTTGTTCTATACATTTTTTCCTCCATTATAATGTGTTTTATGTATTATATAATAGCACATTTATATGTAAATATCAATAATTTATAATTTTTAGTTTGAATTTGATTAAGATATCCCTTTGGTTACCCTTGGTCAAAAATTTCCTCTTGAATTTTAATTATCTTAATGTTATTATTAATTTAATAATAAATAAAGGAGATTATTTATGGCAAACGATACATTCGATTTTTATGATAAAACAAGTTTAAAATCATATAATTTAAATCAAAGTATGAGATATCAATTAAATATGTTAGATAGTTTAGATGTATTTACAAGAAAACATTGTGAAAATGTAGCAAGTCTAACATGTAGACTATGTGAATATTTACATTGTGATAAGGGATTTACTAAATATTGTACAATTTGTGCATATTTACATGACATTGGAAAATTATTTATTCCTTCTTCAATCTTACAAAAACCAGGAAAATTAACTGATGAAGAATATGATGTTATGAAGACTCATACAACTTTAGGATATAATATGTGCATGAAAGATTTAGAACTTAGACCTTATGCTAATGGTGCACTATATCATCATGAAGCATTAAATGGAACCGGATATCCAAACGGATTAACTAAAAAAGATATTCCATATGAAGCTCAAATTATTCGCGTAGCTGACGAGTATGATGCAATTGTTAGCAAAAGACAATATAAATCACATATTGGAATTTCAGATACTTTAAAAATATTAATTGAAGATACAAAGCCTTTAGCAAAAACAAAAAAATCAGATGCTTTAACTACAGTTGCAGAAAATACTAAATTAGGAAAAAATAATCCTGTAATTGTTAGAACCTTATTCAAAGTTGTTATTGATGATATAGGATATGAAATTTCTCTTACTCAGAGCTACATTGATGAATTAAAACAAAATATTAAAAGATGGGAACAAATTAATAAATATATAGATAAAATGAATCATGCAAAAAAAGATAAAGATAAGAATTATTATTATGAAGGTATTAAATTATTACTAAAACCTGACGAAACTTTAGAAAATGCTAATGATATTTATGAACAATATAAAGAAGCTTATAAAACTAGAAAGCAAATAATTGATAATCTATATAATGAAATTAAAATTATAAAAAAATTAAGAGTATGAGAGAATGGGAATTATCCCCATTTTCTCATCTCTTTTTGTTTCTATTATTTTATAAGTCTTTTCTTATTATAATTCATTACATGTTATAGTAAATTGCTTGTAAATGTTCAGTTCTACTTGATGTAAAGTGCGACTCGGAAGCCGTGCTTCGTGTTGGTACGAGCATCCGTGCCGTAAGCACGATAGCATGCAGGGCTACTCGCATAGGCGTCGCCGAAATATCCCCCACGAAGCATAAAATTTCTAGTTTGATTACTATAATTATAAAATGCTGCTTCTTGTGACCATTCCCATAAATTTCCTGCTGCATCATATAAGTTTTTCTGCTTTACTTGTTCCGATGAACCTGTTGTTAATAAGTATCTTGCGTTCGTTGTTCTTTTAAATCCAGTAAAATCTGTCCATTTATTTTCTTCTGTTTCTGAACCATCACTTGATATTTGTCTATATTTTCCTGATTCTAGAGTTATCGGTGTATTTAAATAATTTCCCCATGAACTTGATTTAACTATTCCATCATCATCATCTGCTATAAATTTCATCATTGCATCCCACATTGTTCCTGTTACTAATCCACTTTGTACATACTCTGTGTCATACATATTATTTGACATTTGTACTGCTGTGTCATAATCTGCATGGTAATATGGTATCTCATCTGCTTTACTAGATATTTTTCCACTTATTGTATTATTACTTACTGACCAACTTGAATACTCCCATCCTGAATGTGTTATATTATCTCCTATTTGAGCACCATTACTGAAGCTTATTGTCCCTTTTCCTGCTTCATATCTTCCTATATAGAAACCTCCATATTTTTTTATTTGTGATAATTCGGAAGCTGTTATTGATGTATCATAAAGTGCATTGCTTTTATCATTTCCCCAATCATACTTTTTGTAATTTTCTATGCTACATGGTATCCATACAAATTGATTTCCTTCCAAATCTTTTGGTATTCCTTTATCTTCTCCTTCAGGATTTTTATAATTTACATATTTATTTTTATCATTTAGATTGTCTGATATTACTACTCCTGTTTCTATTGTTCCTCCTACATAGTAAAAATCATGTGGTACTGGTACTTTATTTCCTTGTCCATCTAATGCTGCATATACTGAGGCTGTTTCTACTACCTCTGTTTCTTCTCCGTTTGTTGTATCTACATATTTTATTCCTTTTTTCTTCCATTTTTCATCTATTTCTATTTCTTCTTCATTTCCTTTTGCTAGTTCTCTTTCTCCTGTTACCTCTCCTAATTCTCCTATTGTAAATGGATAGCCATCTACTATTATTCCTAATGGTCTATTAGATGCATCTGCTACTTTTTCTTTTAAGCCATCTATATTATTTACATTTTCTTTTAACAATTCATTATCTAATTTTCCATCTGTTCCATATGAGCCCATTACTGCTAGCTTTACTTTTTCTTCTGCTCTTTTATATCTACTTTCTTCTGCTGC
>CANPZT010000122.1 GCA_947589135.1 uncultured Clostridia bacterium | reverse complement strand
AAATATAATCAAAAAATATGAATATAATATATTTAGTAGTGAAGAGAAAGGAAGAATTTTATGGAAATAAAATATTTTGATAATGCAGCAACAACTAAAGTGAAAAAAGAGGTTTTAGAAAAGATGTATCCATATTTTCAAGTACAATATGGAAATCCATCATCATTATATAGCATAGGAAGAAGTGCAAAAAAAGCAATTGAAGAGGCAAGAAAAAAAGTAGCTAGATTAATAAATTGCATGCCAAACGAAATTTATTTTACAGGTTGTGGTTCAGAAAGTGATAATACAGCTATAAAAGGAGTTGCTTATGCAAATCAAAAAAAAGGAAAACATATTATTACTTCAAAAATAGAACATCCAGCAGTACTTCATACTTGTCAAGCATTAGCAAAGCAAGGATTTATCATCACTTATTT
Organism: uncultured Clostridia bacterium; assembly: GCA_947589135.1. Lineage (GTDB taxonomy): Bacteria > Bacillota > Clostridia > TANB77 > CAG-508 > CAG-269. The sequence goes on along the minus strand of CANPZT010000122.1, from coordinate 2,949 downwards.
AGATGTAAATAAAGAAGGTATTATTAATTTAGAACAACTAAGAAATTCTATTAGAAATGATACAATTTTAATTAGTATTATGTTTGCAAATAATGAAATTGGAACTCTGCAACCAATAGCAGAAATAGCAAAAATAGCAAAGATGTATAATATTATATTTCATACAGATGCAGTTCAAGCATGTGGAAATGTACCAATTGATGTAAAAAAGATGGGAATAGATATGCTATCTTTATCAGGACATAAATTATATGCACCAAAAGGAATAGGGGCATTATATGTAAGAAATGGAATAGAATTTGAAAAGTTTATGGATGGAGGACATCAAGAAAAAAACAAAAGAGGTGGAACAGAAAATGTACCAGGAATTGTAGGGTTAGGAGAAGCTTGTGAATTAGCAAATAAAAATTTAAGCTATCACATGAAACATTTGCAAGAACTAAGAGATGAATATATTAAACAAGTAGAAGAAAAAATACCTAATGTAAAATTAAATGGCTCAAGACAAATGAGATTACCTGGAAATGCAAATTTTTCTTTTGAAGGTATTGAAGGAGAGACATTGCTACTAAATTTAGATGCAAAAGGAATTTGTGCATCAAGTGGTTCTGCATGTACATCAGGCTCATCAGAGCCATCTCATGTACTTACAGCAATTGGTCTACCAAAAGACATTGCACAATCTTCACTTAGAACAACATTCGGTGAAGAAAACACAAAAGAAGATGTGCAATATTTAGTAGATAATTTAGAAGAAATAGTAAATAATTTAAGAAATATTTCTTCATAATCTGAATAGGATGTTAATAATTTTCAATAAGAGCAATAGCACATTTAATACCATCTACTGCTGCAGACATAATGCCACCTGCATATCCTGCACCTTCTCCGCAAGGATAAACTCCTTTAATGTTAGACTCAAGTTTATCATCTCTAATAATCCTTACAGGAGAAGAACTTCTTGTTTCTAAACCAGTCATTAAACTATCAGGATTTGCAAAACCAATTAATTTTTTATCAAAATATAGAATACCTTCTTTTAAAGTATCTGATACAAAAGATGGTAGAATATCGTTTAAATTAGATAAAGTAACACCAGGCATATATGTAGGTTTTATTTTACCAATAGAGATGGACTTTTTATTTTTAATAAAATCTTCAACTTTTTGAATTGGTGCGTAATAATTAGAACCGCCTAAAATGAATGCTTTTTCTTCTAAATCTTTTTGAAAATAAATACCTGCCAAAGGAGAATTATCTTCAAAATCATCAGGTGTTACATTAACTAAAACAGCTGAATTTGCATTTTTACCATTTCTAGAAAACTTACTCATACCATTTGTAACAATGGTATTTTTTTCGCTAGATGAAGCCATTACCACACCTCCTGGGCACATACAAAAAGTATAGCAAGAACGACCAGTAGGTGAGTGATAAGCTAATTTATATTCAGCAGGTGGAAGATGTAATTTTGTAATTGTTCCATATTGAGAATGATTGATTTGTTCTTGTAAATGTTCAATTCTTACGCCAACAGAAAAATTTTTTCTTTCTAATAGAAAACCTTTTTCATAAAGTTTTGTAAAAGTATCTCTTGAACTATGACCAATTGCCAAAATAATACTATCTGTTTCTATTTCATTAATTACAAAGTTATCAGTTACTTTTTGACAAATAATTGATTTTATTTTATTATTTTCGATTTTAAAATCAATAGCTTTTGTATTAAAATAAAAAGTACCACCATTTTTTATAATATATTCTCGCATATTTTTAATAATATTAATTAAATTATCAGTTCCAATATGAGGTTTTGCAATATATAAGATTTGTTTTGGTGCTCCAAATTGTACAAAAGTTTTTAATACTTTTTTACAAAAAGGACTATTGATTCCAGTAGTAAGTTTACCATCAGAAAATGTACCGGCACCACCTTCACCAAATTGTACATTAGAAAATACATTTAAATTTCCGTTATTCAAGAAATTGTCAACAGCTTGTTTTCTTTCCTCTACAGGTTGACCTTGTTCTATAATAATTGGTTTAACTCCATTTTGAATTAAAGTAATAGCTGCAAATAAACCACCAGGGCCAGCTCCAATGATTACAGGCCTCTTATTAAAAGTAGCATTAATTTCTATTTTAGGAAAGTTAAAATCTTTTACTTTAGTCAAATTTTTATATTTATCTTCATTTTTTAATTCAATATCAATTGAATAGTTGTAATGTACATTATCTTTTTTTCTAGCGTCAATTGATTTTTTTGAAATATGCCAGTTTATAACATCTTTTGGATTAATTTTATTCTTTTTTAGTGCTACTAAAAAAATTTTTTCATCTGAAATATCTTCAAATATTTTTATATTACTTATTCTAAGCATATTAACCTCCAATTAGCATTATAACATAAGTATATAATAGAATCTACTATATAATAAAATTTTAAAGTTCTAACACCCTTATATATAGAATACAATTAAACAAAAGTATTCATATGGGGGTTTTTATGTTTGTAGTATTTAATAAACAAAAAATATGTACATATTTGGTATCAATAGTAACAGTAGTACTATTGTTTTGCGTGGCCAATAGTTTAAATACAAGTGAAAATACAATATCGACATCATCAACAATAGGGCAAAAACTATTGCCAATCTATAATGTACAAACAGAAGAAAAGAAAGTAGCACTTACAATGAATTGTGCGTGCTTGCAATTGCCAATAGGATAGAATTAAAAAGAATTGATGTTCCAAGTGTTTTTTAAAAAATATCAAATATGAGTTAAATATTCTGGGGAAATAATAGACATAAAAAATTAAATAAATAAAAAAAGTAAAGACACTTATGATATAATTTTGTTAGCTAAAAACAAAATAAAAAATATTCGAGGTGTCTTTACTTATGATTAATATAACAGAAAATGTAATAAAATTCAATGATTTAGAAG
>CANPZT010000121.1 GCA_947589135.1 uncultured Clostridia bacterium | reverse complement strand
TAGGAAATGAGAATAAGCAGATGTATTAATTATACTGGTTATAATTTTAAGCAAATAGACAATAAAAAAACACATCTGTAACTTGACGGTTAGGTGTGTTTTTTTACATACTTACTGGCAAACCACATTTGTGGTTTCTCCATTTCCTATATTTATTATAAGAAGATTTCTATGATTTGTCAATATAAAATTTTAGATATTGGCAATTTTTTTGTAAAAAGCTTGATACATAAATACTAATAGGATTTTGACTTTGCCACAAGTCCCAACCACTATAAGTTTTGATCAATGGTACAAAACTTTGGGAACGATGTAATACATACTGAAAATAAAAATAGAAAAGTTTGTAACAAAATTGACGAAATAGTGTCTTAATAGTTAGAAAGGAGAAAAAATAAAAAATGTATGGATGAGATTTATAGTAAATATTCTAAATTAGTTTACAATTATTTGTACTCCTTAACAGAAAATGAAGATATGGCAAAGGATTTAATGCAAGATACTTTTTATAGTGCAATAAAAAATATTGGAACATTTAATTATAAATGTAAGATAAGTGTATGGCTTTGCCAAATTGCTAAAAATAAATATAAAAATACATTAAGATACAAAAAAAATATTGTTTTAATGCAATGCTCTGACGAAATGCTTGAAGAAATAGTAGATAGAAATATAGAACAAGATAATGTTGAGTCTACTATTATATTCCAAGAGGAAAGAAAAAAGTTATATTCAATTATTGAAGGTCTGGAAGAACCTATAAGAGAGCTGTTTTATTTGAGACTAAAATCCAATTTAACTTTTAAAGAAATATCTAATATTTTAGGAAAAACAGAAGAATGGGCGAGAGTTACTTTTTATAGGATAAAACTTAAAATAAAGGAGGAATTAGAAAATGAATGAGCAATTAAAATGTTGTATAGTACAAGACTTACTGCCAAGTTATATTGAAAAGCTAACATCAAGTGAAACAAAAGAAGCTATAGAAGCTCACATGAAAAATTGTCAAAAATGTAGAAAGCAATATTCATTAATGAAAAACATAAACAAAAGAAAAGATATTCATGAAAATGAAGAAGAAAATATAGAATATAATCATTTAAAAAAGTATAATAAAAAAATGTCGTGTATAAAAATAACAATGTCAATTATTATTATTTTTATTTTTATAATAATTTCAATTATAACTGGAAACTATATGTACAAAAGGAGTATATTGAATAGAATATATAACAATTATGCAGAATTAAAGAGTTTAGATAACTATATTATAATGAGAAAAACCTTAGATGTTTACTATAATAAAAATGAAATGGGAGCTTCTTCAATAAAGTATTATTATAAAGATGGAAAAATTAAAAAAGAAGTAAGGGAATTATCAAATATAGAAGGATTTAAAAAGGATATATCACAATACTCTCAAATAAAAGATACACCTAATGATATTACTGAATACTATGATATAAATAACAATAAAACGGTTACAATATATGATTCGAGAAAAGAGTATTCTGAAGGCACACAACAATTTAATACTAATAAGGGAGAACTATTTGATATTCAATTTGATACTGAAAATTTTAATATTTGGTTCATTCCATATATAATACAAATAAAAAATCAAAAATATAATGATATGGAATATTATATTTTACAATACAATTTTGGTAATAATAGCGAATATAAACAAATTTGGGTAAACAAGAAAACTTTAAACATAGAAAGAGCTATTGAAGTGGGAGAAAAATATTACAGAGAATCAATATATGAAATTATAAAAGATGCTACTACTGATAATGATTTATTAATACCAAGCTTAGAAGATTATAAAAATGTGACTGAAAAATGATAAAGACATTAATAGTAGAAGATAATATGCTATACTGCAAACAAATTATCAATTACATAATTGCAAAAACTAAAAATCTTCAGGTTAGTTATCTAGCAACAGATGGAGAAGAAGCTTTAAAATTTTTAAGTAAAAATACCACCACATAGGAATTAAAAACAACATTTTAAGAAAATATAATAGTCATACGATACGAGGTGCTTCAAAATGAAAGATATTGAAATAAAAACAGATACTGAAAAATTTAAATATAGGGTTAATGGTATTATAATTTGTAATAATAAAATACTAACTATAAGAATGAAAAATAATACTTCATTTTGCTTGCCAGGTGGTCATGTCGAATTTGGAGAAGATAGCAAATCTGCAATTATACGAGAAATGCTAGAAGAACTTAATTATGATGTTTTAATAGAGAAGGAACTTGCCATTGTAGAAAATTTTTATTCAGATAAAAAAGGCTTAACTACTCATGAATTAAGTTTTTATTATATTGTAAAACCTTTAAATTATAATAATATTCGTTTAGAAAATTATTCTACTATAGAAAATGATAAAGGTGAGATAAAAGAACATAACTTTGAATGGTTGGATATTTCCAAGTTAATTCAATATGATTTTAAGCCTGATTTTATAAAAAATAAATTGTATTCCAATAATTTGAATTTCGAACATTTAATTATTAAAGATTAAGATACTAATAAATTTATATTAGTATCTATTTATTTTGGTGTTTTATAAAATCTAAAATTTTCTTAAATTCATCTATATTCAATTCTATTTTTGGAACTATCATATTTTGTTTTTTCATACTTTCTAGTTCTTCTATCGTAACCCACATTACATTAACTACTTCATGGTCTATAAAGCGTATGTTATCTATTTCAATGTCTTTTTTGAAAAGCCATATATCCTTGAAATTCTTTGGACTATCATTTCTTATTTCTTTATAAAAAATTGCATCATCATCATTGAAAGTTAAGCCTAATTCTTCATTTAATTCTCTTATTATTCCTTGTCTAGAATTTTCACCACTCTTAACTGCTCCGCCAGCGCATTCCCATAACAAGGGATATTTATCTTTCTTTGCAGACCTTTGACTTATCAATATCTCATTTTTTTCATTTATTATAATTGCTTTTGCAACTAAATGATATTCTCCTTCTTTTAATTTTTCATCACTATGTCTATCTATTACTTTTCCTGTAAATTTTCTATTAATATCATATACATCCCATAATTCCATTGTTATTTATTCCTTCCTTATTACCATAATATCACATTTTCTTTGATTTGTCTATGATTTTCTAAGATTCTAAGATTCTGATTAACTTATTAATTAGCATACTTTTAACGTTTATATTTTTTATAATATAAAAAAGTTTATGTGATATATTTTCTATGAGAATTTTTCACATTATTTTGATTTACCATTGCATATTCCATTGTTGTATCTATTTTTATATGTCCTAACAGCTTTTGTACTTGCTCTATTGGCATGCCTTTATCAATAGCCATAG
>CANPZT010000120.1 GCA_947589135.1 uncultured Clostridia bacterium | reverse complement strand
CTACCAACAAGAGCAGAAGCAAGTGACGTAGCAAATGCTATTTATGATAGAACAAGTGCAATAATGCTATCTGGCGAATGTGCAATGGGAGATTATCCAGTTGAATGTGTAGAAACAATGGTGAAAATAGCACGCAGAGTAGAAAATGATCTTGATTATTGGAAAAAATTTAGAAAAAATGAAAATATAGATATGTCTACTTTAGAAATGAAAATTGCATATTCTACTTGTGTTATGGCTATGAATATGGAAGCTGATGCAATAGTATGTTATACAAATTCAGGAGATTCTGCAAGAAGATTAGCAGGATTAGGAGCAGGTTGCCCAATTTTAGCTATTACAGACAATAAAAGAACATATAATCAATTAGCAATTGTTTGGAATGTAACACCAATATATATTGAAAAACAAGAAACAATAAATAAAACAGTTGAAAAGGGTATTGAAAAATTAAAACAAAAAGAAATTTTAGAAAAAGGTGATATGATTGTTATTTCTGGAGGAGCAAAAATATTAAATTCAGCAGAAGATAGCAAGATTATTGGAGGAATTGCAAAAATTTAATTTTAATATAGAAACAGTATAGATTAACAGCTATACTGTTTTTTCTATATTTTTCTTGTTATTTAATTTCAAAAATGATATACTATGTATATTAAAAATTAAGAAAGGAGAAAGGGTTAGATTATAGCAAAATATAAATGTTAAATATAATCCAATCAATAGAAAATATGTCTAAACCAATAGTAGCAATCATACGGAAAGCCAAATGTTGGAAAATCAACATTTTTTAACTATTTAGCAGGAAGTAGAATATCAATTGTACAAGACACACCAGGAGTAACAAGAGATAGAGTATATGCTGAAACAAACTGGAGAGGAAGAAACTTTACATTGATTGATACAGGAGGAATTGAACCAGAATCAGAGGATATTATTTTATCTCAAATGAGAGAACAAGCAAATTTAGCAATTGGAATGGCAGATGTTATAATATTTTTAACAGATGTAAGACAAGGAGTAACAGCAGCAGACAAAGAAATTTCTATTATGCTTAAAAAGTCAAAAAAACCGGTTGTTTTAGTATGTAACAAAGCTGATAATTTTGAAAAAGATAGGCAAGAAATTTACGAATTTTATAATTTGGGATTAGGAGATCCTTATCCTATTTCTGCAACAAATGCAATAGGAATTGGAGATGTGTTAGATAAAATATATGAAAGTTTTCCAGAAAAATCTGAAAATGAAGAGGATGAAAATGTTATAAGAGTAGCAGTAATAGGAAAACCAAATGTAGGAAAATCATCTTTAATAAATAATATTTTAGGAGAAAATAGAGCGATTGTAAGTGATATTGCGGGAACCACTCGTGATGCAATTGATACAGAATTTGAAAATGAAAAAGGAAAATACATATTAATTGATACAGCAGGGGTAAGAAAAAAAAGCAAAGTAAAAGAATCAATAGAAAAATTTAGTATAATGAGAACATTACTTGCAATTGAAAGAGCAGATGTATGTTTAATGATGATTGATGCTACTGAACGGAGTAACAGATCAAGATGCAAAAATAGCAGGAGAGGCTCATGAAGCAGGAAAAGGTGTAATTATTGTAGTAAATAAATGGGATGCTATGGAAAAAGAAACAGGAACATTAGAAAAATATAAAAAAGAAGTATATGAAAGATTAAAATACTTATCATATGCTCCAATAATATTTATATCAGCAAAAACAGGACAACGAGTACACAAATTATTTGATATGATAAATTATGTAGCAGAGCAAAATTGCATGAGAATAAAAACATCTGTCTTAAATCAAGTAATTAATGAGGCAATAGCGGTTGTACAACCACCAACAGATAAAGGAAAAAGATTAAAAATATATTATGGAACACAAGGTTCAACTAAGCCACCAACATTTGTAATCTTTGTAAATAATAAGGAACTATTCCACTTTTCATATGAAAGATATATTGTAAATCAGATTAGAAAGGAATTTGGATTAGAAGGAACGCCTGTTAGAATTATTATAAGAGAAAAAAATGAAAAAGATGCCAAAAGGGAGGATTTGAAATGATAGTATATATTGTTATGTTATTAATTGCATATGCAATTGGAAGTGTTAATTTTTCAGTTATTTTTAGTAAAAAATTTGCAGGATTTGATGTAAGGGAAAAAGGGAGTGGAAATGCAGGTGCTACTAATATGCTTCGTAGTGTAGGAAAAGGAGCTGCAGTACTAACTCTTATATGTGATATATTGAAAGGCGTAGTTGCAATTTCAATTGCAATGATAATAGGAAATATAATAAAAGATTCAAATAAAGAATTGTTAGTTCAAATAGCAGGAATTGCGGTTGTAATTGGACATACTTTTCCTATATTTTTTGGATTTAAAGGTGGAAAAGGAGTAGCAACATCACTTGGAATTTTACTAATGAGCAATTGGCAAATTGGATTAATATGCTTAGTTTTTGCTTTAGTATTAATGATTTTAACAAGGATGGTTTCTTTGGGATCTTGTGCAGCAGCAGTGTTATTTCCAGTATTAACATTATTCATTAATGACAATTATATGGTACTAACAGAAGGAAAAAATGGTAATACATATTTTGTTTATAGTGTTATTTTAGCGATTATCGTTTTATTTAATCATAGAACAAATATCCAAAGAATTTTAAATGGAACTGAAAATAAACTAGGAATAAAGAATAAAAATTAGTATAAAAAACTTAACAATATAATAATAAGTAATAAAACAATAATACAAGGAGAATAATATGAATATAGCAATCATTCGGTAGTGGTAGTTGGGGAGTTGCATTAGCAATTCATCTAGCAAAATTAGGAAATAATATAAAAATATGGTCATTTGACGAAGAAGAAAAAAGAATAATTAATGAAGAAAAAAGATGTAAATTTTTGCCAGATGCAGTAATAACAAAAAATATAACTTGTTATACAAATTTTGAAGAAGTATTAATTGATACAGATTTTATTTTACATGTAACACCATCAAAATTTACAAGAAATATATTTAAACAATATAAACAATATGTAGGAAATAGGCCAGTTATTATATGTTCAAAAGGATTTGAAAAAGAAAGTCTAAAAACTTTAGATGAAGTTATTACAGAAGAAATGCCAACAGCAAAAGTAGGAGTTTTATCAGGACCAAGTCATGCAGAAGAAGTTTCAACAGGGATACCAACAGTTTTAGTAGTTGCATCTAAATATCCAGAAATATTAACAATGATTCAAGATACTTTTATGTGTGAAGAAATGAGAATTTATACATCTAATGATGTAAAAGGTGTAGAATTAGGTGGAGCATTAAAAAATATTATTGCATTTTGTGCAGGTGTTGCAGCAGGAATTG
>CANPZT010000119.1 GCA_947589135.1 uncultured Clostridia bacterium | reverse complement strand
TAACAATTTGTTAAAACCACAAGATGGTAAGCCAGTTGCAACTCCTAGACTTGACATGATTTTAGGAAGTTACTATTTAACAATGGTTTTAGATGGAGAAAAAGGTGAAGGAAAATATTTTAAAGATCCTGATGAAGCAATAATGGCATTTGAAAATCATGAAGTAGGTATTCATGCTAAGATTTTTGTAAGAATTACAAAGGAAATAGATGGAGAATTAAAAACTAAAAAAATTGAGACAAGTGTTGGTAGAATTATATTCAATCAAGGAATTCCACAAGATTTAGGATTCATTGATAGAAAAGAAGATCCATTCCAATACGAAATAAATTTCCCAGTTGTAAAGAAAACAATGGGTCAAATTATTGAAAGAGTTATTAGAACTCATGGATTAACAGAATCAGCAGAAGTAATTGATTATATTAAAGCATTAGGATTTAAATATTCTACTTTAGCAGGTATTACATTCTCAATGGATGATGTACAAGTACCACAAGCTAAAGAAGATATTTTAAAGGCTTCTGATGACAAAGTAGAAAATATTAGAAAACAATATGCAAGAGGTTTAATTACAGATAATGAAAGATATAATGCAGTTATTAATGTTTGGGAAGACACTACAAAACAAGTAAGTAATGCAATGGAAGATAATTTTGATGAATTAAATCCAATTTATATGATGGTTAAATCTGGAGCCAGAGGAAACATGAACCAATTAAGACAAATTGCTGGTATGCGTGGACTTATGGCAAGTACAACAGGTAAAGCAGTTGAAATTCCAATTAAATCATCATTTGCAGAAGGACTAGATGCTCTAGAATACTTCATTTCAGCCCATGGAGCTCGTAAAGGACTTTCAGATACAGCTTTAAGAACAGCTGACTCTGGATATTTAACAAGAAGACTAGTAGATGTTGCACAAGATATTATTGTTAGAGAGCATGATTGTGGAACACATGAAGGTATTATGGTTTATGATATAAAAGATGGAAATCAAGTTATAGAAAAAATACAAGAAAGACTACTTGGTAGATTCCCAGTAGAAGATGTTATTAATCCAAAAACAAAAGAATTAATTGTAGATAGAGATACAATGATTACAGAAAATATTGTAGAAAAAATCGTAGACAGTGGAATTGAAAGATTAGAAGTACGTTCAGTACTTGGATGTCATTCAAAGCATGGTGTATGCCAAAAATGTTATGGAATGGGCTTAGCAAGAAGAGACTTAGTTTCAATTGGTGAAGCAATTGGTATTATTGCTGCACAATCTATTGGTGAGCCAGGTACACAGCTTACAATGAGAACAATTCACTCTGGTGGTGTAGCAGGTGTAGCAGATATTACACAAGGTCTTCCAAGAGTTGAAGAATTATTCGAAGCTAGAAAACCAAAAGGACTTGCAATTATAACTGAAATAGATGGTAAAGTAAAAATAAAAGAAACAAAGAAAAAGAAAGAAGTTATAGTTACAAATAATGAAGAATCAAAATCATATACAATACCATTTGGTTCAAAAATGAAAGTAAAAGATGGTGACATTGTAGAAGCATGTGATCCATTAATAGAAGGATCAATTAATCCAAGTGAAATTTTAGCAGTAAAAGGACCAGAAGGAGTATATGAATATCTAATTTCAGAAGTACAAAAAGTATATAGAAACCAAGGTGTTGACATCAATGATAAGCATATAGAAGTAATAGGTAGACAAATGCTTAAGAAAGTTAGAGTAGACGACAATGCAGATACAGACATGTTCCCAGGAGCATTAATAGACATGTATGAATTTGAAGACAAAAATAACAAAGCAATTGAAGAAGGAAAACGACCAGCAACAGGAAAGAGAATATTACTTGGTATTACAAAAGCATCACTTGCAACAGAAAGCTTCTTATCAGCAGCATCATTCCAAGAAACAACAAGAGTATTAACAGAAGCAGCAGTAAAAGGAAAAATAGATGACTTAGTAGGATTAAAAGAAAATGTTATAATAGGTAAACTAATTCCAGCAGGAACAGGTATGCAAAAATATCAAAACATACATATTAGTACAGAGCAAGAAAACGTTGCAAATTACCAATAATTCCGAGGTTGCCAATAGTTCCGTGCCAATAGTTCCGGGTTTAAATGGCAAATTGATGCCAATAGTTCCGGGTTTAAATGGCAAGTTAATGTAGAATAATGACCAAGGGGAAAAACACCCCCTGGTCATTGTTTTGTTATATATTATGTAAAAAAGTTATTAATAAAAACAACTGTATTCCTTGAATAAGTAAATGAAATTATATAAAATTTTATTAAGTAATTAGATTAAAAGATAGTCTTAAGTAAATCTAAAATGGAGGAATACAAATGAAGAAAAAAAGCGATTTAATGTTTAAAGAAACACTTGGAAAAAATAATAAATTCTTAAACAAAGGAATCACATTAATATCACTAGTAATAACTATAATAGTATTGTTAATTTTAGCAGGAGTAACAATTGTGGCATTAACAGGAAATGATAACTTATTTAAAAAAGCAGAACAAGCAGAGGAAGAAACAAAAAAGGGAGAGGCAACAGAAAAAATAAATTTAAAAATAACAAATATGCAAATAAGTAGTTATACAGAAAATCAACAAATGCCAACATTACAATATCTAGCAGATGGATTTTGTAAAGATAAAGAAATAGAATATGTTGATTTAAAAACAAAAAAATATGCAAGTTTACAAATAGCACAAACAGAAGGTGAATTTTTATTGCCACAAATTGATGCCAAAAATGCAGAATCAATATTTGTAAAATTAATAGAATATCCATATGAGTTTGAAATAAACAAATCTTTACAACTAGTTAGCATAGATAATACAAAAGTTGCAACAAATACAGACACAACTGAAAACAAGTATTCTGTTAATAATTATACAAAATGGCCAGAAAATACAGAAATTAATCTAGGTGATAATGTTTATGGATACAGATTTACAGGAAAAGCTACAGGAACAGAATATCAATGTGATTATAAATGTATGGATACAGGCGAAAGACCTCATATTATAGATTATGGTGGACAAATAGATGTATCAAGTCAAGATTCAAATAAGATTTCAGCACAAGGATATATGTGGACTACATCAGAGTATTTAATACCAACTATTGTTAGTTTACCAAATGTTATTAGATTGCAGGTAAGTATGCAAGGTGAGCATAATGGTGGTTCATATGATATATGGGTGACTTATACAAAATAAAATTTAAAATAAAATGAAAGCAAAAAATGAAAACAAAAAATGAAAACTTTACTTTTCTAACTAAAATACAAACTAAAAATAGTGTTAAAAATAAATTTAACACTATTTTTTTGGTACGACAGGCATGTCGTTTAGCTAATCGGTGAAAGTCCGAAGTGGAGGTACATATCGCCAACCACATAG
>CANPZT010000118.1 GCA_947589135.1 uncultured Clostridia bacterium | reverse complement strand
ATGGTCTCCTACTGCAATTCTTTCTGATACTAATTTTGAAATTGCATTTGGTACTCCTATTGATGATATTGTAAGTAACATTGCATATATTTGATATCCTGCTGCTACAATTCCATTTCCTTTATCACCAAATCCTTCTCTATTTGTCAAATATAATGTATATATTAATCCTAATAATTTAATTGCTATTTGTGAAAATATTAATGTTATAACTCCCTGCATAAAAGTTTCTTTTTTTGGTGCTTTTTCTTTAGGTATTTCTTTTGTCATTTAATCACTCCTATTTTTAACTATTTATCTTGTTATAATAATTGTACTATTTTATTATAGATTTAATTACTAAATTATTCAATACTTTTAAAAAATTTTCATTTTTGTATTAAATTAATTGTTACCATTTATAGCAATTATTGTAGCAATTTTATATACAATAACAATTCACAAGTATATCCCAATGTCAAAAAACAGCAGAATTATAAATTCCGCTGTTTTTATTTTAATTTCTATCTTTCGTATTATGAGAATTTAGCAACATTTTTCCTTTTTACAAAACATTAATATAATTGATAATATTAATAATAAACCTAAAATTACAGCTAAAACGATAACTGCTGGTAAAGCAGCTAATACTGAAGCGCTAATTGCAGCACCTATAATTAAACCAATAACAACTGCAAATGCTGCTAATAGAATGATTGTTACTATGCATAAACAATTTTTCTTTTTGTTACATTTTCTATTATCATAACAATATACTTGTTCTTGTGGCTCCATAAAAGTCACCTCCAATATAGCACCTTGATTGATACTATAATATATAATATGTCGATTTTTGTTGATTTGTTACATTTAGATTTATATTGACTTTGTATAAATTTATATTATCATAATTTAAGAAATGAGCTTTATAATTTACAAAGCTCATTTCTTTTCATTTTACCTTATTAAATTTGTTTATCAATTTTTTTTGTAATTGCCTTTAAAGCCTTCTCTCTAGGTATCATTATAACATGTCCACAACCTTGGCATTTCAATTTAAAATCAACACCAACTCTTGTAATTTCCCACAGTTTACTTCCACAAGGATGTTGTTTTTTTGTTCTTACTATATCACCTATATTGTACTCCATAAAGACTATCCCCTTTGTCTCATTCTTGCAATAACGCTGTCTTTTCCTAGAACTTGCATTATTTCATACATGTCTGGTGTATTTGTTCTTCCTGTTAATGCTACTCTTAATACTGTGCTTACATCTCCTACATGTGCTTTATATTTTTCTGGATTTGCTTTGAATTCTTTTACTTCTTTTGCATATCCAAGTTCTCCTGCTAACTCTTTGATTTTATCAAACCATGTTTGTTTATCATCATTTTCGTTATAGTATTTTTCTATGTATAATGTTATTATTTTGTTTATTTCTTCTTTATCATTTATTACTTGATAAGGATATTCTTGATTTTTATTTAGAAATTTGTTGTCATACATATAAATAATAGAATCTTTTACATCTGACCATTTTGCTATATCTTTTCTTGGTTTTTTGTTTCCTCTTTCAATTCCAAATATTTTTAGTGAATATTCTTTATTACTTAGCATTTCTTCTAGTTCTTTATCATATTTTTTTGCCCATTCTAGTGCTTTTTCATATACTTGCTCAGCTGTAAATTTAGATATTACTGTTTTTCCTACATCTAATAATTTTACCATATCAAATAGAGCTCCACTAACACTCATTTTGTTCAATTGAAGTTCAAATTCTTCCATTGCTTTTTCTGGATTTGCTCTTCTCCAATTTTCAAATGTTGAGTTTGCTATATTTAATAGATATTCCTTTACTGCTTCTGCTGGTATTCCTTCTTGTTCATAATAGCTAACTGCCGCTTCTGCATCTTTTCTTTTACTTAACTTTCTTTTATTTCCATTGTCGTTTTTCATAATTGGTGCAATGTGTGCATATTTAGGTGGTCTAAATCCCAATTCATGAAATAGTTGTAAATGTAGTGGAACAGATGATAACCATTCATCTCCTCTTATAACATGCGTTGTTCCCATTAAATGGTCATCTATTGCATGTGCAAAATGATAAGTAGGTAATCCATCTGCTTTAATAATTACTATATCTTGATCATTTTCTGGAAATTCTACATTTCCTTTAATTACATCTTTATGTTTGATTTTCCTATCTTCTCGTCCTGGAGATTTAAAACGAATAATATATTGTTCTCCATTTTTAATTTTTTCTGCCATTTCTTCTACTGTATTATTTCTACATTTTGCCCATACTCCATAATATCCTGGTCTAATTTTTGCTGCTTCTTGTTTTGCTCTTATTTGCTCTACTTCTTCAGGCGTGCAAAAACATGGGTATGCTTTTCCTTGTTCTATTAAATATTTTGCATATGCTTGATAGATTTCTTTTCTTTCAGATTGCTTGTATGGACCATAATTACCTTTACCTTCTGTTTCAGTTATCATTCCTTCATCTGGCTCAATGTCAAATTCTTTTAGTGAATGTATAATTCCACTTATACCATTTTCTACTTCTCTTTTTTGGTCTGTATCCTCTATTCTTAAGAAAAATACTCCATCAGTTTGACTTGATAGTTTTTTTGCTATTAAACTTTGGTAAAGTCCACCTATGTGTACAAATCCTGTTGGACTTGGAGCAAATCTTGTAACTATTGCTCCTTCTTTTAAATTTCTTCTTGGATATTTTTCTTCATAATATGAAATTTCTTTTGCTTCTGGAAATATTAAATTTGCTAAATCTTTATAATCCATCTTTTTCATTCCTTGCATAATTATTTAGGTTTTTAAAAGGTTACCTATAAACCTAATTAATCATTATCTAATTAAAATCTAAATTTATTATACTTCCATAATAATTGGTATAATCATTGGATTTCTCTTTGTTTTCATGAAGATATAATCTCTTAAATTTTCTCTTACTGCTGATTTAATTGTTGACCAATCACGCACTCCTCTTTCTTCGCACTTTCTTATTTCGTTTCTTACAACTGATTTTACATCATCCATAATGTTTTCAGATTCTCTTACATAAACAAATCCTCTAGATATTACATCTGGTCCAGCAACAACTTCGCCTGTTGCTGAGTCCATAGTTAATACTACAACTATTAAACCATCTTGTGATAAATGTTGTCTGTCTCTTAATACAATATTTCCAACATCTCCTACTCCTAGTCCATCAACTAAGATTTTACCACTTTGAACAGAAGAAGTAAGCTCTGCTACTTCATCATTCATTTCTAATACTCTACCATTAGACATCATAATAATATTATCTTTATCTATTCCCATACTTTGTGCAGTTTCACTATGTGCAATTAATTGTCTATATTCCCCATGAACTGGTATAAAGTATTTTGGTTTTGCTAGAGCTAAAATTAATTTTTG
>CANPZT010000117.1 GCA_947589135.1 uncultured Clostridia bacterium | reverse complement strand
AAATTACTAAAATGTAGCATTTTCTTCAATACTATCAAATTTTTTTACTATGTTGCTTTTACTTTTTTAACTAACCAAATTTTTTCATTTTTAGGTGCTTAGAGCTACTATTAAGTATAAAAAATTAGAGGGTATCTTAAAATGTGACACCCTCTATATTTTTTATTTGTTAATATATTTTATATTACATTTATTTTTATGTTATTAATATCTTTCACTATCATTATCTTCCTTTAAATTGTTCTTGATACTTTTCTTTTAGTCCATCAGTTCCTTTGTTATTTATAGTTTCAACTACATTAAATTGATTTTGTTCTTCTTTATTATGTACATTATCTAATAATTTTTCAGTTTCTTTTTTACTTTCTTCTCTATATTTCTCTGCTATTTTTTCATTATTGCCATCTACTTTTTGTACAAAAGAAGCATTTTCCTTTTGCATATTTTCTTTTCTTTTTGCTCTTCTTTCTATTTCTTGTCTTGCCATGTCTTCTCTTTCTTGTTCACTAATATGGTCTGTCTTTTCTATAATTTCTTTTTCCTTCTCTTTGTTTTCTTCTTTAATTCTTTTAGAAACTTCTTTTATTCCTTGAGGCAACATTTTTACTCCTTTAGCAAAGTTCTTAATGTGATTATATATATTAATAAAAAATCCTTTCATCTTACTTAAAATCTTTTTCATTCTTTTTTCTTTTTTATTATTATCATCATTTTTTTCTGTGTCATTTAATGTTGCATTTTCATTTTCAGTAATTGGATTGTAATTACCAATTGTTAAACCTTCTACTTGTTCTGGTGGTAATTCTTCACCTTCTTTATATAAATCTTCTGGTTCTCTTTTGCTAAATGGTGTATTAGTGTTAGTTTCATCAAAATAAATTCTTGAAATTGGTTCTGGTTCAAAATGTACATTCTTGTAATCTCTTGACATATCTTCTAAAATTTGTTTACCTAGTTTTTCTGCTTTTTGTTTTTCGTCTAATTCCTCTTTATTCATAGTTTGGTTATTATTTTTTTCTGTGTCTTTGTCTTTATTTATTGTTGTATCATCTTTTTCTGTGTCTTTACCTTTATTTATTGTTGTATCATATTTTCCTGTATCTTTGTCTTTATTTATTGTTGTATCATCTTTTCCTGTGTCCTTGTCTTTATTTATTGTTGTGTCATCTTTTTCTGTGTCTTTACCTTTATTTATCGTTGTATCATCCTTTTCTGTATCTTTGTCATTATTAACTGCTTTGTTCTTTTCTTCTACTTGATAATTTTCTATATTATCATAGTCTATATATTGTAACTGATAATTCATTTTATCAATTTCTTTTATATTATTTGATACATCTAATTGTAGAGCTTCTATCTTTCCCTTTATTTCTTCAATTCTTTTTCTTCTATTTTGTATAATTTGATCATCATCTTTTATATTTGGATTATTGGCTTTGTCTCTATCAATTAATTCTTCAAAATTTTTTTGCTCTTTTTGAAGTTTTTCTATTTGATTTTTGCTATCCAAAGCTTTTTTGGCTAATTCTTCCTTATCATTTTCTATTTTACTTCTTATTTTACTAATTATATTTTTTACTTTTTCTTCTAAGCTATTCCTTTCATCACTCTTTTTTCTTAAATTTTCTAATACTTCTTCTGTTATACCTGCTTGTAATTCATATTGTGATGACTCTTTATCTAATATATCATCTCTTTTTTTCTGTTCTTGTTGGAATTTTTCTCCAATTACTTTTGCTTCTTCATCAATCTTAGAAATTCTATCTTTGTATTCTATAACTGCTTTCTTAAATAACTCCATATTAATTTCACTCATAACTTACTCCTTTCAGAATATAAGACATATTCTTACCAAATATCATTCACTTATTATTATATCAGATTTATGTAACTTTTGCAACATTTTTTCCTATTTTAAGCCAATTTTAACAAAAATGTAAAATTTTAGTAATATTTGTAATATAAATTTCTTATATATTCTAAACTTCTTTGAGCAAGTTTTTCATATCTTTGCTTTTTATCTTTTATTTTCTTTCCTTCTAACTCAGGTAAAATACCAAAATTTGCATTCATAGGTTGAAATTTTGAATTACTTGTAGAAACATACTTTGCCAATGCACCTATCATGGTATACTCTGGAAAATAGTGATTTTTAACTTCATTACTGAAATAATCAGCTGCATTCAATCCTGCTATTAATCCTGAAGATATTGATTCTACATATCCCTCTACCCCTGTAATTTGTCCTGCAATAAGTTGCATCTAACAATTCTGTTGAATTAATGTATGTGTTTCTATGCATTACACCATATTTTACAAATTCTGCATTTTCTAATCCAGGAATTTTGCTAAAAACTCTTTTCTGTTCTCCAAATTTTAAATTTGTCTGAAATCCTACTAAATTATAAATTTGTGCTTGTTTGTCATCTTGTCTTAGTTGCACAATTGCATATGGTCTTTTTGCTGTTCTTGGATCATCAAATCCTACTGGCTTTAAAGGTCCGAATCTTAAAGTATCTATTCCTCTTTTAGCCATTATCTCAATTGGCATACATCCTTCAAATATTTCTTTCTTTTCAAATTCATGTAATGTAACAACTTCTGCTTCTATAAGCTGTTTACAAAAGTTCTCATACTCATTTTGGTTCATAGGTAAATTTATATAATCACTAGTTTCTTGTGCAATTCTTGTCTTCCATTGTTCTAATGTTTCCTGTTTCTTTTTCTCTTGACTATATCTATCTCCATAAAAAGCAATATCAAAGTTAATGCTATCTTTTGTTACAATAGGAGCTGCTGCATCATAAAAATAGAATTTATCCATATCTGTAATTTTTTGAATTTGTTTTTCTAATCCTTCTGAAGTAAGAGGCCCTGTCGCAATAATTACAATACCTTCACTAGCTATCTTTTCTATATCAGTTATTTCTTCATGTATAATTTCTATAAAAGGATTCTGTTCAATTTCTTTTGTCACTTTCGCAGAAAATTCTTCTCTATCAACTGCTAAAGCTTGTCCTGCAGGTACTTTTGTTTCATCAGCTACTTTTATTAATAAAGAATCTAAACTTCGTAACTCTTCTTTTAAAAGTCCACATGCATTCGTTAACAAATTTGATTTAAAAGAATTGCTACATACAATCTCTGCTAAATCCTCATTTGTATGTGCCGGTGAAAATTTTATTGGTTTCATTTCATATAACTTTACTTTAATCTTTCTTTTTGCTATTTGATAAGCAGCCTCACTACCTGCAAGCCCTGCTCCTATTATTGTAATATAATCTTTCATCTTTTTTCTCCTATCTCTGTCAAGATTTCGGGTTGCCAAGGGTTTCGGGGTTGTCAAGGGTTCCAGGGTTGCCAAGGGTTCCGGGTTTAAATGGCAACTAACTAGTTGCCATTTAAACCCGGAACCCTTGGCAACCCTG
>CANPZT010000116.1 GCA_947589135.1 uncultured Clostridia bacterium | reverse complement strand
CGAATGATATAGAAGATTGGGATTCATTAGAACATATTAATTTAATTGTAGCTGTTGAAAAAGAATTTGGAATTAAGTTTAATATGAATGAAGTAACAAGCATGAAAAATGTAGGAGAAATGGTAGCAATAATTGAAGAAAGAGTAGGATAATAAAATGGAGTTAACTTCTGTTAGTTTTTTGACTTTTTTAGTTATTTTAGTATTATTATATTATACAATTTTTAGAAAAAAACAATGGGTAGTATTATTAATTGCAAGTATTATTTTTTTAGTAATGTCGTGTACTAAATTGTATTTAATACTTTATGTTCTGTATGGATTTATTATAACATACTTTGGTGCTATCCTAATTGATAAATGTAAAAATGAAAAGAAAAGAAAAATAACAAGAACAATATTTGTGATATTAGCATTAGCAACATTAGTGGGATTAAAATACACAAATTTCTTTGGAGTTACAATACAATTTATAGCTAAAACAACAGGTATAAATTTTGTATGGAATATGGTTTCATTTTTAGCACCAATTGGAATTTCATATTACACAATAATATCAATTGGATATTTATTAGACGTATATAGGACAGCATATAAACCACAAAAAAATCCTTTTAAATATTTAACATTTATGATATTTTTTCCACAAATGACTAGTGGACCATTTAATAGATATAGCGAAATGAAAAATGAGTTATATAACAATCACGAATTCAAAATAGAAAATATAATGAGTGGAATTCAGAGAATAATGTGGGGATTTTTTAAAGTACTTGTTATTTCAGAAAGAATGGGAACATTGTGTAATACAATCTATGGCGATATTAATAAATATAACGGATTATACATAGTTGTTGCAGCATTATTTTATACAATCCAATTGTATTCTAATTTTTCTGGTTGTATAGATATTGCCTTAGGAACAACTAGAATGTTAGGAATTAGAATGCCAGAAAATTTCAGACAACCATTCTTTTCTAAAACTATGGCTGAGTTTTGGCGTAGGTGGCATATAACTTTAGGAACATGGTTCAAAGATTATATTTTTTATCCAATGTTAAAAACAGATTTTATACAAAATTCAATAAAAAAATGTAAAAAAATCATTGGTAAAAAATGGGGTAAAAAAATACCAACATATTTAGCAATGCTAGTATTGTGGATAGCTATTGGTATTTGGCATGATGGAGCATATCATTTTATATTAGCATCTGGAATAATCCAATGGTTTTATGTTGTAGTAGGTGAAGTTATTGCACCTGCAATTGAATACATAAATACTAAGCTAAAAATAAATTCAAAAGGGAAAATTTATAGAATTTTACAACATATAAAGGTATATTTATTATTTAGTTTTTCATTAATTTTCTTTAGAGCAAACAGTATAGCAGAAGGCTTTAATATCGTAAAAGCAGGATTTGCAAAATTTAATCCAGAAATTTTTACAAATGGAGCTTTGTATTCATTAGGTTTAAATGTAGCTAGTTTTTGGATAGGAATAATATCAATTATCATTCTATTTATAGTTGATTTTTATATACAAAAACGAGAGACAGAAGGAAAGAAAAATAAAGTTTCTTATACATTATGTTTCTTACTATTTTTTGCAACATTATTATTTGGGTGTTACGGAATTGGATATAATGCATCTGATTTTATATATGGAAAATTTTAGAGGAGGGAATTAATAATGAAAAAAATAAAATTATTTTTTGTATTAGCTATTTTTCTTATTACATTCCTTATAGTAAATCGATTAGTGCAACCCAAATATAGTACAGATTTAGAAGAAGGAAGCATGACAGCTGCTTATTACAAAGAAGAGAAAAATCATGAATTAATAGTTTTAGGAGATTGTGAAGTATATGCAAATATTTCACCAATGGTTATGTATGAAGAACAAGGAATAACAAGTTATGTAAGAGGTAATTCTCAACAAATGATGTGGCAATCATATTTTATTTTAGAAGAAACTTTGAAATATGAAAAGCCTGAAGTTGTATTACTTAGCATAGGTGGAATGAAAAATTCAGAGGAGAATGAGGCATATAATAGATTATGCATTGATCAAATGAAATGGTCTAAACAAAAATTGGATATAATAAAAAATTCATTAACAAAAGATGAAAGTTTCTTGTCTTATGTATTTCCAGTTTTAAGATATCATGATAGAATAACGGAATTAAAAAAAGAAGATTTTGAATATTTCTTTAAAACAAAGCAAAATACATATAATGGATTTTTAATAAACAAAGGTGTGAAACCTGTTGAAAATTTACCAGCTAAAAGAAAACTAGCAAATTATAAATTTTGTGATAAATGTTATGAATATTTAGATAAAATAACAAATTTGTGTAAAGAAAACAATATAGAATTAATACTTGCAAAAATGCCTGCAGCTTATCCTTATTGGTATAATGAATATGAAGAACAAATTACAGACTATGCTAAAAAGAATAATTTAAAATATATAAATTTTATTGACAAAACAGATGAAATTGGTATAGATTATAAGAGTGATACATACGATGCAGGACTTCATTTAAATTTAACAGGTGCTACAAAATTAAGTAAATATCTAGCACAAGTTTTAAAAAATGAAAGCGATAGAATTAAAGACTATCGTCAAAATGAAGAAATAAATCAAATTTATTCTAAGAAACTAGAGGAATATAAAGAAATTATAAAATGAAAGGTAGGAATTAAATATGAAAAAAGTAATTATAGTAGTTATTTTAATTATTGTTATTGCAGTTGCAGCTGTATTTGTAGTTAATAAAAATAAAACAAAGGTTACTACAAAAGAGGAAGAACAAGCAATAACAAACAAATCTACAATTTCTGAAGATACATCATCAAATAAAATTAATGAATATTTATTTACAATAAACGGTAAAACAGTAGCTATTAATGAAGAAATGAGCACAGAAAAGTTTGGAGAAGAAAGTAATGTATATGAAGTTCCTAGTTGTGCTTTTGAAGGAAATGATAAAATATATGAATATGAAGGCTTTGAAGTTGAAACATATGAAGATGAAGGAACTGAAAGAATTTATTCTATTTACTTTACAGATACAAAACAAACTACAACAGAAGGTGTTTGTGTAAGTGATAGTTATGAAAAAATGATAGAAACATATGGCAGTGAATTTGAAAATGATGGTACTCAATATACATATACAAAAAATAATACATGTTTAGAATTTATAGTTGAAAATGAAACTATTACAAGTATAAAATATGTCTTAAAAACGGCAGAATAATATCTAAATGATTTGATAGCTAAAAATATATTTTATACATAATATTGATTAGTAAACAAATATATAAACACCACATTATAAGCAAGTGAAAGTATTTACAAGCACTTGCTTTTTTGTGTAACGAAAACCCCCTGTTTTACAGGGGGTTCTAAAAGCTTCTAGCTATGA
>CANPZT010000115.1 GCA_947589135.1 uncultured Clostridia bacterium | reverse complement strand
CATGGACAAAAGAGTATGGTGGAACAATTCAAGAACAACAAAAAAAGTTAGGTTGTTCTTGTGATTGGGAAAGAAACAGATTTACTTTAGATAAAGGATTGACAGATGCAGTTTTAGAACAATTTGTTAGCTTATACAATAAAGGTCTAATATATAAAGGTAAAAAGATGATAAATTGGTGCCCATCATGTCATACAACAATATCAGACGCAGAAGTAGAGTATGAAGATGAAGCTTCTCATTTATGGCATATTAGGTATCAAATAAAAGATACAGATAAATATATTATAGTTGCTACAACTAGACCTGAGACTATGTTAGGAGACACAGCTGTTGCAGTACACCCAGATGATGAAAGATATAAAGATTTAATAGGTAAAAAATGTATTCTTCCAATTATGAATAAGGAAATTCCTATTATTGCTGACGAATTTGTAGAAAAAGAATTTGGTACAGGATGTGTTAAAATAACACCAGCTCATGATCCAAATGATTATCAAGCAGGATTAAGACATAATTTAGAAATTATTGAAGTATTTGATGATAGTTCTATAATGGGTGATTTAGTACCAGAATATAAAGGAATGAAATCAATTGATGCAAGAAAGTTAATTGTTAGCAAACTAGAAGAAATAGGTGCTTTAGTAAAAACAGAAGATTATACACACAATGTAGGAAAATGTTATAGATGTCATAATACAATAGAATCTAGAATATCTGAGCAATGGTTTATAAGCATGAAAGATTTAGCTAAAAGAGCAACAGATGCAGTAAGAAATGATGAAGTAAAATTCGTACCTAAAAGATATGAAAAAATGTATTTTAATTGGTTAGATAATATTCAAGATTGGTGTATATCAAGACAATTATGGTGGGGACATAGAATACCAGTATATTATTGTGATGAATGTGGACATATGAATGTTGCAAAAGAAAAGCCAGAAAAATGTGAAAAATGTGGTTCAAATAAATTACACCAAGATGAAGATTCATTAGATACATGGTTTAGTTCAGCATTATGGCCATTTTCAACACTTGGATGGCCAAATGCAGAAGCAGAAGATTATAAAACTTTTTATCCAACAAATGCATTAGTAACAGGATATGATATTATAACATTTTGGATATCAAGAATGATGACACAAGGACTGGAACTTACTAATCAAAATCCATTTAAAGATGTAGTAATACACGGAATTGTAAGAGATTCTCAAGGAAGAAAGATGTCAAAATCATTAGGAAATGGAATTGACCCAATTGAAATTATTGAAAACTATGGAGCAGACGCATTAAGATTTTCTGTATTATCAGGAACAACTATGGGAAATGATATAAGATATATGCCAGAAAAGTTAGAACAAGCATCAAATTTTGCAAATAAAATATGGAATGCAGCTAAATTTATAATCAATAATCTTGCTACAAAAGAAGAAATAATCGGATTTGGAGATTCAATAAAAGATAGAGAGACAGGAAAATATAAATCAGAAGGATTACGCATAGAAGATAGATGGATTTTAAATAAATTAGATAATTTAATAATAACAGTTACAAAAAACATAGAAGAATATGACTTAGGAATTGCACTAGATAATATATACAGTTTTATTTGGAATGAATTTTGTGATTGGTATATTGAAATGGTCAAAACAAGATTATATAGTGATGATAGGCAAGAAAAAGTACAAGTTAGTTTTGTATTGAACTATGTTTTTGGAGATGCTTTAAAATTATTACATCCATTTATGCCATTTGTAACATCAGAAATTTATGAAAATCTTATAAATTACAATGACAAAGAATTAATGATGACTAATTGGCCAAAAGAAAAGCAAAGAGTGGATTATGATGAAGATGATGATATTATTGAAAAAGTAAAGCAAATTATAGTAGACATTAGAAATATAAGAAGCACAAAAAATATCCATCCAAGTAAAAAATCAGAATTAATTTTTGTTACAGAAAGATATATGGAAGAATTAAATCAAATTAAAGATGTACTTTTAAAATTAGGATTTGCAAATAAAGTTACAATTAAAAATAATAAAGAAGAAATTCCAGAAAATACGATTAATATTATAAAAGATGGAATTGAACTTTATATTCCATTAGAAGGTTTAATTGATGTAGAAGAGGAAAAGAAAAGACTAGAAGAAGAGAAAAAAAGATTAGAAGCAGAAGTTGATAGATGTGAAAAGATGTTATCAAATCCAGGCTTTGTAAATAAAGCTCCAGAATCAAAAATAAAGGAAGAAAAAGATAAACTTGTAAAATATCAAGAAATGTTAGAAAAAGTAAAACAAAGTTTAAAATAAAGCTTAAAATAAAGTAAAAGAGATACAAAGTGTACTAAACTACAAATGTGTCTCTTTTGATATCTTTATTATACAAAAATATAATTTTAATTAAATTCTTAAATTTATATTAGTTATTGCAACCGCAATTATTGTTATCATTGTTGTTTACCATATTATAAGGTGTCATATCATTCATATAGAATTTCTTTTCGGCTAATTTGTCTTGAACACCACGAAGTGCTTCACCAAATCTTTGGAAGTGAACAACTTCTCTTTGTCTTAAATATCTTAATGGGTCTAAAACTTCTGGATTATCACGACAAAGGTTAATTAATTTTTCATAAGTTGCTCTTGCTTTTTGTTCTGCTGCTAAGTCTTCTTGTAAGTTTGCAATTGGGTCACCTTTACATGCAATATATGCTGCTGTAAATGGAACTCCAGCTGCTGATGAAGGATATACATCTACTCCATGGTCAGTATAATATGCACTAAGTCCTGCTTTTTCGATTTCTTCTATAGAAGCATCTTTTGTTAATTGATGCACTATTGTTCCAACCATTTCTAAGTGAGCTAATTCTTCAGTACCATGATGTTGTCAATCAAAAAATTTAGGGCTATTGGCTGTAAAATCTTTATTTATCATTATTTTCTTTCAAATATCTTTGGTACATTTCATCCATACTAGAAATATATTGCATATCTTGTTTTACTTTGAATTTTTCATATTCTTTATTTGCTTTCTCAATAGCTTGGTCGTGGGAAATGGAACCTGCATTATCTAATATTTTCTTTCTTCTAAATTTTAATAAATTATCTGTTGCCTCAATCCAATCTTGCATTGTCATTATATGTCTTTCTTTTGCTTCATCTTCTGCAAAAACAATAAAAAAGTTAGTTAAATCATTTAATTTATTTAATTCTTCTTCATTTAAGTAATTCTTGGCTATTGTTACATCATATTTATATATTAAACCATCTGGACTATTTTGCCAACTGGTAAGTCCCATATGTTTTTTATTAGAATCTACTCTATTATAAATAAGTTCCGCAGCAGTATGTCCAGAAATTGCATTATGCAATTTGTTTTGTACTATTTTAAAAAATGTATATGCTTCTTCTGATTTTGGATTATAATCAACTGCAGTTGCTATAAATAAATCTGTTAT
>CANPZT010000114.1 GCA_947589135.1 uncultured Clostridia bacterium | reverse complement strand
GAATGAGAGGAAAAGCAACAAGAGGAAATAAAGTTACAGATGGAGAATATGGAATTCAAGCTGTAACAGCTGGATTAATTACAAGTAATCAAATCGAAGCAGCCCGTATTGCTATGACTCGTTATATAAAAAGAGGTGGAAAAGTTTGGATTAAAATCTTTCCAGACAAACCAATAACTGCAAAACCTATTGGTACTCGTATGGGTAAAGGTAAAGGTGCTCCAGAATATTGGGTAGCAGTAGTAAAACCAGGTAGAGTAATGTTTGAAATAGCTGGTGTACCAGAAGAAACTGCAAGAGAAGCCTTAAGACTTGCTATGAACAAACTACCTAATAAAACAAAATTTGTAGCAAGAGAAACTGAAAAGGTAGGTGATAATGATGAAGATAAATAAAATAAAAGAAATGTCTTCACCAGAATTAGAAAAAGAATTAGGTGAACTAAAAACAGAATTATTTAAACTAAAATTTAGTTTAGCTACAAATGGATTAGACAATCCAATGAAAATAAAAGAAGTTAAGAAAGATATTGCTAGAATTAATACTATATTAACAGAAAGAAAAATAGCAGAAAGTAAAAAAGCATAAATAAAGAAAGGAGAAATCTAAATGGAAGAAAGAAATCTTCGTAAAGTTATGGTTGGTACTGTATTATCAAATAAAATGGATAAAACAGTAGTAGTAGCTGTTGAAAATAGTGTTAGCCACAAAATGTATGGAAAAACAGTTAAAAGAACATATAAATTAAAAGCACATGACGAAGAAAATGCTTGCCAAATTGGTGATAAAGTAAGAGTAATGGAAACAAGACCACTTTCTAAAGATAAAAGATGGAGAGTAGTTGAAATCATGGAAAAGGCAGACATTAAATAGTAAATATATAAAAATAATGATAAAAAAATTATTTAATATTTGAGAAAATTATCTTAAATATTAAAAGAGAAGATAAACAAAATTTAAATACTTGTCAAAGGAAAGAAAGGAGGAACCATAAATGATCCAACAACAAACAAGATTAAAAGTAGCAGACAACACAGGAGCAAAAGAAATTATGTGTATTAGATGTTTAGGAGGTTCATTCAGAAAAACATCTAATATAGGAGATGTAATAGTTGCTTCAGTTAAATCAGCAACACCAGGTGGAGTTGTAAAAAAAGGAGATGTTGTAAAAGCTGTTATAGTAAGATCTAAAAGAGGATTAAGAAGACCAGATGGTTCATATATAAAATTTGATGAAAATGCAGCTGTAATAATAAAAGAAGACGGAACACCAAGAGGAACTCGTATTTTTGGACCAGTTGCAAGAGAGTTAAGAGAAAAAGATTACATGAAAATCCTTTCATTAGCTCCAGAAGTTCTTTAATCCATTAACTAAAATATTTGAAAGATTTTAAATATCATGGATTAAAGGTGCAATTGAGCAAAGTGAAATTGTAAACTTTAGAAAATGAAAATATCAAAGTAAATACCTTAAAATGAAGAAAAGGAGGGAAATTTCTAATGAGAATAAAAAAAGGTGACAAAGTTCAAGTCTTATCAGGAAATGACAAAGGGAAAACAGGAGAAGTATTAGAAGTTTTGCCAAAAGAAGATAAAGTCATTGTAAAAGATGTTAACATTAGAAAGAAACATGTTAAAGCAAAACGTCAAGGAGAAGAAAGTGGAATTATATCAGTAGAATGTAGTATTCCAAGTTCTAAAGTAAATGTTGTATGTTCTAAATGTGGAAAAACTACGAAAGTAGGATATAAAATTGAAAAAGACGAAAAAGTACGTATTTGTAAGAAATGCGGAGCAAAATTAAATTAGAAAAAGAAAGGAGGATTTATACATAATGGAAAAATTAAGAGAACAATATGAAAAAGAAGTAATCCCAGCATTAATGAAAAAATTTGAATATAAATCTATTATGCAAGTACCAAAACTTGATAAAATAGTTATAAATATTGGATTAGGAGATTTAAAAGAAAATCCAAAAGCATTAGAAAATGCAATGAATGATTTAACTCAAATTACAGGTCAAAGACCAATTGTAACAAAAGCAAGAAAATCTATTGCAGCATTTAAACTAAGAGAAGGTGTTAATATAGGATGCAAAGTAACATTAAGAGCAGGAAAAATGTATGATTTTGCATATAAACTATTTAATGTAGCACTTCCAAGAGTTAGAGATTTTAGAGGAGTATCAGCAAATTCATTTGATGGTAGAGGAAATTATTCTATGGGTGTCAAAGAACAATTAATATTCCCTGAAATTGAATATGATAAAGTTGATAAATTAAGAGGTATGGATATTATATTTGTAACAACAGCTAAAACTGATGAAGAAGCTAGAGAATTGTTAAAATTAATGGGAATGCCTTTTGCAAATTAAATTAACATAGAAATTAGTCAAAGGAAAGGAGTAATACTATGGCTAAAAAAGCAATGAAGGTAAAACAAGCAAGACCACAAAAATATAAAACAAGAGAATATAATAGATGTAAATTATGTGGTAGACCACATAGCTACATTAGAAAATATGGAATTTGTCGTGTTTGTTTTAGAGAATTAGCACATAAAGGAGAGATACCAGGTGTAAAGAAAGCAAGCTGGTAAAATTCAAATGAAATTCAGCAATCTGCACATTTTCATTTCATTAATCAGATTTCGATGTACAAGAGTACACCTTCATCCTGATTAATTCATGAAAATGCACATCTCACTAAATTTCATTTAAATTTAAGAAAACAAATTCTAAATAATAGTAAAAAGAAAAGGAGGTTAGTAATTAATGAATATTACAGATCCAATAGCAGATATGTTAACAAGAATAAGAAATGCAAATAGTTCAAAACATAAAACAGTAGATATACCATCTTCAAAAATGAAACTTGGTATAGCTGATATATTATTTAAAGAAGGATATATAAAATCTTTTGAAGAAATTAAAGATGATACTCAAGGAATCATAAGAATTACTTTAAAGTATGATGAAAAAGGAAATAGAGTAATAGATGGTTTAAGAAGAATTAGTAAACCAGGATTAAGAGTATATGCATCTAATGAAGAATTACCAAAAGTATTAAATGGATTAGGAATTGCAATTATTTCAACATCAAAAGGATTAAAAACAGATAAAGAAGCAAGACAATTAGGAATTGGTGGAGAAGTATTAGCTTATATATGGTAATATAAAATGGAAGAGAAATATTAAATATAAAGCTTATAATTTGTATAAGCTACTTGAAAGCATAAGTCTCAATAATTAACCTAAAGAAGGAGGGAAAACTAAAATGTCAAGAATAGGAAATAAACCTATAACAGTACCATCAGAAGTACAAGTAAAAATTGATGGACAAAAAATTACTATAACAGGTCCAAAAGGTACTTTAGAAAGAGAAGTACACAAAGATATTTCAGTAGAAATGGTAGATAACATTATTAATGTAAAAAGAAAAGATGATGAAGCTCAAAGCAAAAGCTTACATGGATTAACAAGAACATTAATCAACAATATGATTATAGGTGTAACTTCAGAATACAGTAAAGAATTACAAATTAATGGTGTTGGATATAGAGTTGTAAAACAAGGAAATAATCTAAATTTAACATTAGGATATTCACATCCAGTAATATTTGAAGCACCAGCAGGAATTACATTTGATGTTCCAAACCCAAATACAATTATTGTAAAAGGAATTGATAAAGAATTAGTTGGTCAAACTGCAGCTGTAATTAGAACAAAAAGACCACCTGAAGTATATAGAGGTAAAGGTA
>CANPZT010000113.1 GCA_947589135.1 uncultured Clostridia bacterium | reverse complement strand
AACATCATATGTAATAGCAGTTGATACAAAGAAAACATTATTTAACGGAATGTATATTAATTTTACTAATCCAATTTTTTCTTATAGAACTGCAAAATGGAATGAAAAAGAAATTTTATTGATTGCCGGTGGAGATCATAAAACAGGACAACCGACTTCTTATCAAGATAGTTATGGAATTTTAGAGAAAGAAGTAAAAAAATATTATCCAGATTGTGATATAATAAGCAAGTGGAGCACAAGGGATTGTATTCCTATAGATAAAATTCCTTATGTAGGAGCATATTCTAATATTATGCCAAATATGTATGTAGGTACAGGATTTAAAAAATGGGGAATGAGTTCTTCAAATGTAGCAGCTAACATTATTGTAGACAATATTATAGGAAAAACTAATAAATATGCATACCTATTTGATTCTACACGTTTAAAGCCAATTAAAAATAGAGATGAAATGAAGAATATGATTGTTCAATCTACTAATTCTTTGTTTTTAGATAAAATAAAAAAGCCTAATATGAAATTCGAAGAAATTAAAAATAATTCCGGTGGAATTATAGAAGTAAATAGTGAAAAAATAGGAATTTATAAAAATGAGGATGGAAAAATATATGCTGTTAAACCAGTTTGTACTCATTTAGGTTGTTTACTTTCTTGGAATGATGTTGAGAAAACGTGGGATTGTCCTTGTCATGGTTCTAGATTTAATTATGAAGGCAAAAATATCTATGATCCAGCATTTAGAGACTTAGAAAATTATAATTTAGATACATGACAATTAGATATTTTTATATTTTTATGAATTTTTTATTTAGTTTTTAACTTATTTTTTGTATTTTTCATATGTTTTTGTTGACTTATATAGCTTTTTTTGCTAAAATGCTTATAATAAATCATATATTTATATATGTTTATTTTTTGTTTATTGAACTAGATTTCTTCTCGACAAGTAATCTAGTTCTTTTATTTTGACTTTTTATGTAAAATGTGATATAATAATAGTATTAACCACGAAGGAGGGATATAAAGAATGTATGATTTGACGGTTGTAAAAAACAAGATTGGCAAAGAAGGACCCGAATGCTTTATTAGGTTAGTAAGGTCAGACAAATTACCCAGAGAAATAAGAGAAGATTTGAAGAATATCAATATTCTTCTCAAAAATGGGGAGCCGAATTATCATGCAATAAGTAGGTTATGCAACTGAAATAACCTAACTAAAAGTAACCAGGGGACATGTCCCTTGGTTACTTTTTAACTTTATTAAGTTTAAACATTATGTTATAATAAACTTGATAATAATTAAAATATAAAAAATTAAACTAAAAAATACCTATAACTAAATTAATTTAAAAAAGGGAGTATTTTTATTATGAAAAATAAAAAAGAAAATAGTATTAAAGATAAAACAGCAGTAGTAGAGGAAAGAACAATAGAAGAATTATTAGAAGAATTAAGAAATAAAAAAAACTGGAGCTATATAGATGTTATTGAAGAATTAAGCAAATTAGGAGTTATAGTAGATATTAAGACTATAAAAAAATGGGAATTAGGACTAGAATATCCAGATACAAACATATTATATAAATTTTCAGAATTATATTTTTTTCCAGCTGAAAACTTTATTATGGCAAAAAGTAATAGCTATACCAAGGGTTATAATTCAATACATAGGACATTTATAAAATGGTTTTGTTATTTTACAGGTGTTTCATTTAAGGTTGGGTATGTAATTTCAATTACTACAATTTTTATTGCTCTTATATTAGCTTTTATGTTTTTCATAAGTAAATGTGATGAGTTTCTTCAAATGAGAGGACATTAACAAACCAGAAACCAAGGAATGTTTCCTTGGTTTCTGGTTTATGATGTTGTTATGATCGTATTGCTGTAGTATTTGCTTCAATCAACAATAATTTTTTAAATCCAGCTGTAAAGTGTAAATAATTAGCTGATGGAAAATTCACTAACTGATAATAATCACTACAATTGGAAATAAAACTTGCTGAGAATACTAAAGGTGAAGAAAGATCACTTTCGTGATATCCATACCAAATTTCTCCTCCAGACTTGTCATCATCTTTATTATAATGGAAACAACAAGGTCCATTAAATGGATAAACATGATGCTCTGCGCCATTTCTCTGTAATTCTTCAATCAACTCTTTTGTTACAAAAATTTGAATATACTTTGTAACACTTAATGACTGATTTATTACTTCGAAAATCCTTTCTGCCTGAGTTATAGACACATACATCTCTTCAACTTTCATAATAATTACCTCCTTCAATATTTATTGTGTTGCCTACTACTCATATATGTTAACTCCAAAAGGAGATTATAAAATTAAATTAGCATTTGCTAAATTATGTGAATTATACTATAAAAATGATAAAATGTAAATATAAAAGAATCATCAAAAAGTGACAAAACGTTGAAAAAGTTTTAAAAATATGCTATAATTTAAGTAGATGTAAATAGCAAAATAAACGAAAGTTTATGACGCAAAGCCATAGGTCTAAAAGTTCAAAAAAGAACTCATGATAGCTAGGTTGCCTTCCAAAATAAAAAGGGAGGTATTTTTTATGGAAAAGAAAAAAATGAAAATGTGGAAAAAAATGCTGTTAATTATAGCAATAATTATATTAATATTAATTTTAGCTTTTTTTTCTTATAAAACATATTTAAAAATTAGTGATGAAATAGAAATTAATAGAAGATACAATAAGTTTGAAGAAATAAAAGCTATAGAAACAAAAGGAACACTGACATATGTACAAGAAGATAATTATGCAAAAGTAGAAAACATGGATTATATAATGCAAGACGGAATTGGTGCTAAAGTAGATACAATTATGCTAAATGATGACACACTCTCTGTAAACATGAATATAAAATTAGACAAAGAAATTAATTATGAAACACTTAGTTATGGATATGCTATATATGATGAAAATAACAATATTTATCAAGTATCATCAAGGCATCATATTGGAAATCTTGAAAAAATGGATTATGATTCAATTTCTATGTTACGTGAATTGGGTGCATATAACAAAAAAGATATACATAGTGTACAATTATCAGATTCTTCTGGAATAGGAAGCGAAGATATTAATAGAGAAGAGAAAATAGTAGTAAGTAAAATAACAATTGATGCAAAAGATAAATTTCCTTTAAGCCAAAAACTTTATATTAAAATATTTGATTTAGGATATTTTACAATAGATAAAGATGAAAACGGAGAATATGATTCTAGTACTGCAAAAAATATAGATTTAAGTGATGCAAAATGGTTATTTGAATTTGATATACCACAAGAAATGAACAAAAGAGAAACAATAAATTTGAAACTAGCTAATGAAATTCCTGGGTTAGAAATAAAAAGTATGACTTTAACAGAAACAAAATTAGTGATAAATTTTGTTTCTAAAGAATATGTGAATTTAATATCTGCAGGAAAAGATATGCCTACAGAAGAATTTAGAAATAAAAGAGAAGAGACATTAAGCATTACAGATGGAGAAGGAAAAGTTTATCAAGAACTTAGAGGTGGAACAAGAGAAGAAAATATCTATAAAATGGTATTAGATGCAAATAAAAAAGATTTAGCTAAAAAGCTATATATTAACTATAAAGTAGGAGAAGAACAATATAAAAGCGAGTTAATAAAAGATGAATAGTACATTTTTAAATTAGATAACAAATAAAAAAGTTAGAGAGCAAATAATTAATAAAATTATTTGCTCTTATATTGGTACGACAGGCATGTCGTTTAGCTAATCGGTGAAAGTCCGAAGTGGAGGTA
>CANPZT010000112.1 GCA_947589135.1 uncultured Clostridia bacterium | reverse complement strand
GTTCATTTATGTCTGAAAGCTTAATTCGACTACTATCATATAATGCTACATCAATTAATCTAGAAGTAGGATATGACATAAATATAGGACCTGTATAACCCTGTTTAACCAATAGTGGAAGTAATCCAGTATGATCAATGTGATTATGTGTAACAAAAACACTGTTGATTTTTTCAACATTAAATGGAATTACTTCGTTTAATCTTAAATCTTCCTCTTTTCCCTGTACTAATCCACAATCTACTAGAAACCTATAGTTTGTTTTGTCAGGAAAATGTACCGAAATAAGATTACATGAGCCTGTTACTCCTGTGTTCCGAGAATACACATTCACAAAAAAATCATCGTTTTTTTGTGTATTCATAAACATTCCTCCTTTAAAATTTTAAATTTAAATCTTAAATGCTACAATTTTCACGGCTTCATTATATACTATTTACATAATTTTATCAAGTATTTATTACTGATTTTTATATCATTTTTAAATTTTTTTAGTTCTAAATAAGACAAACTCTGAATATATATAATTTAGCAAGAAAAAATAGGAGGAGGTAGGGGACATGACTGTAGAAGAAAGAAAAACAATTAATACAACAGGAGTAATACAAAATTTAATATTAGAAAATCGAGGAAAATTAAGCATATCCGGAGTATTAGATGTACTTAGCTTTGATGATCAGGTTGTTATTCTCGAAACAGAACTAGGATTACTAACAGTAAAAGGAGAAAATTTAAGAATCAATAAATTAAGTATTGATACATCAGAAGTAATTGTAGAAGGAGACATATCATCGCTAAATTATAGTGATAAAACAACGGAAAAGTCAAAAGGAAGCTTAATGAGCAAAATATTTAAATAATAAAATTAAAGGAGGTCAAATAATTAATGGTTACAAATCAAACAAACTTATTTTTAATTTTTATTGTTAATGGCATTATAATAGGATTATTATTTGACTTTTTTAGAGTATTACGAATAACATTTAAAACAAGTGATATTATCACTTATATAGAGGACATTTTATTTTGGATTTTAACAGGTTCTATTATATTGTATTCAGTGTTTACTTTTAATAATGGTGAAATTCGTTTATTTTTATTTTTAGGTATTCTATTAGGATGTATTTGCTATATGTTAACATTAAGTTCTTACATTATAAAAACAAATACTACTATTATTAATTTTTTTAAAAAAATAATAGCAAAAATTTTACATATAATACTATTCCCAATTAAGTGTATTTTAAAAACAATAAAAAAGCTATTCTTTAAACCTATATCATTTTTAACAATAAATATCAGAAAAAATTCTACAAATTTATTAAAAAATATTTACAATTCTATTAAAAATACAAATAAAACAAAAAATAATATAAAAAAAGCAAAAATATAAGAAGGATTTTGAGAAAAAATGTAGAATAATATAAATATGGTATCCGTAAGGAATTAGCACAGGAGAATTGGAGAGTAACTTATGAAAAAAAATAAAAAAATTTATAGAAAGCTATTTATTTTTATTATAGCAACTTATGTTATATTTACTATAGCTAATCAACAAAAAATATTAAATCAGTATAATCAAAATATAGATAAATTATCACAAGAAATAACTGAAGAACAAGAATACAAAGAAGAATTAGCAAAACAAAAAGAAAATGTTAACTCTTTAGAATTTATAGAACAAACAGCTAGAGAAAAATTAGACATGTATTATCCAAATGAAAGATTATATGTTGATAATGGAATGTAATAAATTACATTCTATTTTTATTATATATAAATAAAATATTTATATTTGTAAATTTTTTACTTTTTTATATAATTTTATTCCTTTTTAATAATAAATATGTTATAATTAATACATATTTATTTCATCTATAAAATTCCAATACAATTAAATAACTAATAATAAGGAGGAACTTATGCTAGACTTAAATTCAATGTCATTGGCAGACTTAAAAACATTGGCAAAAGAAAATAATATTAAAAATATATCTAAATTAAAAAAAGAAGAATTAATTACTATATTATCACAATTATTAAATAATAATATTACTACACATGAAGAAATTAATGATGACTCAATAATAGAAAAAGAATATGATATAAATGGAAATCGTATCATCGACTATAAACTTACAAATGAGGGAGACGAAATAGTACAGGGAATTTTAGATATTCTACCAGATGGATATGGTTTTTTAAGAGGAGAAAACTTTTTATCAAGCGATAAAGATGTTTATATATCAATGGTTCAAATAAGAAGATTTAGATTAGACACAGGAGATATTATAAAAGGAATTTCAAGATTTAAAGAAGGTGAAAAATTTCCGTCATTAATCTTTGTTGGAGAAGTAAATGGAGAACATCCTGAAAAAGCAATGAAAAGAAAAAGATTTGATGAGCTAATACCAATTTATCCAAATGAAAGATTAAAACTTGAAACAAATTCAAATGATTATGCAACAAGAATCATTGACCTAATGTGTCCAATAGGAAAAGGGCAGAGGGGAATGATTGTAGCACCTCCTAAAGTTGGAAAAACAACTTTACTAAAAAAAGTAGCAAATAGTATTACAACAAATAATCCTGAAGTTGAACTTATTGTATTATTAATAGATGAAAGACCTGAAGAAGTAACAGATATGAAACGTTCTATAAAAGGACAAGTAATTCATTCAACATTTGATGAACTACCAGAACATCATGTAAAAGTCGCAGAAATGGTTTTAGAAAGAGCAAAAAGATTAATTGAGCAAGGAAAAGATATTGTTATATTATTAGATAGTATTACTAGACTTACAAGAGCATATAACCTAGTTATTCCATCATCAGGAAGAACTTTATCAGGAGGTATTGATCCTGCAGCATTACATAAACCAAAAAAATTTTTTGGAGCAGCAAGAAATATAGAAAATGGTGGAAGTTTAACTATTTTAGCAACAGCATTAATAGATACAGGAAGCAGAATGGATGATGTTATATTTGAAGAATTTAAAGGTACAGGTAACATGGAAGTACACTTAGATAGAAAGTTATCAGAAAGAAGAATTTTTCCAGCAATTGATATTAATAAATCTGGAACAAGAAGAGAAGACTTATTATTAACACCAAAAGAAAAAGAAACTGTATTCGCATTAAGAAAAGCCATGAATAGTATGCCAGTTGCAGATGTAACAGAACAAGTAATTAGTCAAATGACTGAGACTAAAAATAATGAAGAATTTATTGATAAAATTGATAATTATTTAAGGAGATTTAAATAACAAAATAGACTGAAGAAATGTTTTCTTCGGTCATTTT
This sequence comes from uncultured Clostridia bacterium, assembly GCA_947589135.1. Taxonomy (GTDB): domain Bacteria; phylum Bacillota; class Clostridia; order TANB77; family CAG-508; genus CAG-269. The sequence goes on along the minus strand of CANPZT010000112.1, from coordinate 587 downwards.
TATTATTTATTCTAATATATTTTTTTATAAATTAAAATGTTGAAAACAATTTTGTGTTATAGTATAATTTAACATATAATAATTTAAATTTTAGGAGGAGTAAAAATGGAAATAAAAAGATTACAAAATGAACACAGAAAAATTGTAGCAACTTTAGGGAGTTTTAGTATATTAGAATGTTCAAGGGATGAAAGTTTATCTCCACGTAACGCTACACAAAATTATTTTATGGAAAAAATGGGAGTTAGACGTCGCCAGGCAATAGCAACTCTAAGAGGAGATAAAACTATTATTACTCAAGCAGGAGCTATGCAATGGACATTAGGAAATGTTTCTGCTACAACAGGAATAAAAGGAGCAGGAGATCTTTTTGGAAAAATGATTAAAGGTGCTGTTACTAAAGAATCAGCAATAAAACCAGAATATACTGGTAAAGGTTATTTAGTACTAGAGCCTACTTATAAATATTTAATATTACAAGATATAGCTGAATGGGGAAATGGTGGAATGACAATAGAAGATGGTATGTTCTTAGCTTGTGAAGGAACAGTTAAAACAAATGTTGTAGCAAGATCAAATTTTTCATC
>CANPZT010000111.1 GCA_947589135.1 uncultured Clostridia bacterium | reverse complement strand
ACCGCTTTAGCGGTAGCTTGTAACAAGGCCTTATAGGCCTATATGAAAATCCACGGGTTCTACCCGTGGATTGTTATCATTGTTTTAATCGTTCTATTTAATCACTTATAAATATTCAATTCTATTTAATATAAAGTGCTACACGGAAACCACTATCTGTACCTGTATAATTAATTGCACCATAACCACGATAACATATAGGTACATTTTCATACTTAACATTGAAATATCCTCCTCGAAGCATAAAGTATCTATCTGAATTGCTAACAAATGCTGCTTCAGTTGTCCATGTCCATAAATTTCCTGTTACATCATATAAGTTCTTCTTTTTTACTTGTTCTGATGAACCTGTTGTTAATAAATATCTCGTGTTTAATTGTTTTTTAAATTTTTCACTTCCAACTTCTGTCCATTCATTTTCTCCCTTTTCTGTGCCATCACTTTCTATTATTCTATATTTTCCTGATTCTAAATCTATCTCTGTATCTAAGTAATTTCCCCATGAACTTAATTTTATAACATCGTCGTTTTCCTCATCTTTCTTTATAAAATTCATCATTACATCCCACATTGTTCCTGTTACTAATCCACTTCGTACATAATCTGTGTTATACATATTATTTGACATTTGTACTGCTGTATCATAATCTGCATGATAATATGGTACTTCATCTGCTTTACTAGATACTTTTCCACTTATTGTATTATTACTATTATTTACTGACCACCCTGAATACTCCCATCCTGAATGTTCTATATTGTCTCCTATTTGAGAAACATTACTGAATTCTATTGTTCCTTTTCCTGCTTCATATCTACCTATATAAAATCCTCCATATTTTTCTATTTGTGGTAATTCTGTAGCCATTATTGATGTATCATAAAGTGCATTTCTTGCATAATCTCCACTTGACAATTTCCAATCTTCTTTTTTGTAATCTTTTATATCACATGGTATCCATACAAATTGATTTCCTTCTAAATCATTTTTTGGTATGCCTTCCTTTATATGTCCACTTTCATCATTTTTATAATCTACATATTTATTTTTGTCTTTCGCATTGTCTGATATTACTATTCCTGTTTCTAATGTTCCTCCTACATAGTAAAAATCATATGGTACTGGTACTTTATTTCCTTCTCCATCTGATACTGCATATACTGATGCTGTTTCTACTATCTCTTCTTCTTTTCCATTTGTTGTATCTACATATCTTTTTTCTTTTGTTTTCCATTTATCATCTATTTTTACTTCTTTCCCCGCTTCTGTGTTTTCATCTATATCTGCTAGTTCTCTTTCTCCTGTTACCTCTCCTAATTTTCCTATTGTAAATGGATAACTATCTACTACAATATATAATGGTCTTCTTGATGCATCTGCTACTTTTTGCTCTAATCCATCTATATTATTTAAATTTTCTTTTAACAAACCATCGTCTAAATTTCCGTCTATCCCATATGAGCCCATTACTGCTAACTTTACTTTTTCTTCTGCTTTTTTATATTTACTTTCTTCTGCTGCATTTTGTGCTCTTCCGTAACAATCCATTTTCTCCTGTTAATGTCGCTATCGTCACTCCTGCTAATATTAGCAATACTATTATTGTTATTACTAATGCTATTAGAGTTATTCCCTTATTGTTATCATTATTTATTGATATTTGTTTCTTCATTAGTTTTCCTCTTTCTATCTTTTTTCTTTTATGAACTTATCTTATGTTTATTTGTTTCTACACATAAATTATAACATTGCTGTTTTATTTTGTAAATTATTTTTATGTTACATTTTTATTACAATGTGAAAAGGTATTAACTTTTTGATACTTTTATAGTCTATAATAATTAGAAAGTATACAAAAAAATCCATACCTTTTAAAAGAATTACCAATTATCATGGTAATTCTTTCAAATAATTCTTAAATAAAAATTGACAAAAAAATAAGACAAATGAGGACTTTCCCCTTTGTCTCATATCTTATATAAGTTGTAATATTGCAACTTCTGCTCCATCTCCTTTTCTTGGTCCTGCTTTAATAATGCGTGTATATCCTCCTACATTTTTATCAGCATATTTTGGAGCTATTTCATTAAATAATTTTGATGGTAAATCTATATTATTACCTTTACTATCTTTAACTTTGTTTAGTTTTCTCATAATTTTTCTTCTTGCATTTAATCTACTTGGCATATCTTTTTGTCTTTTTTCAGTAACTTCTTCTTTTACTACTTTTAAATATTCTTTACCATTTTTGCTTTTTACTAATTCTGTTTCTTTGTTTCCTTTTGCATCTAATTTTGCTTTAACAACTTTAACATCAACCATTTCAAAATTATCTTTTTCTTTAATAGCAAGTGATATTATACTATCTGCTATTGATTTAACCTCTTTTGCTCTAGCACAAGTTGTTTCAACTTTTCCATACATGATTAAATCTGTTGTTAAATTCTTTAATATTGCCATTCTTATGTCTGTTGTTCTTCCTAATTTTCTATTAGTTGCCAATTTTTTCACCTTCCTTTAACTCTAATATTGTTATTCTTCTTCCTTTGCAAAATCTAATCCTAAAGAATGTAATTTTGCAGTTACTTCGTCAAATGATTTTTTACCTAAATTTCTTACTTTCATCATATCTGTTTCTGATTTACTTGTTAAATCTTCAACAGTAGATATTCCTGCTCTTTTTAAGCAATTGAATGATCTTACAGATAATTCTAATTCTTCAATTGACATTTCTAAGACTTTTTCTTTTTTATCTTCTTCTTTTTCTATCATAACTTGTGTATTTTTTGCTACTTCTGATAAATCTATAAATAATTCTAGATGTCCTGTCATTACTTTTGCTGCTAAACTTAAAGCTTCATGAGCTTTTAAACTTCCATCTGTCCAAACTTCTATTACTAATTTATCGTAGTCAACCATTTGACCAACTCTAGTATTTTCAACTTGGTAATTTACTTTTTTTACAGGTGTATAAATAGAATCTATTGGTAATACTGATATATCTTGATTTGATTTTTTATTCTTTTCAGCAGAGTTATATCCTCTTCCTCTATCAGCAGTTAGTTCTATTTTTAAGTGTCCACCTTTTGCGACAGTAGCTATATGTAAATCTGGATTTAGTATTTCTACTGTTCCATCAGTAATAATATCTGATGCTTTAACTTCACCTTCACCTTTAAAGTCAATTCTCATTACTTTTTCTTCATTTTCATCAAATTTTAATCTAACATTTTTCAAATTTACTATAATTTCTGGTACATCTTCTACTACATTTGGTATAGATGAAAATTCATGCAATACACCTTCGATTTTTGCACTTGTTATAGCACATCCTGGAAGTGATGAAAGTAATATTCTTCTTAACGAATTTCCTATTGTTACTCCATAACCTCTCTCTAATGGTTCACAAACAAATTTTGCATAATTGTTTATGTCATCGACCTCTAGACATTCAATATTTGGCTTTTCAAATTCTATCATTTTTACCTCCTAATATTTGAGAACAAGTCTCTTAAAAAACTTTATAGGTTTTCTTAGTAAAATTTTTAAAGTTTTGATTAAACCTTCTATTTTATTTTTTACTTTAATTATTATTTTGAGTAAAGCTCTACTATTAAATGTTCTTCGATTGGAATATCAATATCTTCTCTAGATGCTAATCTAATTACTTTACCACTTAATTTTTCAGTATTTTTTTCTAACCATGCTGGAACTGGTCTCTTAGCAGATTCTTCAGCATTTATTTTTATTGTACTATTATCTTTTTTACTTTCTCTAACAGTAATTACATCTCCTACTTTTACTAAATATGAAGGAATATCAACTTTTTTACCATTTACTTCGAATTGAGCATGATTTACAAATTGTCTTGCTTGTGCTCTTGAAGTTCCAAATCCTAGTCTATATA
>CANPZT010000110.1 GCA_947589135.1 uncultured Clostridia bacterium | reverse complement strand
TAGAAAAAGATTCTTCAGTTAATGATGAAATAGACAAATTAAGACATTCTGCAACATTATCACTATTTGAAACAAAAGATGTTATTATAGTAGCATCTGTTTCATGCATTTATGGATTGGGAGACCCCATTGACTATCAAGGAATGATGATATCTTTAAGACCTGGAATGCAAAAATCAAGAGAACAAATTTTAAGAAAACTTATTACTATGCAATATACAAGAAATGAAATTGATTTCCAAAGAGGAACTTTTAGAGCAAAAGGTGATATTGTAGAAATTTACCCATCAAATAAATCAGAATCTGCTGTAAGAGTTGAATTTTGGGGAGATGAAATAGAGAAAATAACAGAAATAAATCCATTAACAGGAAAATCAATAGGAGCAAGAAAACATATTTTAATTTCACCTGCATCACACTATGTTACAACGAAAGAAAAGATGGATAGAGCAATTGTTACAATTGAACAAGAAATGGAAGAGAGAGTAAAATATTTTAAATCTCAGAATAAATTAATTGAGGCCCAAAGAATAGAAGAGAGAACAAATTTTGATATAGAAATGATGAAGGAAACAGGATTTTGCTCAGGAATTGAAAATTATTCAAGACATATTAGTGGAAGAGCTGAAGGTACTCCTCCATATACATTATTTGATTATTTTCCAGATGATTTTTTGTTATTTATAGATGAATCACATGCAACTATTCCACAAGTAAGAGCAATGCATAATGGAGATAGAGCTAGAAAAGAAGCCTTAGTAAATTATGGATTTCGTTTACCATCTGCTTTTGATAATAGACCATTAAAATTTGAAGAATTTGAAGAAAGACTAAATCAAGTAGTTTTTGTTAGTGCTACACCAGCAGAATATGAGAAAGAACATAGCAAAGAAAATATTGTAGAACAAATAATTAGGCCAACAGGATTGCTAGATCCTAAAATAGAAGTAAAGCCAGTTACTAATCAAATAGACGATTTATTAGAACAAATTAGAATTAGAGTACAAAATAAAGAAAGAGTATTAGTAACAACTTTAACAAAAAAAATGGCAGAAGATTTAACAGAATATTTAAAAAGTCTAGATATTAAAGTTAATTATATGCATTCAGATACAAAGGCATTAGAAAGAATGGAAATTATTAGGAATCTTCGTATTGGAGAATTTGATGTATTGGTAGGGATTAATCTTTTAAGAGAAGGATTAGACATACCAGAGGTTTCATTAGTTGCTATTTTAGATGCAGATAAAGAAGGATTTTTACGTTCAGAAAGATCTTTAATTCAAACAATTGGACGTGCTGCAAGAAATACTAATGGTACAGTTATTATGTATGCAGATGAATTAACAGATAGTATGGAAAAGGCAATTTCAGAAACAAATAGAAGGAGAAAAATACAAGAAGAATATAATAAAAAGCATAATATTACACCTCAAACAATCCAAAAATCAGTAAGAGATATTATAAAAGCTACTGTTATTGAAGATATTAAAACAGAATATAAATTAGATAAAAATGAAGATATAAAAGATATTATTACAAAATTAACAGATGAAATGTTGAAACATGCTTCTAATATGGAATTTGAAAAAGCAGCAGAATTAAGAGACAAGATTAAAGAATTAGAAAAGAATATTTAATAATATAAAATATGACTTTATTATTATATAAATAAAACGCCGTCTATATTAATACTTAGGCGACGTTTTACATTTCCACAACAAGCAGAAATTTTATTTACTGCATTTTTTAGTTAATTAACTAGTTACAAAAAAGTTCCCTTAACTTATCACAATCAACGCAATAAGTATCGGGTTTGCTAACAGGATAAAAATTGATATTATAATAATTTAAAAAATCAATTTCACCCTGATTTAATATTAAGCGACTAAATTTCTTTTCAGATTCTCTGACTTTTGAATACAAGTATCTGGAAAAAGGCAAAGTAACACCTCCTATTAGAAAAACGGAAAAAATGCAGTAAATTTGAACTTGTTGCTTTAAAGTTCAAAAAAATTTTATATTAAAAAAATTAAAAAGTCTGTCGAAATTAGAAATGAACAAAGTTTTTTATTACAAAATAGGAGTGGAAAAAAAATAAAAAGTGCATATGATATAGTATTAGATAGGTTAGGTGATAATCTAAATGAAATGTTTAAAAGAACTTTATGAAGATGCAAAAAATATTATGAAAAAAGATCCTGCTGCAAGAAATATATTAGAAGTATTAATATTATATCCAGGTTTTCACATATTGATCTTCCATAGAATTGCTCATTTTTTGTATAGAAAAAAATTTCTATTTTTAGCAAGACTTATTTCTCAAATAGGTAGATTTTTTACAGGAATAGAAATTCATCCAGGTGCAAAAATAGGGAGAAGACTATTTATTGACCATGGTATGGGAATTGTAATTGGAGAAACTGCAACAATTGGAAATGATTGTACAATTTATCATAATTCAACATTAGGCGGAACTGGAAAGGATAAGTATAAAAGACATCCTGACCTTGGAAATTGTGTTATGGTTGGAGCAGGAAGTAAAGTTTTAGGACCAATAAAAATAGGAAATAATGTTAAGATAGGTGCAAATAGTACAGTATTGACTGATATTCCTAACAATTCAACAGTTGTAGAATGTAATAGAATTATTGGTAGAAATTAGAATAATTAAAATTTTTTGAATATAAAAAGATAAGACTTATTTAATATTTAAACTAAAAAATTATAAATATAGAGCGAGTGAAATTGAAATTCATTCGCTTTTGTGTTATCATAGTTTAAAATCAAATAATAATATTTATATAGTTGTAAAGGAGGTATAATAAAATATGGATAAGTTTAAAGAAATAAGACCTATTGTTCTCGGTGTAGTAAAGAGAGAAAATAAAATATTAGTTAGTGAGGGATATGACAAAGTAAAAGATGAGGTATTTTATAGAAGTATAGGAGGAGGCATAGATTTTTTAGAAGATAGTAAAGAAGCATTAAAAAGAGAATTTAAAGAAGAACTTAATATAGATATTAATGTAGGAGAATTTTTAGGTATTGCTGAAAACATATTTACTTATAATGGAAAAAATGCACATGAATTAATATTGTTTTATAATGTTGATATAAAAAATAAAGATTATAAGGAAAAATACCATATTGTTGATGGTAATTATGAAACTGATGCAATGTGGATAGATATGAATAAGTTCAAAAATAAAGAACTAAAAATATATCCAGAGCAGATGTTCAAATATTTAAGTTAATACAAATTGTAAGTCAATTGGCAGAGATAGCATATGCTTAAATTTATATTATTTCTAATACTTATAATAAGATATAAAAAATAGAAAGCAGTGATAAGATGAATATTATTGTAAATAAAAATATATCAAAAAAAGCTTTTGTTATAATTACATTTGGTGCAATCTTAATTGGTATAGTTATGATATATATTGCAACAAAAGGTTTTATAAATGTTAATATACTAAAAAATTATAAAAAAGAAATTGCAGAAATATATTATTCTGAAATAGATGATACAGATAGTATGGGACAAAAAATGTCTTCAACTGTAAGAGTAATAAAATATAATTACTTTGTAGACAATAAACAATATATTGGGCAAGATAAACTATGGTATAAAAGAACTGATAAAAATGTAAATATTGGAGATAAAATAGAAATATATTACAATATAAATAATCCATCAAAAAGTGAGGCTTATCATATTTCATATATATCAATATTGCTTGCAATATGTTTTATCGTTTTTCCATTATTGTTACTAAAACAAAAAATAAAAGAAGATTAATAATAAAAATATAATCTTAACAACAAATAGTAATTGCACTAAACTGCTATCGCAGTGGTCGTTTTAGTTAGTATAACATAAAAGCAATAAGTTTTCTACTAAATTA
>CANPZT010000109.1 GCA_947589135.1 uncultured Clostridia bacterium | reverse complement strand
GTGGATTTATACCAGGAATTAGAGCAGGAAAACCAACAACAGAATATTTATCATCAATTATATCTAAGTTAACATGGTTTGGTGGATTTTTCTTAGCATTGATAGCAATAATACCAATGTTATTAAGATTTACAAACTTAAATATAGCATTTGGTGGTACATCAATATTAATTGTTGTAGGTGTTGCACTAGAAACAGTACAACAATTAGAATCTTATTTAGCAATGAGACATTATAAAGGATTCTTAGAATAAAAATATAATTAGAGAAGGAATATATTTTGTATACGCAAAGTTGTCTATATAGAATAATAAAGCAAAATAGGGGTGTAAGTAATGAATTTTAGAATATATCATACAACCCCTTTATTCTATCTCTATTGATTTTAATAGTTTTTATAATGTTTATTAGTTAATAGTATTTTTATAAAAGCTGTTTATATATTACTACTATTTGTTAAAAATATTAATATATAAACATTTAGTAAAATTTATTTAGTCAATATTATAAAGATTATTAAAGTAAGAAATAATCTAAAAGTAAAAACGGAGGAAGAAATTATGATGATTATAATGCTAGGAGCACCAGGAACAGGTAAAGGAACAGTAGCAAGTATATTATCTGAAAAGATGGGTATACCACAAATTTCAACAGGTGACATATTTAGAAAGCATATAAAAGAAAATACAGAATTAGGAATTTTAGCAGAAAGCTATATATCAAAAGGACAATTGGTTCCAGATGAAGTTACAATCGATTTAGTAAAAAGTAGGCTAGAAGAACCTGATGCGCAAAAAGGTGCTATTCTTGATGGATTTCCAAGAACAGTAAAACAAGCAGAAGACTTAGAAAGAATTTTAAAAGAAAAACAAACAAAATTAGATATAGTAATTAACTTAACAACACCAGAAGATGAAATAATAGAAAGAATTGAGAATAGAAGAGTATGTCCAAATTGCAAGGCTAATTATAATGTAAAATTAAGTCCACCACAACGAGAAGGAATTTGTGACAAATGTGGACATGAATTAGTAAAAAGAAAAGATGATAATGCAGAAACAATAAAATCAAGATTAGAAATATATTTTAAACAAACTAGTCCATTAGTTGATTTTTACAATAAAAAAGGAAATTTACGTACAGAAGAAGTAAGTGAAAGAATTAATAGATTTGGAAAAGATGTTGCAGAAGAAATTATAAAAGATGTTTTAAAATAAATGTTGTTTTCTACACATAAAATACACGTTTACTTAAAGCATACACTCATCACAAGGAGATGAATATATTGGTAACAATAAAATCAAAAAAAGAAATAGAACATATGAAAGAAGCATGTAAAGTAGTTGCAATAATGTACCAAGAAATTGAAAAAAAAATAAAACCAGGAATGACAACATGGGAAGTAGATCAAATTGCAGAACAATTGATGAAAGATTTAGGTGCTATTCCAGCAGAAAAAGGATATAATCCAGGAATTAAAGGAATACCTCCATATCCAGCGTCAATATGTATTTCTATTAATGATGAAGTAATACATGGAGTTCCATCTAAAAATAAAATAATTAAAGATGGAGATATTGTAAGTATTGATACAGTAGCATTAAAAAATGGATACAATGGAGATGCAGCAAGAACATTTATGATAGGAAATGTATCAAAAGATGCAAGAAGATTGGTAGAGGTAACAAAACAAGCATTTTTCGAAGGAATAAAATATGCAAAACCTGGGTATAGAATAGGCGATATAAGTCATACAATAGGAGAATATGTTAAATCACAAGGATATAGTGTAGTAAGAGAATTTCAAGGACATGGAATTGGAAAGGCAATGCATGAAGACCCAGGAATTCCAAACTATGGAAAAGCAGGAAGAGGAATTCGTTTAGAACAAGGAATGACTTTAGCAATAGAACCTATGGTAATTCAAGGAAAACCAGATATTTTAGAATTAGATGATGGTTGGACAATTATAACAGAAGATGGTAGTTTATCAGCACATTACGAAAATACAATTTTAATTACAGAAAAAGAGCCAGAAATATTGACAATACTTTAAAAGTATTGTATAATACAATAGTTATTATGCGATTAAAGGAAAATATTGTATAATAAAACTCTTGAAAATAGGAGGGAAATAAATTGGCAAAAGAAGATGTAATAGAAGTAGAAGGTATAGTAGTAGAGACTTTACCAAATACTAATTTTAAAGTTGAACTTGAAAATGGACATCAAATATTAGCTCATATTTCAGGAAAACTAAGAATGAATTATATAAAAATATTGCCAGGAGACAAAGTGAAGGTAGAACTTTCACCATACGATTTAACAAGAGGAAGAATTACTTGGAGAGCAAAATAAAGTTTTAAATTAACCCAAGATATATAAATGCAGAAAGGCTAATAAACAGCCACTGTAATTAGCCAAGGAGGTGTAAGAAAATGAAAGTAAGAGCATCAGTTAAAAAAATATGTGATAAATGTAAAATTATTAAAAGAAAAGGAAAAATTAGAGTTATTTGTGAAAACCCTAAACATAAACAAAGACAAGGTTAATCCTTAAAATAGCTAATAACACAAATTTGGTAGCGGCTGTGTATATTTTATAATATATACATATCAATTTGTGTTTATATATATGTTTTAGATTTTTTTAAAGATTTAATCAAAAGTCCTTAAATATAAAATTGATTAAATGCATTTCACCTTTAAAAAAATTTAGGACAAATCATAAATAAAAAAATAATTAATTATTTTGGAGGTGCAAAAAAATATGGCTCGTATAGCAGGAGTAGATTTACCTAAAGAAAAAAGAGTAGAAATAGGACTTACATATATTTATGGAATAGGTGTATCAAGTTCTAGAAAAATTCTTGAAAAAGCTGGTATAAATCCAGATACTAGAGTAAAAGATTTAACAGACGAACAAGTTAACGAAATTAGAAAAGCAATTGATGAATCATATACAGTAGAAGGTGATTTAAGAAGAGAAGTTGCTTTAAACATAAAAAGACTTACAGAAATCGGATGTTATAGAGGATTAAGACATAGAAGAGGTTTACCAGTAAGAGGACAAAGAACAAAAACTAATGCTAGAACAAGAAAAGGTCCTAGAAAACTTGTTAGTAAAAGCAAAAAATAGTAAATAAGGAGGAATAAAGCAAAATGGCTAAAAATGTAACAACAAAAAAAGTAGCTAGAAGAAATAGAAAAAACATTGAAAAAGGTTCAGCACATATTCATTCTAGTTTTAATAATACAATAGTTACAATTACAGATACACAAGGAAATACAATTTCATGGGGAAGTGCAGGAGAGTTAGGATTTAAAGGTTCTAGAAAAAGCACACCATTTGCTGCAGGTCAAGTTGCAGAAACAGCAGCTAAAGCAGCTATGGAACATGGATTAAAAACAGTTGAAGTATTTGTTAAAGGACCAGGTTCAGGAAGAGAAGCTGCAATTAGAGCACTTCAAACAGCTGGACTTGAAATAAGTGCAATAAAAGATGTAACACCAATACCACACAATGGTTGTAGACCACCAAAAAGAAGAAGAGTATAAAAGTATAAATAAAATTATAATAAAAAGGGTAAACATTAATTCGTAAAATTAAATTAAAATAAAATTAAAAATAAATTAATTAAATTATATGAATAAATGCGAATAAAAAAGAAGATCCCTTATTGTTAAAAAAAAGAAAGGAGTAAAAAATGGCAAGATATAAAGATGAACAATGTCGTAGATGCCGTAGAGAAGGACAAAAATTGTTCTTAAAAGGTGAAAGATGTTATTCAGATAAATGTAGTGTTTCAAGAAGAAATTATGCACCAGGTGAACATGGACAAAAAAGAGCAAAACTTTCTGAATACGGAACTCAATTAAGAGAAAAACAAAAAACAAAAGCATATTATGGAGTTGGAGAAAAACAATTTAG
>CANPZT010000108.1 GCA_947589135.1 uncultured Clostridia bacterium | reverse complement strand
AGATGCAAGAAGAAGACAAACAAAGAGACAAATTGCTACTAAAGATGCAAGAAGAAGACAAACAAAGAGACAAATTGCTACTAAAGATGCAAGAAGAAGACAAACAAAGAGACAAATTGTTACTAAAGATGCAAGAAGAAGACAAACAAAGAGACAAATTACTACTAAAGATGCAAGAAGAAGACAAACATAGAGACGAATTGTTACTAAATATGCAAGAAGAAGATAAACGTAGAGATGAATTATTACAAAAAATAGTAGAAGAATTAAGAGAATTAAAAGGAGAAGTAAATGAATTAAAAGAGTTAAAAGGAGAAGTAAATGAAATCAAAGAAGAACAAAAAAGACAAGGAAACACATTAACAAGAATAGAAGTAGAACATGGAGAAAAACTAAGTGCACTATTAGATGCTTTCAAATTTCATTCAGAAAAGTTACAAAGTCATGAAAACAGATTTGAAAAAGATGAAAAATTAATTGATAGGAATAGTAACGAAATTTTTTATTTAAAATCTCAAATTCAATCATAAAAGCCTATTAAAAATAAAAATGATTAATAGGCTTTTACAAAATTTTATCACATTATTATTTTTTTAATTCAACTATAGTAACACCCATTTCACCTTCGCCATAAGTTCCCAATCTAAAAGATTTTACATGAGGATGATTTTTTAAAAAAGAATGAATACCATTTCTTAATTTACCAGTACCTTTTCCATGAACAATTCTAACGTTTTGGAATTTAGCAAGTGAGCAATCATCTAAAAATTTATCAACTACGAAAGTAGCCTCTTCAATATTTAGTCCAATAACATTAATTTCAGATTTTATATTTTTTGATTTAGAAATTTTTGTATAATCAGAAACAGACTTAGATTTAGTTTTATTCGAGTTTGAAACCTTTTCTAAAAATTTAATATTTACAGTTGTTTTCATATTTCCAATTTGAACTTGTACTTCATTAGATTTCGTAACATGTGAAAGAACAGTTCCATTTTGCCCAAATGTAGATACATAAACTTCCATATTTGGTCCGTATTTCTTCAGGATTAATATAATTTTCGGTTTTTGGAGATTTTTCATTATTATAATCTATTTGAATATCCTTAATTTTAGTATTTAATTGATTTCTTAAATTATTTATTTTTTTAAAATCACTAGTTTTATTTAATTGTTTTATAATTTCACTTGATTCTTCTTTGGCTTCTAATAAAATGTCACGAGCCTTTATTTTAGCATTATTGATTAAGTCCTGTTCTTGCTTTTTTAATAAAGAATTATCTCGTTCTAAAGATTTTCTTAGTAAAGTTATCTGATTATATTGTTGTTCTATTTCCAACTTTTCTTTTTCAATGAAAGACTTATCATCATAAATATTTTTTAACAATTCTTCAATATTAATTTCATCAGAAGTCATTAATGATTTAGCTTTATCAAGAATAGAAGGAGATAAACCTAATTTTTGACTTATGGCAAACGCATTGCTTTTTCCGGGAATACCAACAAGCAATTTATAAGTAGGACTTAATGTATTAATATCAAATTCAACAGAAGCATTTTCAAAACCTTCTGTTATTAAAGCATATTGTTTTAATTCTTGGTAATGAGTAGTTGCAATAGTAATGCAGTTTTTTTGTTTAAAATAATCTAATATGCTTATTGCTAAATTAGCACCTTCTACTGGATCAGTTCCAGAACCAAGTTCATCTACAAGTACTAAGGAATTTTCAGTAACCTTTTTTGTAATCTCTACAATATTTATCATATGGGATGAAAAAGTACTTAAAGAATCACTAATACTTTGATCATCACCAATGTCAGTAAAAATTTCATCAAAAACATAAATGCTTGAATTTTCATCAGCGGGAATATTTAAACCACTATATGCCATACATAAGAGTAATCCTACTGTTTTTAAAGCAACAGTTTTTCCACCTGTATTAGGCCCTGTGATTAACAAAGTAGAAAAGTTAGTTCCAATAGGAATAGATATAGGAACGACTTTATTTTTATCTATTAGAGGATGTCTTGCATTAATTAAGTTAATTTCTTTTTTATTGCTTATAATAGGTATGTTAGCATTCAAAAATTTAGAGAATTTAGCTTTTGAAAAAATAAAATCTAATTTTCCAATTAAAGAACTATCTAATTTTAACTGTTCAATATAAGGATAAAATAGAGAAGATAATTCTTGTAATATTTTTTCAATTTCAATATTTTCATCCATTTTTAGTTGATTTAATTCATTATTCATTTCAAATATAGAAATAGGTTCTATAAAAATAGTAGAACCAGCATTTGAAATGTCATGAACAAATCCTTTTATTTTAGAACGATATTCTTCTTTAACTGGTATAACAAAACGGTCATTTTTAATAGTAATAATATTTTCCTGAATATATTTAGAATAATTAGAAGAATGAATTATTTGATTTAATTTATTCTTTATATCTTGTTCTAATTTTTTTTGTTGTTTTCTAATAGAAGATAATAATACTGAAGCCTTATCGTCTATTGTGGATTCATCAATAATGCAAGAAGTGATTTTATCAATTATATTTTTATTAGAATATAAATTTAAGAAAAGTTCTGATAAAATTGGAAAATTTTGTGCATTAATAAAATCTTTGTTAAAATATTCTTTTAATTCTTGAGAAAGCTTAAAAATTGCTGTAAGTTCTAAAAGATATTTAGCAGATAAAATGCTATTACTTTCTAATTTTTTTAAATGAACTGTTATATCTGCAATTTCAAAAAAAGATGGCAGAGAATTTCTTTCTATCAAATTCAATGCTTCTTGTGTTTCTTCCAAACTTTTCTTTATTTTAGATACTTTATTATTTGGATTAAGATTAAGTGATAATTCTTTTCCAAGGTAAGTAATTGAAAAATTACTTAGCATTTCTTGTATTTTATTAAATTCTAATTTTTCTAAATAATTTGTGTTCATTTTTTATAACTCCATAACTTTATTTTTATTGATTTATTATACATTTCAATTATTTATTAGTCAAATTGATTAAAATTAATTGTATAGAATAACTTTTATATTATATAAATAAAAGAAATCCCCCAAAAACGAAAAAGATTGCTTTAGGGGATTCCTTGAAATACTATTTTTACAAACAATTTTCTGTTAACAATTTATAGTTGACAGTTTATGTTGAATAATATATAATTTAAAAGTAACTTAATAGCTAAATGCTATTTTCAATTTAATTTCAAACTTTGTAACTGCAAAGAGAAAGGAGAAATATTATGATAACTTTAAACTTACAAGAACACTCATTAGCAACACGGGAAAGAATTGCAAAAGAGACATCGTCCAAAGAAATATTAGAAAAGCTTTCAGATGATGAGGATTGGAATGTGCGTAGAGAAGTAGCAAAAAATCCAAACATACTGCCTGAAACCTTAGAAAGACTTTCAGGCGATGAGGATTGTATAGTACTTGAAAAAGTAGCAAAAAATCCAAACATACTGCCTGAGATATTAGAAAAGCTTTCAGGTGATGAGCATGGGATAATACGAAGAGCAGTAGCAAAAAATCCAAACACACTACCTGAGACATTAGAAAAACTTTCAGGTGATAAGGATTGGAGAGTATGTGAAGCAGTAGCAGAAAATCCAAACACACTGCCTGAAACCTTAGAAAAACTTTCGGGTGATAAAGATTTCTGTGTACGTGAAGCAGTAGCAGAAAATCCAAACACACTGCCTGATATATTAGAAAAGCTTTCTGGTGATGAGGATGTCGATGTACGAAAAGCAGTAGCAAAAAATCCAAACACACTATCTGAAATCTTAGAAAAGCTTTCAGGTGATAATTATTGGAAAATACGTAAAGCAGTAGCAGAAAATCCAAACGTGCTGCCTGAGATATTAGAAAAGCTTTCAGATGATGAGGATGTCGATGTACGAAAAGCAGTAGCAGAAAATCCAAAC
>CANPZT010000107.1 GCA_947589135.1 uncultured Clostridia bacterium | reverse complement strand
GCGCAAGCAAAAATCTCTAGAAATAACAAAACAAAAAAGACCAGACTTACTTAAGTAAGAGACTGTCAAAAAGAAGTGCAAATTTAATTATGCACCGCTCAAAAATAGAAAATATTGAAGAGATAAATATAATCTCTAACAATACAAGAAAGAAGGAGGAAATTCTAAGATGGATATTATAAAATCAATCGAACACGAACAATTAAAAAATAAAATACCAGAATTAAAAGTTGGTAATACAGTTAAAGTTCACGTAAGAATCAAAGAAGGAAACAAAGAAAGAATCCAAGTATTTGAAGGAATTATTATAAAAGTACAAGGTGGAGGAGTTAACAAAACATTTACAGTTAGAAAAATATCATATGGTGTAGGTGTTGAAAAAACATTTTTAGTACACTCACCATTAGTTGAAAAAGTAGAATTAGTAAGAGTAGGTAAAGCAAGACGTGCAAGACTATTCTACTTAAGAGACAGAATAGGTAAAGCAGCTAAAACAAAGGAAATGGTAGGAGCAAGAATTGAAGACAAAGAAATAGTTATCAAAGAAGATTTAGCTGAAGAAGAACCAGTAGTTGAAGAAGCTGTAGTTGAAAAAAATGTTGTAGAAGAGCCAGTAGTTGAAGAAACAAAAGCTGAAACATCAGAAGCCGAAACACCTGTAGTAGAAGAAAAAGTTGAAACTACAGAAAAAAATGACACAGAAACTGCTAAAAAAGCTGAACCAGAAGTAGAAGAAGTTAAAGAGGAAGAAACTAAAACAGAAGAAATATCAGAACCTGAAGCTAAAGAAGAAAAAAAAGCTGAATAGATTAATAAATCAGGTGATGTACCAAAAGTTCCGAATTAAAATAGTAACAAGTTGCTATTTTAATCCGGAACCTTTTTTCATCAATTAAACAAATTCTATCGAAAAATATAAAAAATATTGCAAAAATAAAAAAGATAATATATAATAAATGGCAGAAAACAAAGGAAAAGGAGAATAAAAATGGCAGAAGCTAGAAACCATGCGACTCTAGAGAGAGAGAGAGAGAGAGAGAGAGAGAGAGAGAGAGAGAGCTACACTTTAACAAATAAAAATAAAGGTGCAGTTTTATTAAACTGCCATAAATTTATTCTTGTAAACAACTTAATAGTAACAAATAAGGCATTTGAAAAAATGCTTTGTTAAAATATATAAAAGACAACAATATATTTTTATAAATAATTTATATTGTTGTCTTTTTATGTTTAAAAATAAAAGATAGAAAAAGTAATTTATGAAAAATGAAAATGAATTGCCAATAACTATCAAATAAAAAAAGAAGGGAGCAAAAAAATGAAAAAAATTACAAAAGCAGTATTAATAATAACTTTAATGATAAGTTTACAAATTTTATTTAGTGTAAAGGAGGTAAATGCAGGTTTACAATCTAACCCAAATACAAATAGTGTAGGTAAGATGGATGTAGTAGCAAATTGGATAAAAAATATTAGAAAAGTAGAAACAACAGTAGGCTCAATGGGATTTGATGAAACAATAGATGAG
The DNA here is from genome assembly GCA_947589135.1 of uncultured Clostridia bacterium. Classification (GTDB taxonomy): domain Bacteria; phylum Bacillota; class Clostridia; order TANB77; family CAG-508; genus CAG-269. The sequence continues at coordinate 2,420 of CANPZT010000107.1, read as the reverse complement.
GGAACATTAAAAGCTACATCTGATTCAAATGGTATAGACATACATATGATGAAATCGACAGAATATGGAGCAATAGCAATACTTTCAGCATCAGGATATGGAAATTCTAGTAATGCTAATATATTGACAACAACTACAGGAAATAAAACAGGAGTGATAATAAATACAAACTATTGGGAATGGGTTGCAGGAGGACTTAGTGGTTACAGCTTTCTAGGAGTAAACAAAAAATATTATGATGCATATACTGCAAGTAATAATTCAGCAAAAATTGGTGATGCACTAGGAAATGCTTCAACAACTAATCCAGGATGTGCTGGATGGCACAATGCGTCTACATACAAATGGGTAAAAGATGTTTTACCTTATTTTATACGTGGTCGTGGAGGTATCTTCTCAATTAATTATGAACAATCAACTGGTAGCTCCGCCGCATATGCACGTGGTGTTGCAGTCGTAGGAGATGGATTTTAAAAAATTATATGATGTCTTATTTTTAATGTAAGGTATAAAATTTGAAAATTAAAAATAAATAATAAATTATGGAGAAGAAAATAAAAATTATGAAAATAATTAAAAATAAAAGCAGAGGAATAACACTAATAGCATTAGTTATAACAATAATAGTTCTGTTAATTTTAGTAGGAATAACCATAAGTGCATTAACAGGAGACAATCGGAATATTTGGAAAAGCGCAAGAAGCAGCATTCAAAACAAAAATGGCAGAATATAGAGATGAAACAAACATATACGTAAATTGGAATATGCTAGAAACAATGAATACAGATACAACTAATATAAATTCAGGAGAAGTATTAAAAGAAATAGTAAGTTCAGGAATAGTTGTAGACATCACAGCAGATGATGTGAATATAGACATAGAAGAAATTTTACCAGAAATAAAAAAAGGTGATAAAGAATTTGTTGTTGTATATAAAGGAGAACTATGTTATGCATCAAATAAGAACATAAGTAACAATGAAAATCAGGTTAAATGGTGCAAAGATTTAGGTATAAAAATATTAGAATTCACAGAACCAGAAGGAATAGCTGTAAAAAATGGTAAGTACGAATTAGTAAATGGATTATATTTGTGTACACCAAATCTAAGTTATGGCTTTGACTCAGATACTACAAGATACTTAGAATTAGAAGATGACAATAAGGACAATTTAGTTCCTGGAAGCTGGATAGAAGAAGCTCCAACAGAAAATTGGTATGATTACAAAAAAAGTAAATGGGCCAATATTTATGTAGAAACAAATGGACAAGAAAATTATTATGTATGGATACCAAGATATTGTTTTAAACTGGACCAAAAAGGACAAAGAAGTGACGTAAAATTTATAGATGTAGATAATAATTACAAAGATGCAGAAGATGAAACGAAAAATAAAACGTGGGAACAGTTAAAGGAAGAAAAATATCAAGTACCAGATGCATTTTGGTTTGACAAAAATAACAATGAACAAGAAGACGAAGGAGAGCAACTTGCAGGATATTGGGCTATGAAATATATAGCAGGAGACACAACAACGCCATCTACAATAAACTATGATATGTCAGTAGCACAAGGAAAAATAACACTAAAAAATATAACTATAAATACCAATATAACAAAAACAAATCTAATAACAAAATATACAGTTTCATTAAATGGAAGAATTATTCAAACAATAACAGAAAGTAGCAAACTAGAAAAAATATCATCAGAAGTAATAGAATTTAGTAATTTAAAAGCAGGAGACAACATAGTAAATATAACAGGATTAAATGCTAATGGAGAAGTAGTAGGAAGTATGACTAAAAAATATTCACCAGCAGTAGTAAACAAGCCAGATTTAAGTAAATTTGATAAAAATACAACATTTTATGTTACATATGATGACAAGGAAAATGAACATAGTACAATACCTATAAGTAAGGATATGCCTGAATACTGGTATGAATATGGAGAAAGTAGATGGGCAAATGTTGTAACAAGAAATAATGATTTAGAAATATATTATACATGGATACCAAGATATGAATTTAACTTGGACCAAACAAATCAAAGAAGTAATGTAAAATTCTTAACAGGAACAACAACTAAAACTGATGCAGGATACCAAATACCAGAAGCATTTTGGTTTGATAACAATGAAGATGGAGAGCAATCAGATGACGAACAACTAACAGGATATTGGGCAATGAAATACATATTAAACACTGAGACAAAACTAGGATTTAGTACAGAAGTAGTGTCAACAAGTTCAAGTATACGAACAAAAGGAATAACAGGAACACAGGTAGCAGAAGGACAAGTATATAAATATTATATAGACGGAGAGCACAAAGGAAACAAAAATTCTGCAGGAGATGAGTTTGAATTTACAGGATTAGAAAGTGGAAAAGAATACACAATTTTAGTAGAAATAAG
>CANPZT010000106.1 GCA_947589135.1 uncultured Clostridia bacterium | reverse complement strand
TGGAAAATGTGCTCAGCCTTGTAGGCTTCCATATCAATTATTAGAAAATAACAAAAAAATAGATGAAGGTTATCTTCTTAGTCCTCGTGACTTATGTGGATTAGAATATATCCCATTTTTCATTAATGCAGGAATAACTTGCTTGAAAATTGAAGGTAGAATGAAATCTCCTGAATATGTTGCTATAGTTACAAAAATATATCGTAAATATATTGATTTAGCATTATCTGATAAACCATATATAATTGATGAAAATGACAAAAAAGAATTGATGCAAGCATTTAATCGTGGAATGTCTTCTTGTGGACATTTAGAAAACAAGCCTAATAAAAATCTTGTGTTTAAAGAAAAACCAAATAATATGGGACTATTTTTGGGAATTGTTCAAAATTATAATAAAGCAAAAGGTCTTATTACTTTAAAATTGAAAGAAAAGATAGAAATTGGAGATACTATTTCTCTTCAAAATGAAGATGGAATTTATACCATTTCAGAATTAATGGAAAATAATATAAATGTAACACAAACTAAAGTTGGACAAACTATTACAATTGGAAGAATGAAAGGAAATATCAATTTAGGTGACAAAATTTATAAGATGTCATCTAAGTCATTAATCAATTCTGCAAGAGAAAGCTACAAAAATGAAAATAAAAAAATACCTCTACAATGTAAAGTAACAATACAAAAAGGAAAGCCTTTATCTATTCTTATTAAAAGTAATTGTAATTTAGAATTATATAAAAGTTTGAATATACAATGTGAATTAGATTGTATTCCTATTGATGCTAAAAATAAACCATTAGACAAACAAACTATTATAAAACAAATATCTAAAACAAATGATACACCATATGAATTTAAAAATATTGATGTTTATTTGGATAAAAATTTATTTTTACCTAAATTAAGTATGTTAAATGAATTAAGGAGAACTGCATTAAAGAATGTAGAAAATTATATTTTATCAAAAATACATAGAAATTTGCCTGAATCTAAAAATATTGATATACAAAAAAATGATATCCCAAATAAAACGATTGAAAATATGAGGGATTTTTCAAAAAACAATATTTCTTATAAAAGTAATTCTTATAAAATATCTTTGTTACTCAATATTTTAAATGAGCATTTTGACTATACTAAATTAGATAATAATATAGATAATTTGTATATTCCTTTAAAATATTTTATGAATAGAAAATACAATTCCATACTAAATATCTTAACGAAAAAATTTAATACATATATTTATCTTCCAACTATTATTAAAGTAAATTATAGAAATTTATTTTATAATAATATAAAAAATTCTGTAAAAGATTACGATATAAAAGGATTTGTCGTTTCTAATTTAGGTAATGTTCAATTATTAAATGATTTATTTGATGATTTTAATGAATACTTTAAAATTATTGCTAATTATACTCTAAATGTATTTAACTCTAATACTATACTGGAATTAAAAAAATTGGGAATTAGCAAATATACTATTTCTCCTGAACTAGATAAATCTGCTATATTAAATTTATGCAATTATAATTATATAGAAAAAGAATTAATAGTGTATGGTAAAATCCCTTTACTTAATATGAATTATTGCTTATTGGGAGAAACAGATAAATGTTATCCTGAATGTAAACAATTATGCGAAACTCAAAATGATTATTATTTAAAAGATAGATTAAATATGAATTTTAGAATATTACCAGATAATATTGAAACAATTACTACTATTTATAATAGTAAAACTACTTCTCTTTCTGCAAAAGATTTCTTTATTAATTTTGCAAGAATTGATATTTTAGATGAAACAATTGATGAAATTAACAAAATTGTTTCTGTTGTGAAATCTGGTAATCGTTTTGAGGGAAAAGATTTTACTAATGGTAATTTAAATAGAGAAATTTAAATTTTAAAAAGCATACTACATTAATTATAAATGTAATATGCTTTTTATCTTCTTTGTAAAACTATTCCAATGCAAAGTATAATATAACTATTATAACTGCTTACTACTCAGCTCAATTATCAAGTCCATATTATCATCTTTCGCAGCCTTATTTTTTCTAATCTTTCCACACTTTTTACATTTGAAAATGATAACATATCCTTTTTTATTATTCATTTCTAGTGCAATTGGCTCCATATCTCCATGACATTGCTCTTGTCTATCTCCTGGATTTACATCTAAATGTTTTGAGTGTAAGCAATATGGGCAATGATTTCTACATGAATATCCTAATTTAGATACTTTTTTTCCACAATTCTCACATATAAATTCTTCATCAATTTCTGTAAAATTTTTTTGTTCCATTTTTGCTCGCACTCCTTTTTAAGTACAATTCTAATCAAAATTTTTTTAACCTTGTTCCTAATATTTAAAGTTTCCTCCTCCAACAAATTCTTTAATCAATGAATTTGCTGGAACATATTCAGCAGGTATTATTTCAAAATATCTAAGCATATTTATTAATCTTCTAGCTTCTGCATATTCTGGCTCTTCTGGTTTAATTTCTTCTAATAATTCATAAATTAATGAAGTATTAAATATTACATTTGCATTTTCTTGATATGGGAAAATATTTTTTTCTTCTCCTCTATTTACCATATACCAAGCTGCAATTGTTTGTTTTGCTGAATATCCTCTAAATTGATAGTCCCTTACAATTCTCCTTACTAGCCTTGTATCTGTTGATGATATTCTATTGTATCTATCCATATTTAATACTGTTAATGCACTAATATATACCTTATACTTCTGGTCTTTTGAAATGCTACTTGTTAATTTATCATTTAAACAATGGATTCCTTCTATTACTAAAACCTCATCTTTTTCTAATTTTAATTTTTTTCCATTATATCTTTTAGTTCCAACATGAAAATCAAATTCAGGCATTTCAATTTCTTCACCATTTAATAATTTAGTTAAATGTTCATTAAATAAGTCTAAATCAATAGCTTCTATATTTTCAAAATCATACTTGCCATCTTCATCTCTTGGAGTTTGTTCTCTTTCTACAAAATAATTATCTACTGATATTGTTACTGGTTTAATTCTATTAATTTTTAATTGTAATCCTAATCTTTGAGCAAATGTTGTTTTTCCTGAAGATGATGGACCTGCAATTAAAATCATCTTAATATTTCTATTTTTAGCAATATCATCTGCAATATTGGCTATTTTCTTTTCATGTAGAGCTTCATCTAACATAATAACATCTTTAATATTATCTTCTTTTACTGCTTTGTTTAATTTGTAAACTGTATTCATATCCAAAATTTTATGAATATCATCATATTCATCTAAAGCCCAAGCTAATTTTTTTGTTTGAATTAATTTTGGCATTTGTTCAGGTGCATTTGAACTTGGATATCTCATTAAAAAGCCATCACTATATTTAATAATCTCAAATATTTTTGTAGCACCTGTCCTATCTGCTAAAGTTCCATAACAATAATTAAAATATTCTCCGCAATAATACATATAAATTTCATTATTATCTTCTAAATCAAATTGTAATCTACCTTTTGAAGTGTCTGTTTCATCATATAATTTTTGTGCTTCTTCTCTTGTCATAATAACCTGTTTGATTGGTAAATCTTCTTTTACTATTTTTCTCATCTCATCATTTAGTCTTTGAACGATTTCTTCTGTAGTCTCTATATTATCAATATCACAAAACATAGAATTGCTCAATTGATAATTAACTGTCATCTTATATTGTGGACACACTCTTTCAAATGCCATTCCTAAAATATAGATTAATGTACTTCTATAAATTCTCATTCCAGCTTTTGAAGCTAAATCTATTAATTTTATTTCTCCGTCTTCTTTTATTTCATAATTTAAATTTACATATTCATTATTAAATGTCGCTGCAACTACCTCATGCTCACTTACTTTAATTTCACTTTCTAATAATTGTTTTATTGTTGTTGGTTTTTGTATTTCCATCTTTTTGTCTTTATATTGTATTTTCATATTTTATCCCCCTTTTGTACTTATCCATTTTAACTTAATTTATATAATAAGTCAAATTAGTTTGACCAAAGGATAGTGTCAATTTTT
>CANPZT010000105.1 GCA_947589135.1 uncultured Clostridia bacterium | reverse complement strand
CCTATTGCTATTGATAAGTCATATTTTGACAGTATCCGCATGAATTCTTCATTGAAACGATACAATACACATGTATGTAATCGTTTGAATTTAGAATCAATGAAATTTGAAATTTCATTGATTGCCTCCACATTCGACTGCTCCTCTGAAAGATTCGGAAATAAAAAGAATATGGCTGAATCTTTCAATGTTTCTGGTACTATTGTCCTTTTATTCATACTGTTTCCTCCTTTGCCCAAAAGGGCGATGCTATAAGTTTAAAAGTATCTAACTATATTATAATATAATTTTACATAAAAATCAAGTAAGATGTAGAGGATGGTCTTAGTTTGTCATCTTTTTTATAAAATTTACTTTTATTTTTAGCAAAAACGTAGTATAATATATCAATAGAAACTTATTTAGGAGAAATGGCATGAACACCATTATACGGAGAATTAGGAAAATCAGAAAAATTTATTGATTTACTAAAAACAATAGAAAATAAACAAAGTCCGGTAGCAATATCGGGCTTAACTGACATGGGGATGCTTCAAATAGGAGAAGCAATTCATGAATTTCAAAAACAACCAATATGTATCCTTACGTACAATGAAATTCAAGCAAAAAAATTATATGAAGACTTAAAATATTTTACGGATAAAGTAGTATTATTTCCAAAAAAAGAAATTGTTACTTATGACTATGTTGCAGAAAGTAAGGAGCTTCCTTATAAGAGAATAGAAGCTTTAAATGAAATTAAATCAAAACGAAATTTAATAATTATAACAACAATAGAAGCAGCAATGCAAAAATTACCATCAAAAAAATCTTTATATAAAAATGAATTAAGATTAAAAATAGGAGAAAGCTATTCTTTAGAAGAAATTAAGAAAAATTTAGTTATGCTTGGATATACAAGGTGTGATTTAATTGAGGGAAGAGGTCAATTTAGCATAAGAGGAGGAATTCTAGATGTTTCATTAAGTGAAAATGTAGGAATTCGTATTGAATTTTGGGGTGATGAAGTTGACTCTATTAGAAATTTTAATATTACTAGTCAAAGATCAATAAATACTTTAGAAAAAGCTAATATTTATCCTGCACATGAATATATTTTGGAAAACAATATAGAGGAGACATGTAAAAAGATATTGGCACAATTTAAAACACATAAAAATCAACAAATGATACAAGAAGATATAGAAGAAATTAAGGCAGGAAATTATATAAGTAAAATTGACAAATATTTTGATTGCTTTTATGAAAATCAAGAAACAATTTTAGATTATATAGAAAGCAATTATTGTATTTTTTTAGATGAAATTAATAAAATAAAGCAAAGAGCTACTAATATAGAGATAGACCATAAAAATTTGATAAAAGCTCTTTTAGAAAAGGAAAAAATAGTACCACAAGTAATATCTAATTTTTCAAATTATGAAGAAATTGAAGAGCAACTACAAAAAATGCAAATTGTGTATATAGCAAAACAAGATTCTAATTTAAAAGTATCAGCGCAAAAATATACATTTTATTATAGAGAAATAAATTATTATAAAAGTGAGATAGAAAACTTATTTTCAGATATTAAATTAGCAACAAAAGAAAAGAAAAAAATTACAATTTTAGTAGATTCAAAAGAAAAGGCAAAAAAAATACAAAAGCTTTTAGAAGAACAAGAAATCTTTTGTAAAATAGAAGAAAATTTAAATCAGACAATTATTGTAAAATCAGCAGAAAATATTGTTACTATTAGTATTGGTAAATTATCAACTGGATTTGAAAATCATGATTTAAATCAATTAGTAATTGTAGCAAATGACTTAATAGATGGAGAAAAAAGAAAAAGAAGAGTAACTCATCAAGCTTTTAAAGAAGGAGAAAAAGTAGTTTTTGCTGACTTAAAGGTTGGAGATTATGTTGTACACAAAAAATATGGAATAGGTATTTATATTGGAGTAAATACTATTAAAGCAGATGGAACAATTAAAGATTATATAAAAATTAAATATAAAGATGATGATATATTATATATTCCTACAAATGATTTAGATGCAATTAGAAAATATATTGGTGGAGATACTATCCAGCCAAAAATTAATCGATTAGGAAGTAAAGAATGGGAAAATACAAAAGCAAAAGTAAAAAATAACTTACGTGAGGTAGCAAGAGAGTTAATTGAATTATATGCAAAAAGAGAAAAAGTACAGGGATTTAGTTTTAGTAAAGATACACCATGGCAAAATGAGTTTGAAGCAAAATTTCCTTACCAAGAAACAGAGGACCAATTAAGATGTATTGAAGAAGTAAAAAAAGATATGGAATCTATTAAGCCTATGGATAGATTGCTTTGTGGTGATGTAGGATATGGTAAAACAGAAGTAGCACTAAGAGCAGCTTTCAAAGCAGTAATGGACCAAAAACAAGTAGCTTATTTAGCACCAACAACAGTTCTTGCTGAACAACAATATCAAGAATTTAAAGAAAGAATGAAAGAGTTTCCAATTAAAGTAGAAATTTTAAATCGTTTCAAAAGCAAAAAATATCAAGAAGAAGTTATTAAAAAGCTAAAATTAGGTGAAGTAGATGTTATAATTGGAACTCATAGAATTTTAAGTAAAGATGTTGAGTTTAAAGATTTGGGGCTATTAATTATTGATGAAGAACATCGTTTTGGAGTAAAAGATAAAGAAAGAATAAAACAACTAAAAACAAATGTAGATGTACTAACAATGACAGCAACTCCAATTCCAAGAACAATGCATATGTCAATAGTAGGAATTCGAGATATGTCTGTTATTTATGAACCACCACATAATAGAAGACCTGTTCAAACTTATGTATTAGAATATGATGAGGAAGTTATAAGAGAAGCAATTACTAAAGAATTAGAAAGAGAAGGACAGGTATTTTACTTATTTAACAATGTAGAGGGAATCCAAAGAAAAGCTGATATGATATCAAATTTAGTGCCTGAAGCAAATGTTGTTTATGCACATGGACAAATGACAGGAAATAAAATAGAAGAAATTATGAAAGATTTTATAGAAGGAAATTCTAATGTATTAGTATGTACAACTATTTTAGAATCAGGTATTGATATTCCAAATGCTAACACTATTATTGTAGAAAATGCCGATAGAATGGGATTAGCACAGCTATATCAAATCAGGGGAAGAGTAGGAAGGTCAGATAGGCAAGCTTATGCATATATTACTTATAAAAAGGACAAAATGTTAACAGAAGTAGCAGATAAAAGATTAAAAGCCATAAAAGAATTTACAGAATTTGGTTCAGGATTTAAAATAGCAATGAGAGATTTAGAAATTCGTGGAGCAGGGAGCCTTCTTCGGAGAAATTCAATCAGGACATTTAGAACAAGTAGGGTATGATACTTATTGCAATTTATTAGATGAAGTAGTAAAAGAAATGAAGGGAATAGAAATTAAAGAAGAATCTGAGGTTCAAATAGTCTTAGATGTTACAAGTTATATTCCTGATGAATATATATCAGATGCTAATCAAAAAATAGAAATCTACCAAAGTATTGCTTTATGTAGAAATGAAGAAGATATACAAAATATAATTGATGAAATAATAGATAGATTTGGAAATATGCCAAAAGAAGTAGAAAATCTAATTGAAATTGCAAGAATTAAATATTTAAGTAAGCAAATGGAGATATCTAAAATAGCAAGCAAAAAAACAGCAGTTGTATTTGCATTTGAAAAAAATGAATTAAAACTAGATATTGCAGAATTAGTAAAAAAATATGGAAATAAAATAAAATTTTCAGCAGGAATAAAACCAAGAATAACATTAGAAATTGGAACAACAGATGAAGGAAAAATACTAAAAGATGTAAAAGAATTTTTGTGCCAAAGAGTTCGGGTCTTTTTGACACATTGATGAATTATAATAGTTAAAATTCAATTGTATATAATAAATTGATTTAATATTTCGGCTACGCTACATTATAAACAAATTCTATAATTAACAAATAAAAGTATTAGATAATAAGTCAATTAATAATATATTTTTTATATCTTTGGTGTCGCAACTTCCATAGCAAAAATAATATGAAAGTTGCTCCAAATCGCACTTCGCTATGCTCCGTTTGGTCGCTTACGCAGATATAAAAAAGTA
>CANPZT010000104.1 GCA_947589135.1 uncultured Clostridia bacterium | reverse complement strand
ATTACCAGAAAGCTTTTTAAGCCAAGTAGCACAAACAGATGGAGATTATTTAGACCAAATTGCAGAACATAAAGTTCCAAGAGCTTGTGATAGTATATGGATATTTTTCCAAGGTAAATCTATTAGATTAGCATTTTTATCATTTGGAACAGAAGCAGAATTGAAAAGAGTATGTCAAAATATTTATAAATACAACAATCCAGGTCAATTATCAGACACAAATGGATATAAAATTAATGAAATGAAAGATGGTTCTCGTGTTGTTGTTGTAAGACCAAGCTTCTCAGAAACATGGGCATTCTTTGTAAGAAAATTCGACGTAAAGCGTTCAACACTAGAACAATGGTTTAAAGGAGAACAAGGAAGCGATGAATCAATAGAATTATTAAAATACTTAGTAAAAGGAGCAAGAATTATATCAATCACAGGAGAGCAAGGTTGTGGTAAAACAACAATGCTTATGGGAATGATAGAAAATATTTATGAAACAATGAATATACGTGTTCAAGAAACAGCATTCGAGCTTCACTTAAGAAGAATTTATCCAACAAGAAACATTTTAACATTTCGTGAAACAGATACTATTTCTGGACAAGAAGGTTTAGACGTTCAGAAGAAAACAGATGGTTCTGTTAATATCATTGGAGAGGTTGCAACAGACCCTGTAGCATCTTGGATGATACAAGCAGCCCAAGTTGCATCTAAGTTTACATTATTTACGCACCATGCAAAAACATTTCCAAACTTAGTAACAGCACTTCGTAACTCAATGTTAAGAACACGGAGTATTTACAAACGAAAAAACAGCAGAAGAACAAGTTGTACAAGTATTGAATTTTGATATACACTTAACAAAAGACTTTAAAGGAAAAAGGTATGTAGAAAGAATAACAGAATGTATACCAGTAGAAGATAAAAATGAATATACATTTGACCATAGAAATGAAAAAACATTAGAAGGAAAATTCGACAAATTTTTTGACAATGCAACTCATTACTTTACAAAGGTTACAGATAGACAATTATATAGACATAGAAATATATTAGAATATGTTGATGGAGAATATATTATAACAAATCCAATAACAGATAAGAATATTAAAGAAATGAGAAATAATATGGATGAAACAGATTTGGAAGCATTTGATAAATTTGTAGAAAAACATTGGGGAAATGTGAGAAAAAAAGAAACAGTATAACTAAAAAGTAAGGAGGTGCTAAAGTAAGTGGATAATAATATATTATTTTATATAATGGGTGGATCAGCATTAGCTTTCATATTAATAGTTATAGGATATGTAATCTTATCAAAGAAAATGCAAAAATCTGAGTACAAAAAAATTCAAAAATTACAACAAGGTACAAAAGAAAATAAATTTTCAATAGAAATCCTATTTCAGAAACTTTACCTTACATATATAAAAATACCATTTTTAAAAAGATATGTATTAAAACTAAGAAGAAGATTAGAAATTATTAATATAGATGACGAATATAAAACTAGAAATGATACGGCCAAAATACTTACAAAAGCACTTGCTATTATAGCACTAATAATGATTGTAACAATTGTAATTACAAGTTCAAATTATCTATTAATGTTTATTTTATTAATATTTGAAGTGTTTATGATAGACACATTGATGGATGGATCAGTTGATAAAATTGACAACAATTTATTAAAAGAACAGATTGAATTTTTTTCTGAAATAAGACACGCATATCATGAATTTAATATGGTAGAGGAAGCAATTTATCAAGTATCTCAAGATGATGAGAAAAACATATCTAGTCAAGGAGAAAAAATATATGAAGTATTAATTTCAGACGACCCTGAAACAGAATTAGAAAAATACTATGATATAGCACCAAATAGCTTTTTAAAAGAATTTGCAGGAGTATCATATTTAACAAAAGAATTTGGTGACAGAAAAATAAATGGAGCGTCACTATATTTAAAAAACGTTAATAATATTACACAAGAAATGCAATTAGAAATACTTAAAAGAGATAAACTAAATTATGTATTTCAAAGTTTATCAATAATATCTATTACACCAATTTTGCTATTAGAACCATTAAAGAACTGGGCAGTATCAAACTTTTCATTTACATCAAGTTGGTATATGGGTAAACCTGGTATGATTGTTCAAATACTTATTTTATTGATTACTTTTGTATCTTATATATTAGTAAGAAAATTAAAAGATAATGGTTCAACAGGAATCAACACTAAAAACACAGAAAACCCATGGCAAGAAAAATTATATAAGAAAAAATTAGTTAAAAAAATTGTAGATTTATTTATTCCTAAAGAAGGGACAAAAGAATATAGAAAAACAACTCAAATGTTAAAAGATGCAGCATCTCCATTAAAAATGGAATGGTTATATATTAATAGAATTTCACTTGCAATTGTTACATTTGTAGCATCTATTATAATATTTTCACAATTACATACAATAGCTATAAATTATGTATATACAGAACCAACAACAGATTATGATATTATACGGAGATCTTTCAGAAAAAGATGAAAAAAAAGCGATGGAAATAACTGAACAAGATAATGTTTTTTTGGACATGTTTAGAGGAAAACTAAATACAACTGAAGAGGATATACAAAGAGCAGTTGAAAAATCTAAATTTTACGAAGAAGCAGAAACTGGTGAAATAGAAAAAGCAGTAGAAAGAATCAACAAAAAATTAAAAATTGTTAATAGTGAATATATGCAATGGTTTGAAATATTACTAGCATTTGTATTTATGGTAATTGCTTATATGTCACCTATATGGATATTAATGTTCCAAGTAAAAATGAGACAACTAGAAATGGAAGATGAAGTAATGCAATTCCAAACTATCATATTAATGCTAATGAAAATTGAAAGAGTAAATGTAGAAATTATACTAGAATGGTTGGAAAGATATTCAAATATATTTAAAGCACCAATTACAAAATGTTTAAATAACTATGAAGCAGGAGCTTGGGAAGCATTAGAAGAAATGAAAGAAGAAGTATCTTATATGCAATTAATTAGAATTATAGAGAGTTTGCAAGCAGCAGTTGAAAAAATTCCAATTAAAGATGCATTTGATGAATTGGACTCAGAGAGAGAATATTATCAAGAAAAAAGAAAAGAATCTAATGAAAGATTAATTAGCAGAAAAGGAATGATAGGTAAAGCAATAGGATTTGCACCGATGATATGTATGTTTGTTGGATATTTAATTATTCCATTAGTATTTGTAGGATTAACAGCTATGTCTTCTTCTTTCAAAACAATGATGACAATGAAATAGAAGCTAAAGGAGGATTATTAATGGAAAATGCATCAAAAGCACTGATTATAGCTGGTAGTGTATTAATTGCAATAATAATTATAGGAGCATTAATTTTAATGTTTAATAGTCTATCTAACTATCAAGATACAAAAGTGCAAAATACAAGAGAAGCTCAGGTGTTAGAATTTAATAATCAATATGAAACATACATTAGAAAAGATGTAAGAGGTAGTGATTTATATTCTTTATTGAGTAGAGTAGTAGATTATAACAGAAGAAAATCAGAAGCAGCTACTGGAACTGATGAAGGACAAAATTTTAAATATCAACCAATGACAGTAAATCTTTCTTTTGGAAATAATAATACATATCTTGAAAAGTTTACTTATGATGAAGAGAAAAGATTATTTAATAGTATTTTGGACGATGATAATAATTTTACATTAAATAGTTCAACATCTAATACATTTTATAATAAAATAAATTTAAAAATTGAAAATATTGAAGACAACTATGGAGGTTCATCAGGAATAAATAATTTAGTGGCAGGAATTTCAAACTTGTTTTATCCATCAGAGGATGATAAAGAAAAAGCAGAAAGACTTTATAAAAGATGTACAGGTGATGATATAAATTTTACAGAACTACAAAGTAGCATTGGAGAAAACCAGGGAATCTATGCAGATATTTGTACATATTATGAATATGTACAATTTAAAAGAGCACATTTTGATTGTATAGAATCAGAAACAAAATATAATGATGAAACAGGTAGAATTATAGAATTAAATTTTGAATTTAATGGTAAAATTGAATAATAGGAGCAAAGAATATGGAAAATGCATCAAAAGCATTGATTATGGCAGCAAGTGTATTAATAGGTATATTGATACTTTCCTTA
>CANPZT010000103.1 GCA_947589135.1 uncultured Clostridia bacterium | reverse complement strand
ATTAGCAACAACCTCCTCTATTACCACCACAACAACAACAGATTAATAAGATAAGGATTATAATCCAGCAACAATCATCACCAAATCCGAATCCACCACATCCTCTATTCTCTGGCATAGTCTAGACCCCCTTCCGTTTAAGAAATATGTTTCTCTTTTGTTGTTTCATTTGTATGGTATATCATATGAAAAAAATAAAAATGTGTTACAATTTAAAAATAAATATAAGACTATTTGTATTGAACTTTAAAAATAAAAAATTATTTATTCTGTTCGCTTTTTTATTAAAAGAAAATGTGATACAATTTTAAACACAGAAGGAGAGAATAAAGGATGTCTAATAAATCAAAAAAAGTAGGAGAAATATTTAGTGATTATAAAACAAGTTCAAATATAAAATATGCAGAAATAACAGCTTTAAACGTAGTAAAAAAAAATAATACACTACAAGTAGAGCTTTATTTTGACGAATATATAGAAATAAAAGAAATATGGTATTTTGAAAAATTTTTAAAAGAGAGATTTAGATTTGAAAATATTGATATAAAAATAATGGAAAAATATAATAGCATATATGGCACATAAATATCCACTAACAAAACCAATGCTATTATTAAAAAGTGACATAGAAGTAAAAGAAAAACAAATTTTAGTTAAAATGCATATTAAAGGTGCAGAATTTTTAAAAGCAAAAAAGACAGATATTGAATTAGCAAAAGTTCTAAAAAATTTATTTGGAATAGACTATAAGATTGAATTAATAGAAGAAATATCAAAAGAAGAAATCGAAAAAATTAAAAACAATTTAAAAAGAGAAGAAGAGCAAATTATTGCAAAAATTGAAGAAAATAATCAACTTAAGCAAATACAAGAAATAGAAGTTCCCGAATATAATGACGCTAACTATATGCCACCAACAGACCTAGAAGGATATATACCACAAATAGATGGTGAATATCATGAAAATACATTAATTGAACATGAAGAAACAGAAATAAAAGAATACATTATGGGAAAACCATCAAAAGCAAAAGAAAAACTTATTAAAATAAAAGATATTAGTTCAGATGTTGGTAGAGTTACACTAGAAGGAAGAGTAGTAACAGTAGAAGTACGAGAAACAAAATCCGGAAAAGGAATGATTATATTAGAATTATATGATGGAACAGGTATAATTACATGTAAGTCATTTGCAAAAGATTTAGCAGAAGGGGAAAGTATTGTAGAAAAAATAAAAAACGCACAAGCAATAAAATTAATTGGAAAAGCAGGGTTAGATACTTATGCAGGAGATGTAACAATAATAGCAAATACAATTATAGAAACAAATACAGATGTACCAGAATTACCAGATGAAGAGGAAATAGAAGATACTCCATTAATTTTAGGAGCTTCACAAAATATTACAGAGCCATTAGTTAAAATACAAGATTTAGGAGTTGAAGATGGAAAGGTAGCATTACAAGGAGAGGTATTGTATTCAGAAGATAGAACGCTAAAATCAGGAAAAACTTTATTTAGTTTTGATTTATATGACGGAACGAGTACAATTACATGTAAAGCTTTTTTAGAAAAAGATAAAGCGAAAAAAATAATGAAAAGGATTCAAAAAGCAAAAGGAATTAAATTATCAGGAACGGCGCAAATGGATACATTTTCAAATGAATTAACAGTAATGGCAAATACAATAATAGAAACAGAAGGAATTAAAAAACAAACTCGACAAGACAATAGCGAAGTAAAAAGAGTAGAATTGCATATGCATACACAAATGAGCCAAATGGATGCTATGACATCAGCAACTGACTTAATAAAAAGAGCAATGAAATGGGGAATGAAATCAATTGCAATTACAGACCATGGTGTAGTACAAGCATTTCCAGAAGCACATAAATTATTAGGTTATGATAACCCAGATATGAAAGTAATTTATGGAGTAGAAGCCTATTTAGCACCAGATAAAAATGCAATTGTAACAAACGGAAAAGGCCAAGATATTGATACAACTTATTGCGTTTTAGACTTAGAAACAACAGGATTTTCAGCTACAACAGAAAAAATAACTGAAGTTGGAATTATGAAAGTAAAAGATGGAGAAGTAATAGACGAATTTAGTACATTTGTAAACCCAGAAAAACACATACCACAAAGAGTATCAGAAGTAACTAATATAACAGATGAAATGGTTGCAGATGCAGAAACAATAGACAAAGTGTTCCCTAAAATTTTAGAATTTATTGAAGGGTCTGTTTTGGTTGCTCATAATGCACCATTTGATATAGGATTTTTAAAACAAAATGCAAAAGCATTGGGATATGAATTCGACTATACATATATTGATACTTTAAGTTTAGCAAAAGATTTATTTCCAGATTATAAAAAATATAAATTAGGAAAAATTGCAGAAAACTTAGGAATTAAAGTAGAAGTAGCACATCGTGCATTAGATGATGTTGATACAACAGTAAAAGTATTTCGTGTAATGATGGATATGTTAAAAAAACGAGGAGCTAAAAAAGTAGAAGATATTGAACAAGTAAGTAGTACAGAAGAAACAAGAAAAGAAGCATATAAAAAACTAAAAACATATCATGCCATCATTTTAGCTAAAAACTATGTAGGGTTAAGAAATTTATATAAATTAGTTTCTTATTCTCATTTAGATTATTTTTATCGTAAGCCAAGAATTTTAAAAAGTTTATATAAAAAATATTCAGAAGGACTTATGTTAGGAAGTGCATGTGAAGCAGGAGAACTATATCAAGCAATTGAACTTGGTAGACCAGATGAAGAAATTGAAGAAATTGCAAATGATTATGATTATTTAGAAATTCAGCCAATAGGAAATAATCAATTTTTAGTGCGTAATGAAATTGTAAAAGATGAAGAAGCTTTGCGTGATATTAACAGAAAAATTGTAGCGCTTCGGAGAAAAGTTAAATAAACCAGTAGTTGCAACTTGTGATGTCCATTTTATGGATCCACAAGATGAAATATATAGGAGAATTTTAGAAGCGGGACAAGGGTATGAAGATGCAGATAATCAAGCACCATTATATTTAAGAACAACAGAAGAGATGCTTGAAGAATTTAGCTATTTAGGAGAAGAAAAGGCATATGAAGTTGTTGTAACAAATACTAATAAGATTTCAGATATGTGTGATAGAATAAGCCCAATTTCGCCAGAAAAATGTCCACCACATATTCCAGGATGTGAACAAACAATTAAAGACATAGCTTATTCAAAAGCACATGAATTGTATGGAGACCCATTACCAGAAATCGTGCAAACAAGATTAGACAAAGAGTTGGACTCTATTATAAAAAATGGATTTTCAGTTATGTACATAATAGCACAGAAATTAGTATGGAAATCTAATGAAGATGGATATATAGTAGGTTCCAGAGGATCTGTTGGTTCATCTTTTGTTGCAAATATGACAGGAATTACAGAAGTAAATTCTTTACCTGCACATTATAGATGTCCTAATTGTAAATTTTCAGATTTCACAGATTATGGTTATAAAAACGGATTTGACTTACCAGATAAATTATGTCCAAAATGTGGACATAGTTTAGATAAAGATGGAATGGACATACCTTTTGAAACATTTTTAGGTTTTAATGGAGATAAAGAGCCTGATATAGACTTGAATTTCTCAGGAGAATATCAAGCAAAAGCACATAAATATACAGAAGTAATATTCGGAAAAGGAACAACATTTAAAGCTGGAACAATAGGAACAATAGCAGATAAAACTGCTTATGGTTATGTAAAAAAATATTATGAAGAAAGAAATATTCCGATTAATAGAGCAGAAACACAAAGAATAGCTACTGGATGTACTGGAATTAAAAGAACAACAGGACAACACCCAGGGGGAATTATTGTTGTACCAAAAGGAAGAGAAATATATGAATTTTGTCCAGTACAACACCCAGCAGATGATCCAAATTCAGATATCATAACTACACATTTTGACTATCACTCAATTGACCAAAATTTATTAAAGTTAGACATTTTAGGACATGATGATCCAACAATGATTCGTATGTTACAAGACATTACAGGAAAAGACCCAACAAAAGTACCATTAGATGATAAAGAAACAATGTCAATATTTAGTTCTACAGAAGCATTAGGTGTAACAAAAGAACAAATTCACTCAGAGGTAGGAAGCATTGGAGTACCAGAGTTTGGAACAAAATTTGTTAGAGGAATGTTA
>CANPZT010000102.1 GCA_947589135.1 uncultured Clostridia bacterium | reverse complement strand
CCTAATTCATATAAATTTGAATCTTTTATTTTTGATAGTTTTGAATTTTTTGATGATATTGCTATTTTAAGAGGAAAAAGAGAAGATGACTTTGCACCTGTAAAAAATAAGGATGGTGTAGATAGTCCAAAGACAGCAAAAGAATTATATGAAAAATATTGGGAAAGACAAAAGTGTCAAAAGGTGCGGGTCTTTTTAAACCTTTTGTCACGTTTTTAGCAAATATTTTACTTAATTATAACTAATAAATTTATTTGATTTTTTGGCTACGTTACATTATAAACAAATTATAAAATTAACAAATAGGCCCCTCTCAAAGCAAGTTTGAGATTCTCCCATTTGCTAATTAAATAATTTGTAATATAATTTCACTAGCATTCATAATTAAATAAATTTATTAGTTATAATAATATTATATATAATTGGTGTGACAAAAGCCTTGACTTCTTTGTCACAAAAAGAGAGAAGAAAGAGAGAAGAAAGATGGAAGAATGTAAAATATCAAGTCTATATAATTTAGAAGAAACAATAGCAAAAGAGTTATTAGAAACTGCAACTTATCCATGGGAGATCTTACCTAAAATAAGTGATTTTATAGTAAAATTAGGGAATACACTAGACCTTAATTTATATGAAAAAAAATCAGAAAATGTATGGATTGCCAAAACAGCAAAAGTAGCACCAACAGCGTATATTAATGGGCCAGTAATTATTGGGGAAGATGCAGAAATTAGACATTGTGCTTTTATAAGAGGAAATGCTATTATAGGAAATGGAGCAGTTGTTGGAAATTCTACAGAATTGAAAAATGTTATTTTATTTAATAAAGTGCAAGTACCACATTATAATTATGTAGGAGATTCAATTTTAGGTTACAAGTCCCATATGGGAGCAGGTTCCATTACTTCTAATGTAAAATCAGATAAAAAGCTAGTTATTGTAAAAAACAAAAATGAAAAAATAGAAACAGGTTTAAAAAAATTTGGAGCTATGATTGGCGATAATGTAGAAGTAGGTTGTGGTAGTATTTTAAATCCAGGAACTGTAATAGGAAAAAATACAAATATTTATCCACTATCTTCTGTAAGAGGAGTTGTAAAAGCAAATAGTATTTATAAAAATCAAAATGAGATTGTAGAGAAAACTTAATAAAATCAAAAATATCCAAGCGAAAACTTATCGTTTGGATATTTTTGAGTGGAAATAACAATATATCTAAAAGATATGTTACATTTGTTGATTTCCAGGTATAAAGTAATCAACTACACCATAGATTAATGCACCAATAATAGCAGCAATCCAAGAAATAGAATATCCTGCTACGAAAAATTGAGTTACATATAAAATAATAGCTGCTAATGCAAATCCTACAAATCCTTTACCAAATGGACTAGCATGTAAGCCAGTAAATTTGATTACTAAATAATCTATAACAGTTAGGACGACAGCAGCTATTGCTAAAGTCCAAAAACTATTGATTGTAAATCCAGGTGTAAAAAATGCGGTAATTGCTAAAACTACTGCAGCTGCAACTAATCTTCCTATTATTTGCCATACAGTAGATGTTCCGCTTTTTGTTTGATTTCCTTGAGCTTCTGACATAAGTCTAACCTCCTTAGTTATTTCGTTTTTCGATTCATAATGTATTTTTTCAAAGGTTCTAATTTTATTATTCACAAAAATAAAATAATTATTCAAAAATTTTAGTATAAAAAAGTCAATATCTGTTAAAAATAAGAAAAAATTTTAAAATTTTTTAAAGAGGTGCAAACATGTTAATTACATTTTTTAGAGCAATAATATTATATATTATTGTATTAATAGTAATGAGACTAATGGGAAAGAGAGAAATAGGGCAATTACAACCATTTGAACTAGCAATATCAATAATGATAGCAGATTTGGCATCTATCCCAATGACAGAAACAGGAATACCAATATTTAATGGAATTATACCAATTTTGGGACTTTTAGTAATGCATTTACTTATTTCAGTTATTAATATAAAAAATTTAAAAGCAAGAGAAGTTATTTGTGGTAAACCAAGTATTTTAATTTATAGAGGAAAGATTAATGAAAAAGCATTAAAAAAAGAGAGATTTACAATTAATGAATTACAAGAAAGATTAAGAGGAAACAATGTATTTCATTTAGGAGATGTAGAATATGCAATATTAGAAACAAGTGGACAAGTAACTGTTATACAAAAGCCTGAAAAAAGGACCACAATACCAGAGGACTTTAATATAACTCCAGAATATGAGGGAATACCATATGACTTAGTAATTGATGGAAAAATAATGTATAAAAATTTGCAAATTATTGGAAAAAATTATGCATGGCTAAAAAAACAAGTAGAGAAATTTAATATGACTCCAGAAGAAGCACTTGTTGTAACATTAGATGGAAAAGGACAAATATTTTGCCAAAAGAAAGAAAGCAAAGGAGCTTAAATTTAAAAAATTAAATTTTGTGAATTTCGCAAATTTTCCAAATTTCGCAAATTTTGCAAATTTCAAAAATTTCGAAAAATTCGTAAATATAATGTTAGTAAAGCGAGGAAGGGAATGAGATTAACTATGGGAAAAGAAACAATAATTAGTATAATTATTGTTATAGCAATTATAATAGGAAATGTTATAACACAAAAATACACGACCGAATCAATTTCAGAACTATCAAATAAATTAGCTGAAGTAAAATCAGAACTTGATAAAGAAGAAAAAGAAATAGATGAAAATAGTGCAAAAAATAAAATAGAAGAGTTAGAAGAAATATGGAAATCAAAACATGACAAACTAGCATATTATATTGAACATGATGAACTAGAAAAAGTAGAAAACGATATTATAGGGTTAAAAAGCTTTGTAGAAACAAGCGAATATCCAGAAGCAATAAGTGAGCTAGATAAAAGTACTTTTATGCTAAAACACATTGAAGAAAAATATAAATTTAGTTTAGAAAACATATTTTGAGACAATGGGGACAGGCCTCAATTGTCTCATTTTTCTTGATGTTTTTTGTCGAATAATCAGAATATGCTTATGATTAGTTACTCTTGCTCAATATAAAAATATATAGTAAAATAGTAATAGTAATTAAGAAAGATAGGGAGAAAAAATGGAAAGAGAGTTATTACAATTAGCAGAAGATGTAGAAAATGAAATAAAACCGATACTTGAAAATATTCAAAAGATATGTGAAACAAATAGCAAAAAAGTATTAGATGCATTTCAAAGATGTAATTTACAAGAAACACATTTATCTTCTTCTACTGGTTATGGAATAGATGAAGCAGGAAGAAACAAAATAGAAGAAATATATAGCAAAATATTTAAAGCAGAAGATAGTTTAGTTAGAACTCAATTAATATCAGGTACACATGCACTAGCTGTTACTTTATCAGCATTATTACGCCCTGGTGACACTATGCTAAGTATTACAGGAGAGCCTTATGATACTCTTCAAACAGTAATAGGTATAGGAAAAGAAGAAAGCAAGAGTTCTTTAAAATCTTTTGGAATAAAATATGAACAAATTGATTTAATTGATAATGATTTTGATATAGAAAAAATACAAAAAAGATTAAAAAATCAAGGTATTAAATTAATAGAAATACAAAGGTCAAGAGGATATTCTACAAGAAAAAGTTTAACAATAGAACAAATTGAAAAAGTAATTCAAGCTATAAGAGAGATAGATAAACAAGTAATTATTATGGTTGATAATTGTTATGGAGAATTTGTTCAAGATAAAGAACCAATAGAAGTAGGAGCAGATATAGCAGTCCGGGTCATTAATGAAAAATTTAGGAGCAGGAATTGCTACATCTGGTGCATATGTTGTTGGAAAAAAAGATTTAATTGAATTATGTGCTGAAAGGTTAACATCACCAGGAATAGGAAAAGAAATTGGACCATCACTAAATCAAAATCCATTATTATTAAAAGGGTTATTCTTTGCACCAAGTGTTGTAGCAAGTAGTTTAAAAACTGCAATATTTGCAAGTAGAATTTTAGAGAGATTAGGGTATCAAGTAGATCCAACATATAATGAAAAAAGAGCTGATATTGTTCAAACGATAAAGCTTGGTTCAGAAGAATTATTAGTAAAATTCTGTCAAGGAATCCAAAAAGGGTCTCCAATTGATTCAAATGTTGTTCCATTTCCAAGTGATATGGGAGGATATGATGATAAAGTTATAATGGCAGCAGGAACTTTTACACAAGGTTCAACAATAGAACTTAGTTGTGATGGACCAATTAGAGAGCCCT
>CANPZT010000101.1 GCA_947589135.1 uncultured Clostridia bacterium | reverse complement strand
CAAATCAGTAAATGAATCATTTGCAAGAATTGCAGTAGCTGCTTTTGCTTCTCAATTAGATCCTACAATTGAAGAATTAGCAGATATAAAAACTGCCGTTTCAGAAGCAGTTACAAATTGTATTATTCATGGCTATGATGACAAGCAAGGAATTGTAAAAATAATTGGGAAAATAAAAGAAAATGAACTTATTATAGAAATTTCAGATCAAGGAAAAGGAATTGAAAACATAAGTATAGCAAAAGAACCTTTATACACAACAAAGCCAAACTTAGAAAGGTCAGGAATGGGATTTACTATAATGGAAAGCTTTATGGATAAGATTGAAATAGAATCAATTGTTGGTTTAGGCACAAAAATTACTATGTCTAAAGTAATAAAAGCAAAAGAAGACGAACAAGAAGAGTTCGAAACATTAACAAACAGATAAAAGAAAAGTGGGTGTAATATGTACGAGAACGATATAAATTCGATAAAAGAAGCCCAAACAGGAAATAAAGAAGAACTACAAAAATTAATTGAAAATAATAATGGACTAATATGGAGTATTGTAAGGAGATTTAATGGAAGAGGATACGAATTAGATGATTTATATCAAATAGGATGTATGGGTTTTATTAAATCAATAAAAAGATTTGATACAAATTTTGAAGTTAAATTATCAACATATGCAGTACCATATATGATAGGAGAAATTAAAAGATTTATTAGAGACGATGGACCAATTAAAATTAGCAGAAGTATCAAAGAGTTAGGTATGAAAATAAAAGAATTACAAAAAGAATATTTTATAAAAAAAGGAAAAGAAATTACAATTGAGGAAATATCAAAAGAATTAAAAGTAGACAAAGAAGATATTTCGTTAGCATTAGAAGCGACATCACATGTAGAATCAATTGAAAATGCTACATATACAAATCATAAAAACGGAAATAGTATCAGTTTATTAGAACAGATTTCAACAGATAAAGATGAAGAAGAAATGATTACAAATCAAATAACAATAAAAGAACTAATTGATGGACTTGAAAAAAGAGATAAAGAAGTAATTATGCTAAGATTTTATAAAGAAAAAACACAATCACAAGTAGCAAAAATACTTGGAATTACACAAGTTCAAGTATCAAGAATTGAGAGAAAAATCTTGAAAAATATGAGACTACAATTAAGTTCATAAAAAGTAAACAAAAAGAAGGTGATCATATGAAAAAAATCTTTATCTATTTTTTTGCATTTTTATTTATTTGTTTTATTCTTCCAGCACTTTTAACAAAAAGGGATATTCCTACATCTTCTGGAGATAATAACATTGATAGTATTGAGAATACGGAAAGTGCAAAAGATACTGAAAATAATACTCAAAACACACAAGAAAATAAAGAAGAAAAATATACTTATAATAAATATGGAACAATTAAATTGCTTCATAGTAAAACAGGAGAGGTAGAAGAAGTTGCATTAGATGATTATTTATGCAATGTTGTATCAGGTGAAATGCCAGCAGATTATGAATTAGAGGCACTAAAAGCTCAAGCGATTGTTGCAAGAACTTATACAATATATAAATGTCAAAATCCAAAACATAATAATGCAGATATATGTGATGACTCTACTTGTTGTCAAGCTTGGGTATCAAAAGAAGATAGATTGGCTAGATGGGAAGAAAGTAAAAGAGAAACTAATTGGCAAAAAATAGAACAATGTGTAAGAGAAACACAAGGAAAAATTATTACATACAATAATCAGCCAATTAATGCTTTTTTTCACGCAAATAGTGGAGGAACAACAGAATTACCAGTAAATGTATGGGGTGGTTCTGGATATCCATATTTGCAAGTAGTACAAACAGCAGGAGAAGAAGGATATACTCAATATAGTTCAGAAGTAAATCTATCACAACAAGAGTTAATAAATAAATTAAAAGAAAAGTACTTAGATATACAAATTGATTTTAATAATGATGAACAAATTAAAATTTTAGAATATACAGATAGCAATAGAGTAAAAACAATTAGATTTGGAAATCATGAATTATCAGGAGTAGAAACAAGAACATTGCTAGGTTTAAAATCAACTAATTTTGAAATAAAAAAAGAAAATGGTAGAATTATATTTTCTGTAAAAGGTTATGGACATGGTGTTGGAATGAGTCAAACAGGAGCTGACACTATGGCAAAACAAGGCAATAATTATGAAGAAATTATTAAACATTTTTATATTGGAGTTGAAATAAAAGAGATAAATTCTTTATAAATGTATAATCTTCTAAAAATAGGAAATACTTTTACTAACAAATAATTAAAGGAGGATTATATGAGAAGGGAATTAAGAAAAAATGATAAGAACAAATCAGTAAGTGATAAAATAATAATGTATAGTGGTATAGGTGTAACCATTCTTGCTATTATTGTTATAGGTTTATTAATGTATAGCAAAAGTTTAAATGATGATGTTAGAGAAGGAACAATGACACTAGAACAAATGGCAAAGATTGCAGGAAATACAACAGAAAACGAAACAGGAAATACAACAGGTAATTCAACTAGCGTTAGTACGGAAATTGGTAAATCAGTAGAAGAAGCAAAAAATGAAATTGATAAAAATACATTAAATCAAATAAGTACTAATAATACTAAAACTAATACAAAAGCTAATACAAAAGCTAATACAACTAATACTAGAAATGCAACTAATACAAATAATATAGCAAATACAGCTCAAACAAATTCTAATACTATAGAAAAAACAGAAGAAAACAAAAAAGAATTAGAATTTCAAAAACCAGTTGAAGGAGAAATTGTAAAAGAATATGCAAAAGATAATTTAATATATTCTTCAACATTAGAAGAATGGACAACACATATGGGAATAGATATAAAAGCAGATAAAACAACAGTAGTAAAATCAGCAGAAGCGGGAACTATAAAGTCTATAAAAAATGATCCTAGATATGGTCTTACAATTGTTGTAGAACATGAAAACGGTTTTCAAACAGTGTATGCAAATTTATTAACATCTGAATTTGTAGTAGAGGGTGAAAAAGTTGAAAAAGGGCAAAGCTTAGGAACTATTGGGAACACAGCAATATTTGAAAGTGCTGACGAACCACATCTACATTTTGAAATATTAAAAGATTCTATACAAGTAGATCCAAGTATTTATATAAAAGAGTAATGTAAAAAAATGAATATAAATTAAAAGCAGAAAAGGTAAAAAATAACATTTTTTCTGCTTTTTATTATATAGATTAAAATTTTATAAAAATATTCGACAAATTTTGTAAAAAAAGTTGAATTTTGTAAATATAATATGTTATAATAAAAAATGTTGTTAAGGGGGAGATAAAAGATGAAAGAATTAAGAAAGACGAAAATAGTAGGAACAATAGGACCTGCAAGTGAAAATAAATTAGAAGAATTATTTAAAGCAGGATTGAATGTTACAAGAATTAATTATTCTCATGGAAGCTGGGATGAACAATCTGAAAAAACAGAAACAATTCTTAGATTAAGAGAAGAATTAGATATTCCAGTAGCATTACTTTTAGATATGCAAGGACCAGAAATTAGAACAGGTATGTTAGTAACAGGTAAAAATGACAAAATCATGTTAGAAGATGGTCAAAAATTCACATTAGTAAATGAAGATATTATAGGAGACAAAGATAAAGTATCAGTATCTTATAAAAATTTATATCAAGATATTAAAGTTGGAGCAAAAGTATTAATTGATGATGGTGCAATTGAACTAGTTGTAGATGAAATTGATGGAAAAGATATTGTTTGTACAGTAGTTCATGGAAATGGATTAGGAAGTAGAAAAACAATTAATTTACCAGGAACACCTGTTAAATTACCAGCTTTAAAAGAAAAAGATATTGCAGATTTAAAAACTGCATGCGAACATAATTATGATTATGTTGCAATGTCATTTACAAGAAATAAAGATGATATTGACCAAGTAAGAAAAGTATTAGATGAAAATGGTGGAAAAGATATAAAGATCGTTACAAAAGTAGAAAATATTGAAGGTCTAGAACATATGGAAGAAATTGTTAAAAATGCAGATGTTCAAATGATTGCTCGTGGAGATATGGCAACAGAAACAGATTTTACAGAACCACCTGTAATGCAAAAAAGATTTATTAAATTATCAAATAAAGCTAATAAACCAGCAATAACAGCTACTCAAATGCTTGAGTCAATGACACACAATCCACTACCAACAAGAGCAGAAGCAAGTGACGTAGCAAATGCTATTTATGATAGAACAAGTG
>CANPZT010000100.1 GCA_947589135.1 uncultured Clostridia bacterium | reverse complement strand
ATATATCCTATTGCAGTTTTTCCTCCTACCCACTTTCCTTGTTTTTGCATAGTATGTAGGGCTGTCCTAATTTTCTTTGACAAATCTTTTGAATACATATCATTTAATATTGATTTAAAAGGTGCTATATCATTATTACCATTGTTTGTAGCAAATGTATCTATTCCATCTGTTACGGAAACATATCTAACATTATTTTCTGGAAACCATTTTTCTATATATTCTCCAGTTTCTATGTAATCACGACCTAAACGAGATAAGTCTTTTGTTACAACCATATTTAT
The DNA here is from genome assembly GCA_947589135.1 of uncultured Clostridia bacterium. Lineage (GTDB taxonomy): Bacteria > Bacillota > Clostridia > TANB77 > CAG-508 > CAG-269. The sequence goes on along the minus strand of CANPZT010000100.1, from coordinate 4,024 downwards.
TCTTCCTAGTTTAATATCTTTTATCATCCTTTGAAATCCTGGCCTGTTGAAATTTGTTCCTGTAAATCCTTGGTCAATATATATGTCTACTAAATTATATTTCCAACCAAGCTTTCTTACATACTCTGTTAATAAATCTCTTTGATTTTTTATACTTTCACTTTCATCATAGCCTCTATCTACATCTTCCTTTGATAATCTTATATAAATTGCAACCATATAAATTTCTGTTTTTATTTTATCAAGCATTTTTTCTCCTTTCTATGCTTGATAAAAAACGAGATATTAAATTTTCTATTTCTTCACCCTTTTCATCAAAATACACATTAATTTTAAATGTTTCGTTCATAGTTTCTCCTATTTTAAATATTTATTCAATTTATATGCTAAAAAAATTTTTATTATTCACATAAAAAGGAAAAATTAGGGTGGAATAATTTTTAATGGTATGATATAATTTTTTAATAAATATTAAAAAAGGAGAGTATTTTTATGGAAAAAGATAATCAAGAAAAGAAAAATACAGGAAAGCATAGTAAAAAAGATAAAAATACAGAGAAAAAAATTTTAAAAATAAATAAAAAAATACTTATACCATTAATTAGCTTTTTTATATTTATTATTATCGCTCTAGTAATTATTTACATAGTTTTTTTTAGTGAAATAATAAAAAAAGAAATCTGTATAGAATTAGGAAAAAATGAGGTAAAAATTGAAGAATTTGTAGGAAACAAAATATATGCAAAAAATTCAAGTTTTATTACCGATATGTCAACTATAGATTTTAGTAAAACAGGAGAATATAAAATAGAAATAAAATATAAAAATAAAACCTATGAGACTACTTTAAAAATACAAGATACTACACCACCAGAAGTAAAGTTTAAAGATATTGAAAAACCAATAGGTTATGAAATAAATCCAGAAGATTTTATAGAATCAAAAGAAGATAAAAGTGAAATGACAATAGAATATCAAGAAATTGGAAATGTTGATTTAAAAAATATTGGTAAATATATAGTTGAAGTTATTGTAAAAGATGCTAGTAATAATGAAACAAAAAAAGAATGTAATCTCGAAATTACGCATATTGCTAAAAATTTAGTAATAGAATTAGGAAATAAAATAACAATTCAAAATATTATTTTTGATGAAAAATATTATAATCTTATTACAGCTGAACAAATAGAAGAAATAAATAATTATGATGTAGGAGAATATGAATTAGAAACAAATTTGGAAGGAAAGGAATTTATTACAAATATTATAGTTCAAGATACTCAAGCTCCTATACTTACATTGAAGGAGGTAAAAAAATATATTGGACAAAATGTGTCAAAAGAAGAATTTATAGAATCGGTAACTGATCCTTCAGAACATAGTGTTAATTTAATGTCAGACTTAAATACTTCTTCAATTGGAGATAATGAAATAAAATTTGAAGCAGTCGATAAGTACAATAATAAAGTAGAACAAACAACAATGCTTCATGTTGTAGAAGATAAAGAAGGACCTGTGTTCTCTGGACTTAAAGAGATGAATGTGTCAAAAAATGCAACAATAGATTATAACAAAAATGTAGTAGCAAAAGATGAAAAAGATGGAACTTGTGAATTTGCAGTAGATTCTAGTGGTGTGGATGTATCAAAATCTGGAACATATTTTGCTACGTACACATCAACTGATAAGTCTGGAAATAAGACTACAGAGAAAAGAAAAATAATTGTAGCTTCAGATGCAAGTGATGTAAATTCTTTAGCAGATGAGGTTATATCAAAATTAGGTATAAGTTCGATGAGTGCAGGAGATAAGGCTTTAGCACTTGTTAGATGGTCTCAAAACAATATAAAGTATGGACATACATATCAAAATGTAAGAGATGTTTCAAAAGCAGCATATTATGCATTTTCAAAACATGTTGGTGATTGTTTTGGTGTAGCTTCAGCTATGCAAATATTATTAACAAGGGCTGGAGTAACAAACATAATGGTTCATTGCACAGATTACTCACATTATTGGAATATGGTTAATGTTGGTGGATGGAAACATATTGATGGAACAAAGAATAATGGACATTACCCAATAGCATTAATGAATGATCAAACAAGATATAGTACTTTACAATATTTACATCCACGTGACTGGGATAGAAGTGCATATCCAGCAGCTAATTAAAAGGAGATGCTTATTTAAATGAAAGAATTAGAATATCCATTTGATAGTGATTATATATTAAAAAAGAAAAAATCCTTGAAAAGACAATTACTAGAACAAGATAATTTACTAGAAAAAAAAATTGCTATACTAGGGGGTTCAACGACAAATGATATAAAACTAATATTAGAATTATTTTTACTAAATTATGGAATTAAACCATTGTTTTATGAGTCTGAATATAATCAATTCTACCAAGATGCTTTATTTGGAAACGAAGAATTAGATAAATTTAAACCAGATATAGTTTATATTCATACTACAAACAGAAATATTACAAAATATCCAAATGTTTCAATGAAAAGCAAAGAAATTGATGATATGATGGAGCAAGAATATCTCAAATTTAAAGATATGTGGGAAAAATTAGTTGAAAAATTTAATTCAGTAATTATTCAAAACAATTTTGAGTATCCATATTATAGATTACTAGGGAATAAAGATGCTAGTAGTAAATATGGAAAAGTAAACTATATAACGAAACTCAATATGAAATTTTATGAATATGCAGAAAATCATGATAATTTTTATATTAACGATATAAATTATTTATCTGCAAGTTATGGATTAGACAAGTGGACTAATGAATTTTATTGGCATATGTATAAATATGCTTTGGAAGTACCTGCAATTCCAACACTTGCCTTTAATATAGCAAAAATTATAAAATCAATTTATGGAAAAAATAAAAAGGCATTTGTATTAGATTTAGATAATACACTATGGGGCGGAATCATTGGAGATGATGGAGTAGAAAATATAAAAATAGGACCAGAAATTCCAGAAGGACAAGTCTTTTCAGAATTTCAAAATTATTTAAAAGAACATAAAGATATAGGTATTATTTTAAATATCGCATCTAAAAATGAAGAAGAAAATGCTATAGCTGGTTTAAACCATGAAGCAGGAGTTTTAAAGCCAAAAGATTTTGTAAGCATAAAAGCAAACTGGAATCCAAAAAACGAAAACATAAAAGAGTTAGCAAATGAATTAAATATAGGTGAAGATAGCTTTGTTTTTGTAGATGATAATCCAGCAGAAAGAAAAATTGTAGAAGAAAATAATAAAGGAATTGCAGTTCCAGAATTAGATATACCTGAAAATTATATAAGAATTATAGATAAACAAGGATATTTTGAAGTAACAAATTTTTCAAAAGAAGATAAAGAAAAAACAAAAATGTATAAAGAAAATGCAAAAAGAGCTAATGCAATTAAAACATTTACTAATTATGAAGATTATTTGTACTCATTACAAATGAAAGCTGAAATAAAAAGTTTTGTTCCATTATATACATCACGTATTTCACAACTAACAAATAAAAGTAATCAATTCAATTTAACAACAAAAAGATACTCTCAAGCAGAAATTGAAAAAGTACAAAATGATAATAACTATATAAGTTTATATGGAAAGCTAGAAGATACTTTTGGAGATAATGGAATTGTATCAGTAGTAATTGGAGAAAAAAAAGGAAAAGAATTACATATTAATTTGTGGATAATGAGCTGTAGAGTATTAAAAAGAGATATGGAATATGCAATGATGGATACATTAGTTAAAAAATGTAAAGAACAAGGAATAGAACAAATTTATGGATATTATTATCCAACAGCTAAAAATAAAATGGTAAAAGATTTTTATAGTTTACATGGATTTGAAAAGATAAATGAAGACAAGCAAGGAGATACAACATGGAAAATTGATGTAAGTAGATATAAAGAAAAAAATAAAGTAATTAAAGTGGAGGATTAATATGAATAAAGAAGAAATATATGAAAGATTAAATGAAGTATTTCAAGATGTATTT
>CANPZT010000099.1 GCA_947589135.1 uncultured Clostridia bacterium | reverse complement strand
AATTCGTAGTTTTATTAATAGTATTAGTATTTCTTATTTCACTACCAGTATGTTCTGTACATTGATCTGGCACCGTAAACATTAAAAAATATTCCTCATATGTATCTGGACACCCTGTTCTTGCTTTTAATCCTGTTTTTGAGCAAATAGTAGTAGATGTAATTGCATTTGGTTTATCAAATTTTTTACTTGCTAATCCAGAATGAATATTAGACATTACACTTGCCCAAATTAATCCTGCCGGATTTTGTTCATTATAATCTATAGATTCATTTATATCATATCCATACCAAGTAACAGCTGTATAATAAGGAGTAAAGCCACAAAGCCATCTATCATAATTTTCATCAGTAGTACCTGTTTTTGCCGCAACATCCATTCCTGAAATTGAGCAATATGTCGCAGTTCCATTAGTTCCTTTAACAGGTTGTGTTAATAATTCTTTTAATATATATGCCACTTCTTTTGAAAATACTTTTCTACTTTTTTGTTTACTTTCTATTACTAATTCTCCATTTTTCTTTTCTATTTTTTTATAAAAAGTTGGTTCTATATATACTCCATCATTAGAAATTGTAGAATATGCTCCTGCCATTTCTAAAGGGCTTATCCCATTTTGAAGTCCTCCAAGTGCCAATACTAAATTATTATCTTCTTGTGTCAATGTTGAAATTCCCATTTTCTTTAAATACTTTATCGATTTGCTTGGTTTTAGTTCTTCCATTATTTCTACAAATGGAATATTTTGTGAAGATTCAACTGCTCTTCTAATTGTAACTTTTCCTAATGATGAATTATAATCTGTTGGATGATATCCTTCTGCAAAATCTTTTTCTGTATCATCATAAATAGATGCAGCTGTTATTATTTTTTTATCTATTGCTGGGGCAAGTACAGAAAGTGGTTTAATAGCTGAACCTGTTTGTCTAACACTTTGTGTTGCTCTATTTAATGAACGAGCTTCTGTTTTCTTACCTAATCCCCCTATACATGCTGTTACGAAACCTGTTTTATGATCAATAATTACCATAGCCGCTTGAGATGAATTTGCACTATTTTTAGATGGTAAAACATATTTCTTTTTTTCAAATTCTGACTCTGTTTTTTGTTGTATTTCAGAATTTTGTGTACTACTGATTGTTAATCCCGCCATATTCATATAATTTGTTGCAAATGTTTCTGAAATATTATATTTTTCTTCAATATCTTTTGTTATTTCTGTAATTAAAGCATCTGTGTGATAAGAATACACTGCATCATTTGAAGATATCTCACCTTTTTTAAATTTCATTCCAGTTTCAACATTAGCAATAGCTTTATCATAATCTGAATTGCTTATATATTGCAATTCTAACATCTTTCCGAGTACAATTTTTGTTCTTTTCTTTATTTTTTCTGTGTTATCTTGTTCAACAAATGGATTATAAGAATTTGGAGAATTATTAATTCCCGCTAGAAATGCACATTCTTCTAATGTTAAATCTTTTGCAGATTTACTAAAATAATATTCTGAACCTGTCTCTACTCCGTATAAATTTGGACCTATATATATGACATTTAAATATGTTTCTAATATTTCATCTTTCGTTAGACAACTTTCTAATTGTGATGCCTTCCACCATTCTTTTACTTTTCTTGTAATTTTGTCTGTAGAATTTCCAGTTAAATTCTTTACTAGTTGCTGTGTTATTGTACTTCCACCATAATTAGAAGAACCTACATGAAATATATAAGAAGCAATTGCAGCACTTGTTCTTTTTATATCTACTCCTCCATGTGAATAAAATCTTTCATCTTCAATTGCTACATATGCATTTTTTAAATTATTTGGCATTTCAGATAGTTTTATTGTTTTTTTCTTCTTTTCACTACCTAATTCCGCTATTATATTTCCTTCTATATCTTTAACAATTGAATTTTCATTTATCATCATATCTTGGGCTAGCATCTTCCATCTCTGCGTTGAAATTCCTAATCTCACACCAAAAATAATAATTGTTATTATTATGCCTAAAAATATAATTAATTTAATTCTTTTCTTTACTCGAGATGTTTCTTCTTTTTGTCTTTTTCTTCTTTTTTTACCTTTTTTTCTTCCTCTTAATTCATATTCATTTTCTAAAAGTTCATCATCATCTATTTTTTTTCTATTTTTTCTTCTCTTACCTTTTGTTCTATTCAAATTTATCACTTTCCTTGAAATTATATAATTTTTTTATAGTATATCATAGTTTTCTTATAATAGAAAGATTTATTGTAGTAAATTATTTCAAACATTGCACAAAATGTTAAAAAATATTTCCTTTTTTTGATTTTTAGTATATAATCCAAAATAACAACTATTATATTATCATAAAACATCATTTAAAAAATAATTGGAGGTATTTATTTATGATAATAACAAAAATAGAAACTAATTTAAAAAGAAACCTTTTGCTACATCAAACAAAAGATATTCCTTTTTATCCTATTCACAATTCAATTGAAAATCAAATTATTTATATTAATTCTGATTTTACTTTTCAATCATTATTAGGATTTGGTGGAGCATTTACTGAAAGCACAGGATATGCCTTAAGTACAGTAAATAAAGAAAACTATGACAATATTTTAGATGATTATTTTTCAAAAGATGGATTAAACTATTCACTTTGTAGATTACCAATTGGAAGTTCAGATTTTTCTTTAGAAAGTTATTCTTATTCTTATAAAAAAGACTTATCTGATTTTACAATTGAGAAAGATAAAAAATATATTATACCAACAATAAAATCTGCACAAAAGCGCAATACAGACATAAAATTTCTTTCTTCACCATGGTCTCCTCCTGCTTTTATGAAAGACAATAATAGTTTATATAATGGAGGAAAATTATTAAACAAATATAAAAAAACATGGGTCGAATATTTAATAAAATATATTAAAGCATACTTATTTGAAGGTATTAAAATTGATTATATGACTATACAAAATGAACCAAATGCGAGCCAACCTTGGGAATCTTGCCAATATACTTCTGAAGAAGAAGCGGATTTATTAAAAAATTACCTATTTCCTATTTTTAAAAAGAATAATATTAGCACAAAATTTTTAATATGGGATCATAATAAAGATTCTATTTTGGAAAGAACCCTAGACTGCTTTGTAAAAAATGGTGCAATTGACTTTGCATCCGGAATTGCTTTTCATTGGTATACTGGAAGTCATTTTCAAAATTTAAATATGATTAATCAGCTATTTCCAAATAAATTATTAATTCATACAGAAGGATGTACTGGTTATTCTAATTTCAAATCAAAAGATGAATTATCAAATGCAGAAATGTATGCAAGTGAAATAATTGGAGATTTTAATAACGGCGTTAACGGATTTATTGATTGGAATATGGTTTTAGAATATAATGGCGGACCTAATCATAAAAAAAATTATTGCAATAGCCCAATTATGATTAACAAAAATAAGACTGGATATATAAAAACACCATCATATTATTATATTGCTCATTTTAGTAAATATATAAAACCAGATGCTAAAAGAATTCATTTAAGTACCTTTACTGATAATATTTTAGCTACTGCATTTCAAAATCCAGATAAAAGTATTGTTATTGTATTATTAAATAAAAATAATTTTAATATAGAATACAATTTATGCTATAATAATCATGTATTTCATGATAATTTAGATAGCCATGCAATTGTTACTTTAAAAATAGATGGAGTGTGAAACTTATGATAAAAAGAGAAGAAAACCCAGAATATCTAAATTCCTTTTTAGATTATTCAGCAACAATTTTAAATAAATCACCTAATAGTATAAAAGAATATAATTATGATTTAGGAATGTTTTTGCGTTTTATTAAAATTCATTTTAATATGACAAAAGAAACAGATTTTGACAAAATTATCATTAATGATATTACAATTAGCGATATAAAAAAAATAAAATTAGATGATATTCATGCTTTTTTAGCATATTTAAATAATGTGCATCATAGCAAAGCTGCAACAAGAGCTCGAAAAGCCTCTACTATTAGAATATTTTTTAAATATTTAAGTCAAAAAGCTGGTTTAATAGAAATAAATCCTGCTCAAAATTTAGAAAACCCTAAATTAGATAGAAGATTGCCTAAATATTTATCTTTAGATGATAGTAAAAAATTACTAGATGTAGCATCTGATGAAGACAATCGAAACTGTGAAAGAGATTTTGCAATAACTACCCTATTTTTAAATTGTGGAATGCGTCTTTCTGAATTAGTTGGAATAAATGTAAAAGATATTAATTTTAGTGATTGCAAATTAAATGTTGTTGGTAAAGGAAATAAAGAACGAACAATATATTTAAATAAAGCCTGTATGAAAGCAATAGCAGACT
>CANPZT010000098.1 GCA_947589135.1 uncultured Clostridia bacterium | reverse complement strand
ATTTATAGAAAAGTAACTATACCAGATGAGAATAAAATAAATAAGATTAAAAAGAAAAATAATGATACCAGATTTTAGGAGGAAAATGATATGAATAATAAATTACCAAAAACAAAAATAGATGAAAAAACAGGAATTGAATATAGATTAGTAGGAGATTATTATATACCTAATATTGTAGCACCTAAGCAGGAAAAAATCATACTAAACAAATATGGAAGAATGAGATTAAATTACTTAAAAGAACACAAAAAGGTTGAATATACCATAATGCTTATGGACGGAACATTAAATACACATTTAAAAGAATTACAAAAAACAGCCGAAGAAAGAGTAAATCTAATAATTAACAAACTAAAAGAAAAAAGCAAGTTAACAGAAGATATGAAAAATACAAATCAATTATATTGGGTAGGAATGATGAACTCCTTTAAGGTACAAGCCGAAGAAATTATTTTTAATGAATTAATTTATGCATAAAAGTTGTAAAAAGCGAATGAAAATAAAAATGTTCATTCGCTTTAAGTAATTTTTGTAATAAGGTTTTAACATGCTCCACGATCATTTGCTAAGTCTTGTGATGCAACTATTCTTTTATGAATACTACCATCTGGTGATATATATATACTATCAAAACACATTGGTTCATAATTTAGAGATTGAAATTGTGACTGTTTAATAGGAGTTTTTAAATTGCATGTTAAATTTAAAATAGTTTTTATTCCAAATCTTTTTTTAAGTGATTTGGGTTCTAAATAACATCCATTTTGTAAAGTATCACTTTGATGTACATCATTACAATAGGGTTTTAGCAATTCTTGTAAATCTACGAAATTTGGGTCATTTGGATCATCAGTTGACATTTCTGAAAATTTTATTGAAGTAAACCCTATTTTTTTCATTTCTAAAGCAAATTCTTCCATTTTATCAAATGAATCAATTCCCTTTTTATTAACAACACAATTAACTCTTAATTTAAGTTTTGGATTTAATTTATGAAATTCTTTTATTTTATCTAGTTCAGGAGTAACTCCAACTATATCATTATTTATTTTTTTATTTCCCATAACAGAAACAATAAGTTTATCTAGTTTCGTTATAACTGGTAATAAACACTCTAAATTATAGCCATTGGTATTAACTGTTATTTTTTTCTTATATGGAGCAATAGCATTAATAATTTTAATTAAATCATTTGGAAATAATGTTGACTCTCCACCCAATAGAAGAACATTTGGGTATTTATCTAGTGCGATGGCATTTTCAATAATTTTGTTTATGTCTGTTTTAGAAGGCGTGTTAAATCTTCCAACACAAAAGTAACATTTTCCATTACAGGCAGTCGTTGTTTGAATACATAATCTTGGCCCCATTCTTCCCATACAATAATTTTCCTTACTTCTTAAGGTAATTGACATTTAAATCATCTCCATTCAAAACTTTATTATCAAATGAATCATATACCCAACTATCAGTTACAGAACAATCAGGTTGAATAACATTCATATAATCATGTTGATATTCAATGTTTGGTATTCCAAAATTTTTTGCTTTAAATACATTATTAAATGGACAACAAAGTTTAATATATGTTTTTATTTTTAAATACTTTGATAATGCTGGCAATTCAAAGAAACATCCTTTTAATGTAGCATTTTTTTGATGGATTCCAAATTTTATTAATAAATCTTGTAAATCAATAAAATTAACATTTTCGTTTGATGTAACTAACTCCATTAATTTAATTGCTGAAAAACCTAATTGTTTAGCTTTTTTAGCATAAGATTTTATTTCTTTTAAATTAGAAACAGTCTTATTTGTTACAACAACAGCAGCAATAATTTCGGCATTTCCTTTATTGTTATTTAAATCTTTTAGTTCTTTTTCATTAATATATATACCTGTTGAATTTTTCTTGTAATCAAAAGAGTGTATACTTAATGTTACAGTATCTAAATAAGGTATGCATTCTTTAATTATTTTTAAATTAGAACCATTACTTATTATACCAATATCTTTTTTATATGGTCTAATACCCTTTAATACTTCAACTAAATTAGGATATAAAGTAGGTTCTCCACCTAAAACATCAACTTTTGAAAATTTTGTCATTGAATTAGCCGTATCAATAAATTCTTGGGCATCTGAAGATTTTAAAAAAGGTGTGCCAGATGCAATACAAAATTCACAGTTTCCATTGCAACTATTTAACAATTTTATATTTAGTAAATTATAACTATTTCCACAAATGCTATTTTGAGATGGTTTTAATATTATCTTTTCTTTATCATCCATAAAATGCACCGTCCTTCCATATATTTATATTTTGTTATTAACATTTTATTAAAAACAAATGCATTTGTCAATAGTTTTTTTAAAATTTTAAAAAATTTTATGCTTGACTAATTCTTTTGTTTTTAATATAATGTTAATAAGTAATTTATAAAAAGGAGTTACTATGAAAAAATATAATAATGAAAAAGAATTTTTAGAAAATTATGATGTAACAAAATTTGATAGATTGAGTATGACAACTGACATACTATTAGTTAGTGTGTCGAATAAAGATTCCATAAATTATAGAAAAACAAGTAAAAAGATGATTAGCATTTTACTTGTTAAGAGAGATGATTTTCCATTTAAAGATAAGTGGTGCTTACCTGGGGGATTTTTAAATCCAAACAATGAAACCTTAGATGAATGTGCAAAGAGAGTTTTGAAAAAAGAAACTAATTTATCTAATATATATTTAGAACAATTATATACTTTTGATGATATAGATAGAGATCCTAGAACTCGTGTTGTTTCAACTGCATATGTAGCATTAGTTGATAAAAACAAATTAATCTATGAACTTAATAAAAATGCTTCTTGGTTTGATATTACAGAATTTAAGGAAATAGATAATATTGTTTATATTACTATGAATAATAATAATGAAACAATTCACTTTTCTATAAAGAAAAATGTTATACAAAAAACTACTAATCAATATTCTTTTTTAATTTTAAAAAATGAAAGCATTGCCTTCGATCATCCAAAGGTTATTTTATCTGGGATTGAACGAATACGTAATAAGATTAATTATACTGATATTGTATTCAATATGATGCCTAAATATTTTTCTTTAAGTGAGCTTCAATCTGTTTATGAAGTAATTTTAGGAGAAAAATTATTAGCACCAGCTTTTAGAAGAATTATTGCAAATAAAGTTGAGAAAACTGATAAAATGTTAACTGGTAAGGGACATAGACCTTCTGTATTATTTAAATATAAAGAAAAATAATATTATTAATATAAGTAGAACCTTTTATAAAATCTATTATAATCATATAAAAATATAATATACTTTAATAATGTGATATGATATACTTTTACAAGATAAGGAGAAAAGATGGAAAAAGAAGAGATAATAGGTAAAATAAAAAAATATGTTCAAGAAGTATGTAAAAATGATTATACAGGTCATGATTGGTGGCATATAGAAAGAGTATATAATAATGCGATGTTAATAAATAAAACAGAAAAAGCGAATGAGTTTATATTAACATTAATTGTTTTAATGCATGACTTATATGACCATAAATTCTACAATGGGAATATAGCTGAAAAATTAGAAGAAACACTAAAACTATTACAAATTTATGAATATATGGAAAAAGATGATATTCAAAATATAATTTATAGTTGTGCAAATTTAGGATTTAGCAGTAATATTGTAAAGAAAAAAGAACTATCACTCGAAGGAAAAATAGCACAAGATGCAGATAGGTTAGATGCAATAGGCGCGATTGGTATTGCTAGAGTTTTCGCTTATGGTGGTAAAAAAGGAAAGTTGATATATGATCCAAATAATAATGAACCTGTAGATGAAAAAGAATATAATGAAAAAGGTTCTAAAACATCAATTAGTCATTTTTATGACAAATTACTAAAAATAAAGAATTTGATGAATACAGATATAGCAAAAGAAATTGCAGTAGAAAGGCATAAGTTTATAGAAAATTTTTTAAATGAGTTTTTTGATGAATGGAATGGTACAAAATGATAGACACAAGATATTCGTTTTCAAATGTTTACCAATATACAATATTTTCAAATAAAAAACAAGCGAACAGAACAAATTTTTGAAAAAATTGTATTTATATTCTTGTAATTTATTAAAAATATGATATAATATAGTAGATTGATTGATATTTGTATCAATTTTCAAGAGAGTCAATGACGAGTTGTAAATATCTACGTCGTTGGCACCAACAATGTATCTGTTCGAACTAATAGAGCAGATTATATAGATACCATTCTGAAAAAGGATGGTATTTTTTTATTAGTTTTTTCAGTACGTACTATGTTATCCCACGAGTTTTATGATAATGGTCAAAACTCATAGGGGTTA
>CANPZT010000097.1 GCA_947589135.1 uncultured Clostridia bacterium | reverse complement strand
AATTTTTATTTTTTATAGAAAAAAATAAAATATGAAGAAAACCCTAGAAAAAAATCTAGGGTTTGTCAACAGTCTGAGAATAAATATTTTTTATTCTTTTTCATTTTTATTTTCTTCTATTTCTTTTAATTTTAATGTTTTCTTTTTCATTAAATTATTGTTTTCTTTTTTTATATTATATTCAAATTCTTCCCATGATTTACTAAAAGTATGATTAGCAAAACTTTCTTTTAATCCTGTTATTTGTTTTAGTCTAATAATTTCATCTAATTCCATTCCTAAATGCTTAGATATTTGTTCTTCTGTCCACCCATTTTCTGTTAGTGTAAGTACAATATGAGACATATCAACAATTTGATGAGTCCCTCTTGCCCTATTATGCCTAATTGTACTTGCCATACGATTTTCTAAATCTTTATCAATTGTAACTATTGGAACTTGTTTTAAATTTAGATATTCTTTTGCTACACGATAACGATGAAATCCATCAACTACAATATATATATCTCTTTTTTTATCATAATAGGCTACAATAGGTTGCGTATATCCATCTTCTTCAATAGAATGCTTTAATAATTTCATTTCAGGTGGTGCTACTTTATTAGGGTTATAATCGTTTGCTATTACTTTTTCTATGTCCACCATTTTTACATTTAATACTGGAAATTCTATTTCTTTCAATTTAAAAACCTCTTTCCTGTTGTTAATATACCATTACAAAATTTTTATATGTTTGATTTTCATTTATTTTAAATCCACATTTTTGGTATATATCTACATATCTTTTAGTTAATATACTATCTGTTAATTTTTCTTGTTTTTTTATTGTATTTAATAATTGTTCTAAGTATTTTTCTTTATGGCAATAAATATTTTTTATTACATTTTCTTGAATTGAAACAAATGCCATAACATTATTATCTTCTATATATAAATACCATTCTTTTTTATCATCATCATAAATTCTGTCACTTGTTTGTTTTTCTACTAATCTAGATCCAAAAAATTTTCCCATATATTGATAGAATTTTTCATCTTTATTGTTCATTTTTATTACCATATTTTATTTCTCCTTTATTTAAATTGTTCTTGTATTATCTTTTGCAACATTTTATTATCTGTTTTTGTGTTTTCATTCAATAGATTGTCCCATTTGTGTATTAATCTTTTTAACTCACCATCATCTGTTTTAGTTTGTCCGAATGATAGTCTTCTTAAATAAAAATCATTTTTTTCAACGGCTCTTGCAATTCTTCTCCATGATATTACTTTTTTTTGATTTTCTAATTTACATTCAGCAGTTTCTGGTATATCTTCAAAATCCACATTATATTTTTTCTTATACCATAACATAAATTTCTTGATTTTTCTATAATAATGTAACATTAAATCTCTGTTATAAATACCTATACTTTCTAATAGAAATACTGTATATTCTTGCCAAGTCATAAATTCTGGTTTAGATGATTTTAAATTTCCCAATGCTGTTGTTTTACAATAAATATTTCCAAAGTTAACTCCATTTACTCTATTTAGAATTTTGGTCCAAGTATCATATTCTAGTGCTTTAAATTGGTTTAGTCCATTTCTTTGATCATCCCCATATGGCTGACAAAGTCTTTGCTCTGAAATATTTAATCCATTTTTATACATTAATTCATAAATATAATTAAATTTTAAATCTAATTTACTAACAGCTCCCCATATATCTTGCACTGACCAATCATAAATGGGATAGAAATTATATACATCTATATGTCTTTCGTTTATTTTTAATTTAGTCGTCCAATTATAGTTTTCAAGCGTTATTTTTTTTTCTTGAAATGCAATTGTTCTAAATCTATTTAAACTTTCATCTGTCCTAATACCAATTCCACATGCTACTTTTTCTTTATATTTTTGCTGATACCAATTAGCAAATTGTACTATAAAGTCCTCAAATTCCATACCTTTTTTAAACCAATCAAATGGACAATTGTTAATATTTATACTATCTTTTGGCATATCTCTTACCCACAGATGTTTACTTTCTTCTTCCCAACATATCCATTTAGGTTGTAGTACAGATACTGCATTTCTTAATGCCATAGGCAGTGCTATATGATAAAAATCTCTAATTTGTGATAACGTTTTTAGTTCTTCTATGTGTTGAACTGTATGTTTATATTGTGCTTCTAAATCAATAAATAATATATCAAATTTCTTATTTAATTTTTCAGCTACTATATTTGCAAGTTGCACCATTACTGAACTATCTTTTCCACCACTAAGACTAAAATAAATATTATCAAAATTTTTAAAAATGATTTCTAGTCTCTCAAAAGTTGCATCTAGAACATTTTTTTCTAAATATCTTTTTGCCATGATTTTCCTTCTTTCTCTAACTTATTATACCATTAGTGTAATTTAATGTAAAGTATTATTTTTTATTAAAGAGATAAAAAATTAAAACTGAGTTCAAAAAATTAAAGCTTCTTTGTTAATTTTATATAACATTAATTTTTATATCATAAAAAATGACCAAGGGTACATTCCCTTAGTCATTCATATGAATTCATATATTTATATTGTTTATATAAAATTCTTATTTTTTGTTTACTAAATCTTTTAATGCTTTACCAGCTTTGAATACTGGAGCTTTTGATGCAGGTATTTTGATTTCTTCTTTAGTTTGTGGGTTTCTACCTTTTCTAGCAGCTCTTCTTCTTACTTCAAAAGAACCAAATCCAACTAATTGAACTTTTTCTCCTTTTTTTAATGAGTCTGTTACAACTTCTACAAAAGCGTTTACTGATGCTTCAGCTGCTTTTTTTGTTTCTCCTGTTTTTGCAGCGATTGCTGCTACTAATTCAGCTTTGTTCATTTAAATTACCTCCTATAAGATATAAAGTTATGTACTTTTATTGCTTGAACAATAGCAACAAATGTACTTCTAATTAATTTTATTCGCCAAAAATACTGAAAATCCTTCTTTTTTTCTTATTTTTCTTAAAATTTTTTTAATATATTTTTAATTTTTCTAAAACTTTACATATTTTTTGTCCATATGGCATAAGTAAAATCTCTTCTTTTGAAAATACTTTTAAAGCTATAATTGCTAGTGCATAAATAACTACAGCAAATAGTATTGCTAATATTGTAGCCAATTTTTGTGCTATTATTCCTGAAAGTGTTAAATATATAAAATATGAACATATTCCCATTATGGCTGTTGCTAATATTGGTTTTATAACAAATTTTGAAAATGTTAAATCCAACTTTATATTTTT
Source organism: uncultured Clostridia bacterium (assembly GCA_947589135.1). Classification (GTDB taxonomy): domain Bacteria; phylum Bacillota; class Clostridia; order TANB77; family CAG-508; genus CAG-269. Next base: position 1,149 of record CANPZT010000097.1, on the reverse strand, counting down.
TCTTAATGATGTAATTGCAATTGTAAATGCTACTATGTGACATACTACTGATGCAATGGCTGCTCCATTTACTCCTATTTCAGGTATTGGTACTAAAATTAAATTTAAAATTAATTTTGCAATTACTCCGCATCCCAGAGATATTGTAGGTATCATTAACTTTCCATATCCTTGAAGTGCTCCATTAATTGTCTGATCCAATATTGTGAATATTATTGTGAGTGAGCTAATTTGTAAAATAACTTCTCCTGAACTTGCATTAGGAAATAATAAATTTAAAATTGGCCCTGCAAAAATACACATGCCTATTGTACATGGAAGTCCTATTAACATTGATGTCAATAATGAAAATGATGTTTTTTGTGTTATCGTTTTATTATCTTTTCTAGCCTTTGCAGCTGATATAGTTGGAACTAAGGCCGTAGCAAATGCCACATTAATTGATAATGGTAAACTCGTTAACATATCTACTTTTCCACCTAAAATTCCATATTGTGAAATTGCCATATCTTCTGACATAAATTGTCTTAAACTTCTAACTACTGTAAAAGAATCTATATTTTTATTTAATGATGACATTATAGCTGTTAATGCAATGGGAATTGATACAAATAAAATTCTTTTTATTATTACTTTTACTCTTTCATATTGATAATTAACTGTAGATTTAATTTCATTTGCTATTTCTTTTTTTCTAGTTTGATAGTATAAATATAAATATCCAAATCCTGCCATAGTTGCAAGTGTTGTAGCAAGTGTTGCTCCTCCTGCCATCCATTTTGTTGATACATTTGAAATAATTGCAATAATTTCTACTAAAATTATTGTTAATGCTGTTTTAAATACTTGTTCTAAACTTTGTGACCTTGCTGTTGCTTTAATATTTTGTCTACCATTAAAATATCCTCTCATAACAGACGAAATGGCTACAAAAAATATAGCAGGTGATAAGGCAACTAATGTCATTTCTGCCTCTGGTATTTGCAACCAATGATTTGCAATTAAATTTGCCCCAAAAAATAGCATTGCACTACCTACTAGACCAATTACTGAAAATGTCGCAAATGCAATTTTAAATATTCTATGTGCTCCCTTGTGATCTCCGTACAGCAACTCTTTCAGATACTAATTTTGAAATTGCATTAGGTA
>CANPZT010000096.1 GCA_947589135.1 uncultured Clostridia bacterium | reverse complement strand
CAACATCAAGTAATTTACCAGATGAAATATATGCAATAGGAAGCCAATATGGAATGAAAGAATCAGATAAACTAAAAATGGTAAGATATTTAAGTGACTATCCATTATCTGATGAAAAATGCAACGAAATATTAGCTTTAGCAAATCAAGCTGATAAAATTATGAAAGAAAATGGTGTAACTGATTACAAATCATTACCAGCTGATGTAAAAACACAACTAAAAGGTTTAGCAAATGAAGCAGCTAGTATTGCTGGAGTAACATTAAGTTTTTCAGCTGATGGAATTGATGTTTACAAAGACGGAAAATTAATTGAAAATGTTAGTGAATCAGGGAAATTACCATATACAGGAAACAATGTAAACGTAATAGCTATTGGTAGTTCAATATTAGCAATAATTGGATTAGCAGTAATAGCAATAGTAAAAAAAAATAAATAATGTAAAATAACAAAAACTCTAGTATATCTAGAGTTTTTTATTTTAAAAATTATTATACAAAAGATGTAACAACAGGAGATAAGATTACTTATAAAGAAATACAATATAGTTTTGACTTAATGTTAGAAGATAGAAAAATACAAATATGGTCTTATAATGTTGAAACAGTTATTGCAGAAAAATATGAATGTTTTAAAAGATGCTATATACTCCACAGCTGAACATAGAGATTCTTTAAATCAAATAAAAGATTGGAAAAGAAGAATTGAAAAAATAGAAATTTTTAGTGTTTTTTTGTTGAAAAAACATAGATTATTTGTTAGACTATATTTCAAAGGGAGGTATTTGTATATGGAAAATAATTTTGGAGGGGGAATAAACCCAGTAGACCCAGGGGAAATTGTTATTGATAAAACTCATCTTGCAGCAAGAGATAACTATACAATTTTAAAAACAGAGGCTTATGCTATGCCAAGTAGTACATATGTTCCAGATGATTCTCATACATTTTTTGTATCTGAAGATAAAACTAAGTGCTGGGCTAATTTTGGAAGGTGTTGGAACGATGAAGGAGAAAGAATTTTAATAGCAAAACAAAATTCATATAAAGAATGGTTATTAGAATTTTGTCCACCAGATGATTATGGTAAATGCGGAATTATATTTACTGTAAATGGAGTTTGTCATACTACAGCTAACAGAGAATTATTAATAGGTGAGTATGATCTTTCAGTAAAAGATGCATCAAAAAATTTTGTAACTGTTGCAATCTTTGGAAAATATGGATTTGGATTAGATACATTAAAGAAATTAATAACAGATTCTTTTAATAGAGCTAATGAAAAAGTAATGATGACACAAGATATGTTGAATACAGTATTATCAAGAGTCGATAATACTCTTGATGATGAAACAGATGCATGGAAAGAATTAATAGAGAGTTATTTTACATTAAAAATTTCTGATATTATAAGTAAGCACGAAGAGGCATTAGAAAAATTACAAGATATGATAAAAACTTTACTTGAAGGAAGAGAAAAGATTTTTCACGATGCAACAACTGCATCAGTATTTATTAGAGAAGAATATGAAAAACAAGTATATACACTAATGTCAACTAATGTATTTAACTATTTTGATTTCTTACTTAATAACAATTATATAGATTCACAACAAAATACTATAGCTAAACAAAGTGCTGATAAGTTCTTTAAAGCATTATTTAATATTTTGGATGAACAAACTGAGGCTTTACAAGCAACAGGTGCAATGAACCAAGAATTAGCTAAAAAAGAATTATTTATATAAAAGATTAGTTATTAAAAATTTTATTATTGTTCTATATAACTGAAATTTGAAAGTATTTATATGGATGAAATATAGAAGGAGAAAAAATCCAGTAGGACCAAGAGAATAATCTTGTGTAATAGTAATACTTATTATAAATATAAGTAAAAAGATTCCAGATAAAATTTATTAGGAATCTTTTTCAACTTCTATATTATCTCTATTAAATAAAAGATTATTAAAAAAATATTCTAAAGTAATTCCAAAACTTTCACAAAGTAAATATAAAGTATCTATTTTTGGATAAGCAATTTTGTTTCTGTAAAAATCATTCAATGAAGATGAATTTGGTCCTGAATTACAAGACAATTCATATTTGGAAACTATATTTTTTCTTTCATTATATTATCAAGCCTAAGTTTAATTGCATCGTTAAGTAACATACCAAGACTTCCAATCCATATATATAAATTATAACAAAAAATTAAAGATTACCTTGCGGTTAAAATCATAAGAGAGAAGGAAAAAAGATATATACTTATAGGGTGATCTTATCACAAGTTATTCAAAAAAACTAAAAAAGCATTGAAAAAAATGTATAATAATGTTACAATAAATATGATGTCTGTATAAATAGTACACATAAATAAACATAAAAAGGGGAAATACTAGTGAAATTCATAAAAAAACATAGAAATGTTTACTTAAGAATTATGGATATTATAGTAATAATTATAGCATACTATATTGCTGAAAGCATTATAGGAAATCATATAATTATTACAAGAGAAAAAAACAGAATGATAATTAACACTATTATCATTGCAATTATTGTATATGGTGGAATATTGCAAATATTTAAAACATACAAAAATATAACAAGATATGAAAATGGAAATGATTACTTAATATATGTGCTTGCATGTTCTATTGCTTGTATGGTAATGACATTTATGTATATAACAATACCAAAAATGCCAATAGTAAATGCAAGGACAAATTTAATTGCTGGACTTTTAATAGTTACAGCTATAATAGGATATAGAGTTGTAATTAGAATGATATTAACAGAGGTATATGATAGAAAAGATAAGAAAGAAGATTTTAACAAGAAAAATATACTAATTATAGGAGCAGGAGAAGCAACAAAAATACTATTAGGAAATTTAAAAGTCAGCATGAAAGATATATATAATGTAGTAGGCCTAATAGATGACAATCCAAATAAATTAAATTATGCAATATCAGGAAACAAAATATTAGGAACAAGATACGATATACCAAGAATATGCAAAGAAAACAATGTTGAATTTATCTTTTTTGCAATATCAAATATATCAAATGATGAAAGAAGAAAGATACTTGAAATTTGCCAAGAAACAGGATGTAAAGTAAGAATATTACCAGGAATAAAAGAATTAGTTAAAAATAAATCACTAATGAATAGCTTTAGAAATGTAGAAATAGAAGATTTATTAGGAAGAGAACCAATTAAATTAGATAACAAAAACATAAGTAAACTAATTGAAAACAAAGTTGTACTAATTACTGGTGGTGGAGGTTCTATTGGATCAGAACTATGTAGACAAATTGCAAAATTCAAACCAGAAAAATTAGTAATAGTTGACATATACGAAAATAACTTATATGATATAGAGCAAGAGTTAAAATTTAATTATCCAAAATTAAAAATAGAAGCTATTGTTGCAAGCGTAAGGGATAAAAAAAGATTAAATGAAATATTTGAAGAATTTAAACCATATTTAGTATTTCATGCAGCAGCCCATAAACATGTACCATTAATGGAAACTAGCCCATTAGAAGCAATTAAAAATAATGTATTTGGAACTTATAATGTAGTAAATTGTGCTGATGAATATAATGTAAAAAGATGTATTTTAATTTCAACAGATAAAGCAGTTAATCCAACTAATATTATGGGAGCAACAAAAAGATTATGTGAGATGATAATACAAGCAAAAGATAAGGTAAGTAAAACTGAATATGCAGCAGTACGATTTGGAAATGTACTTCGGAAGTAATGGATCCGTTATACCACTATTTAAAAAACAAATTGCAAGTGGAGGTCCAGTAACAGTAACACATAAAGATATAACAAGATTTTTTATGACAATACCAGAAGCAGTATCTCTTGTATTACAGGCAATGTCTTATGCAAAAAACGGAGAGATATTTGTACTAAACATGGGAGAACCAGTTAAAATTTATGAAATGGCAGAAAAACTAATAAAATTATCAGGACTAGAGCCAAATGTAGATATACAAATAAAAGTAACAGGTCTTAGACCAGGAGAAAAGTTGTATGAAGAATTATTAATGGAAGAAGAAGGATTAACTGAGACCAAACATGATAAAATTTACATAGCACCACCATCAGATATTGAAATGAAAGATATAGAAGAAAAATTAGAAAAATTAAATGACATTATACATGAGTGCAAAAATGAACAAAAAGAAGAAATAAAAGAAGTAATGAAGGCAGTTGTGCCAACATATAGAGAAGCAAAAATTAATATAAACAATTAAAAATAATAGAACCGGAGAAGAATATGGAACCTTTTAAAAATAAAGTATGGTTATCATCACCAACAATGCATGGAGAAGAAATGAAATGGGTTAAAGAAGCCTATGATACAAACTGGATGTCAACTGTAGGTGAAAACATTAATGAAATAGAGAAAGAAATTGCTAAAAAAGTCGGAACTAAATATGCAGTAGCATTATCATCAGGAACAGCAGCATTACATTTAGCAGTAAAACT
>CANPZT010000095.1 GCA_947589135.1 uncultured Clostridia bacterium | reverse complement strand
AATTGCACCTTGCTTTCCTTTTAATTCTGTATCATATTTTGCTTCAATTCCATCTAAACCTTGGTTATCACTACCACAAAAGCCTATAATTTGAGATGCTAACATACTATTTGGATAATACCTTTTTGTATCTTCATCTATATTAATTCCTGTTGTAATATTATTATCTTTCATCCATAATCTCAATTCATCTGTTTTGTCTTTTTCTACTTTTTTTGCAATTGTTTCAATAGAACTTCTTTTTGTTACTTTTTTTAATGTTTTCTCATAATCTAATGAAAATAATTCTGATAGTTTCTTGGCTACTTTTTCTTTTTCATCTTTTGCAATATTTCCTGGATTTACTGTCACTGTTTCTACTGTGCTACTAACAGCTAGTACATTTTTTCCTGTACTATCATAAATAGTTCCTCTTTTAGGATTTATTGTTCTGTCTAATGTTTGCTGCTTATAAGCTAATGTAGACAATTCTCCTCCGCTGAATGAATTGTATAAATCCTAATCTTACTATTAAGGCTAATATAATTAAAAATGCAATAAATAATGTATTTCTCATCTTTCTCTTACTTGACAATTTCGTTGTAATCATAAAAAAATCCTCCTAATTAATTTTATTAGAAAGATTTTTCTTTATTCTTTTATTATTATTTTTGTAGTATTTTTCCTATTAATTTTTGAAACCAATTTTGTTCTTTTTCAATAACTACTTCTTCAGTTGGTGCTTCAACATAATCTTTTTTCGGCAAATTTATATATACCGTTTGTCTATTTGTTAATTTTTGCATGCCTAACTTCTCTTTTGCTAATTTTTCTATTGTGTTTAAATTTAAACTATTTTCAATTGTTACCTTTGTTTGCTCATTTTCCTTTTCAATAGAAGATAATTCTTTTTTTAATGATTGAATTGTCGAAAATTTTTCATTAATTTGAGAGTTTCTGTAACTTATGGTTAATAGCACCATAAAAATACCTATAACAATTAGAGTCAATTGCAATTGTTTTCGTTTCTGTGTTACTGATATTTTTACTTTTTGTCTTGGTAGATCTTCTACAACTCTTAAGTTTCTATTTTTTCTTTGGGGTTGTCTTTCCGGTTGTATTTTTCTTGGGCTTGTCCCATATTGATACATATTTCTAGCCATAAGTTACTCACCTCCTCTTTCGTTTTTTATTATTTTTTACTTTTGTTTTAGTTCTTTTCAAAAATTCTTAGTTTTGCACTTTTACTTCTTGAATTTTCTTCTTGTTCTTTTTTGCTTGCAATTATTGGTTTTCTAGTAATAATTTTTCCTTCTGATTTTGCTCCACACACACAATATGGTAAATCATTTGGACATGTACATTTTCCCTTTGCATCTATATAAGCATTTTTCACAGCTCTATCTTCTAACGAATGAAATGTTATAATACATAGTCTTCCACCTGAATTTAAGCATTCAATACTTGTTCTTACTGTATCATATAATGGTTGTATTTCATTATTAACTTCTATTCTAATTGCTTGAAATGTTCTTTTAGCTGGATGCCCATTATGTTGTTTTGATTTGGGTATTGATTTTTCAATAATTTCTACTAATTGCTTTGTTGTTTGAATAGGATAATTTTTTCGTTCTTCACAAATATTTTTTGCTATTCTCCTAGAAAATCTTTCTTCTCCATATTCATAAATAATATTCGCTAATTTTTCCTCTTCATAACTATTAACAACTATTTTTGCTGTTAATTCTTGAGATTTATCCATTCGCATATCTAGGTCATTTTCTCCTAAATAGCTAAACCCTCTATTTCTTTCATCTAGTTGATATGACGAAACACCTAAATCTAATAAAATTCCGTCTACTTTTTCTATTTCTAATTTTTCTAATATATTTTTTATATTATCATGATTATCATGTACATATTTTACATTTTGGAAATCTTTTAATTTATTGCTTGCTGATGTTAATGCTTCCTCATCTCTATCAATTCCAATTAAAATACCTTGAGATGATAACTTTTTTATTATTTCAAAACTATGTCCTGCTCCTCCGAATTGTTCCATCTACATAAATTCCATTTGGCTTTATTTTAAGTCCTTCTATACATTCTTCGAGCATTACTGGTTTGTGTTTAAATTCCACTTTAGCACCTCGAATTTTTATATAATAAAAATTTTCTTTTTTATTTGATGTTTTAATATTTTTACAAGTTTTCTTTTTGTTTTTCTCAATTATTGTTTGTGATTTTTTTATTTTTAATTTATGCCAAATAATTTGTAATCTCAAAAACTTTATCTTTTGTATTTTAAAGTTTTTTTAGTTCTATCTTTAGTAGTTTTATCTTTTGCAATTTTATCTTAAGTAAATTTTTTGTATTTTTATCTTTTGTAGTTTAATCTTAAGTAAATTTATCTTTTGTATTTCTATATTTTGTAATTTAATCTTAAGTAATTTTATCTTTTGTGTTTTTATCTTTTGTAATTTAATCTTAAGTAAATTTTTCTTTTGTGCATTTGTCTTTTGTGCATTTATATAAACTTTTGCAAGTTATATACCAAGCATTGTCATATTTTCAGCAATCTCATCTGCTGAAATATTTTCATCACAACTTTCCCATGTTTGTTTATTCCAAATTTCTAATCTTGTTCCTACTCCTATTATAACTGCTTCCTTTTCTAGATTAGCTGCAATTCTTAAATTATTTGGAATTAAAAATCTTCCTTGCTTATCTAATTCACATTCAGTTGCTCCTGATAAGAAAAATCTTACAAAATTTCTGGCATTTTTATCTGAAAGAGGTAGTGTTTTTAGTTTTGTTTCAAAGTTTAACCACTCATTTTGTGAAAACGCAAATAAACATCCATCTAATCCTTTTGTTACGATGAATCTTTCTCCCATATCTTGTCTTAATTTTGCTGGCATTATTAATCTTCCTTTTACATCTAAAGAATGCTCATATTCACCAATTAGCAATTAAACTTCACCTCCCCACTTTCATACCACTTTGTTCCACTTCTCTCCACTTCAATTAAATTTTAATATAACTTTTTCTATTTTGCAAGTGTTTTTCTTAAATTTTTTTATTTTTTTATTAATAATTACAATTTGTAGTTGAATTTATATAATGATTATAAAAATATCACTATATTATTTATAAATAACTTTTAATATGATACTGAAAATTACAAATAAAATTTATTTTTTGTAGAACATTTCGCTTTAGTGTAAACAAATTGTAGAACTATTGATATTAATATTGTGTTTTTTTCCTATTACCAGTTCGTTTTCTTTTATATCTACTATTGCTATACTTTTATTACGAATTAATGGAGGTAAAAAAATGAAGCAAAAAAATCAAGATTATGAGAAAAAAATAAGACAAGAAAAAAATAATTATCAAGAAAAAATCGGAAAAAATTTAAAGTTAGCTAGAAATACAGCAAACATGACACAAGCTGAACTAGCAGAAGAAATAGAAGCATCAGTAGAACATATTAGTAATATGGAAAGAGGACAATCATATGGTAGTATTGAAATGGTAATTAAAATTTGCAATGCTTTAAATATTAGTGCAAACTTTTTGTTTGAAGGTTCAATAGTAAATAGTCAAAATACTATTGACTCCATTATAGATGACGATTTTGCAGAAAAATATCTAAAATTAACTCCTCAAAATAAAAAAACTATAAATACAATTATTAGTGCTTTAGTTAATGACCAAAAAAATAATAATTTAAAACAATAATAATATATAAAATCAAAAAGCCTTAGATACTAACAAAAGTTGTTAATATTTAAGGCTCTTTAATTTTATATAATCTTTTTTCTAATATTTCAATCTAAAGTATTGATTTTTTATAAGCTATAAATGTACAATTTTAACCTTGAGTATTTGATAACTTCATTGATAATAATTTAGAAATACCATTTTCCTCCATAGTTACACCATAAACTGTATCTGCTGCTTCCATTGTTCCTTTTCTATGTGTAATTACTAAAAATTGCGTATTTTTTGAGAATTTTTTTAGATATTCAGCAAAACGATAAACATTTACATCATCTAAAGCTGCTTCAATTTCGTCTAATACGCAGAAAGGAGCAGGATTAATTTTTAAAATAGCAAATAATAATGCAATCGCTGTAAATGCTTTTTCTCCTCCTGATAAAAGCATCATATTTTGTAGTTTTTTTCCTGGTGGTTGAACAGTTATTTCAATTCCACACTCTAAAATATTTTCTTCATCTTCTAATTTTAAAAATGCATATCCACCGCCAAATAATTCTTTAAATACTTCTCCAAAGTTTTTGTTAATAATATCAAATTGCTTTTTAAATTGCTCTTTCATGGTAGTTGTCATCTCTTGAATAATTTTTCTAAGCTTTGTCATAGTATCTTCTAAATCAAGTCTTTGCTCACACATAAAGTCATAACGCTCTTTTAAGTTTTTATATTCTTCTATTGAATCTACATTAACACTTCCAAGCTCTCTAATTTCTGTACGAAGACTGTTTACTTTTCTTTGAGTCTGTGAAACATTATCCGGTTTTTT
>CANPZT010000094.1 GCA_947589135.1 uncultured Clostridia bacterium | reverse complement strand
AATGCAGCAGAAAAGAATAGTGAAGCAAGTGCAAGAGAAAAATTAGAACTTGTATTAATGCAGTTAGCAGTAGATAAGTATTCAGATAAAGATTATAACAAAGATGAATATATAGATAAAAGATTAGCTGAGAATGACATGCAAGTAACAGATGGAGATATAGTAATAGTAGATGGTTGGAAATTTAAAATAGATAGAGAAACACTAAAAATTATAGATTCATATGGAAAAGGAACAGAGAGTCAAGAAATACAAATTGAATCAAAAGTAGAATACAATGAAACATATACACAAGCAACTATTACATATACAATAAGTTATGATGGAGATTTAAAATCAATAGTAGCAGATGGACAAAAAATAGATATACCAGAACATATAGATGGAAAATATATTGTACAAATAAATGTAACTGAAAATGGAATACATAAAATACAGATAACTGATAGTAAAGATAGCTATAAAACAGGAAGTATAGAAGTAGAAGAATTGGCATCTAATTTAGAAATAAGAACAGCAGAGGAATTAGTAGCATTTAGAGAAAAAGTAAATAAAGGAGCAACATTTGAAGGAAAGACAATAAAATTGATGAATGACATTGATTTAAAGTTATCAAATGTATGTGGCGAAGAAATAGGAAATTGGATACCAATTGGAGATTATGCAAGTAACGATAAGTTATACTTTGGTGGAACTTTTGATGGAAATAATCACACAATAAATAATCTATATATTAATGATAGTAGTAAAGGGTATCAAGGTCTGTTTGGTAGTGCAAAAAATGGAGAAATAAAAAATTTAAATGTAAATGGAAATGTAACAGGAAAAGAAAATTGTGGACGGAATAGTAGGAGCTATAGATGGAACAGAAAAATATGTAATTGATAATTGTAAAGCAAATTTAATAGTAGAAACTATTTCAGGTGAAAGTGCTGGAGGAATAGTAGGTAGAATAACTTCATCTACTTGTGATATATCAAATTGTTCAAATAGTAAAAATATCACAGCTCAAACTCGTTATGCTGGGGGTATTGTAGGAGTAATTATTAATAATTCAAATGTAACAATAGACATGGTATATAATAATTCTTCCATAAAAACCTTAAGTGCCAATTGTGCTGGTGGAATAGTAGGTTTAGTAACGAATAAAAGTGTTGCAACTATTGGAGAGGCATATAACACAGGTTCTTTGAATGCATCAACTTATTGTACTGGTGGAATAGTAGGTTGTTCTGGTGATAGTTCTATAACTACAATTGAAAGTTGTTTTAATATAGGTAAAATAAGTGGATATGATTGTTATGGAGGAATACTAGGAGCTATCGATGGTGGTACTGGAATAATAAAATATTGTCATAATTATGGGACAATTAGTGTTTCGTCAGTTGATAGTAGAGGAGGAATTTTAGGGTATCGAAATGGGTCATATACAGGAACAGCAAATTATTGGTTATCAACATGTGGAGCATATAGTGGAATTGGATATATAAGTGATAATACAAATGCTACACCATACACATTAGAGCAAATGAAAACTCAATCAAACTTTGTAGGATGGGATTTTGATGAAATATGGAAAATGGACGAAACAAAAGGATATCCAGTTTTAAGAAATTTGCCTGATATACCTGATATAATAGAATAAAAAATAACTTTATAATGACCAAGGAAAACATCCTTGGTCATTAGTTTAAAAATAATTTAGAGGGTTTGTATAGTTTCCATCAATTCTAATTCCAAGATGTAAATGAGGACCAGTAGTAGCACCATTTGTAGGCTTTCCTTCAGAATCAAAATATTGGTTACCTTTTACACCATACACATTTTTAGGTCCTACACATCCAATAACTTGTCCTTGTTTTACTTTATCTCCCACTGAAACAATAAAATTAGGGTCACAATGACAATAACTTATTTTAAAATTATCAAAAGAAAGAGTAATAGTGTAGCCACCTGCACCAAGAAATTGGCGAAAAGTAATTTCTCCATCAGCAACAGCAATAAACTTTGTACCTTGAGGAGCAGGAATATCAACACCACTATGAGAAGATGAAGCACCACTTGTTGGAGAAGTACGCTTGCCAAATGGAGAACTAATTCTGGTGTAACCGGGAATAGGCCAAACAAATCCATTAGGATTAAAAGCAATAATTTCAGAGTCAAGCATATTAGAATTAGAATAAGAACCTGAATTTATTATGGGAATAAAAAAGATACAAATAAAAAGTGAAATGAAAATAATAAAAATAAAAAATTTATTTAATATTTGTGAAATATAAATCATCTCCTTTAGACTAATAGATATTTTATAAATTTAGAATTGGATAAATTTAAAGATGAATAAAAATTTTAGATTAAATAATTAGATTAAATAAAAAGAAGGAAATTATAAAAATCCTTCTTGATTATAAATTGTGGCAGGGGTAGAAGGATTCGAACCCTCACAGGCGGTTTTGGAGACCGATGTGCTACCATTAACACTATACCCCTATATTTAAAATACATATAATATATTAGCATAAAAAATATAAATTATCAATATTTTTTATAAAAAATATTGACTTTTTTGAAACTAGATAATACAATATATGAAATTAAATAATAAAGATTACTATGAAAAAGAAAAAATACTATAAAATTTATTTATAGAGAATTGGTGATGGTGGAATACCAATAATAAATTAGTATGGGGAGCTTTGGAGTAATAAAAAAATTAAGGTGCCTAAAACAAGATAAAAATTGTTTTAAGAATTAGGGTGGAAACGCGGAAATTTAACTTTCGTCCCTAGCTATTATGCTAGGTTCGGAAGTTTTTTTGATGATTTTTAAGGTAAAGTAATCAATTTTGAAAATATGAAAAAATCATCATTATAAAAAAGGAGGAATTTTTATGTTAAAATCAATGGATACTTTAGTTGCTTTATGCAAAAACAGAGGAATTATTTATGCGGGTTCAGAGATTTATGGAGGGCTTGCAAATACATGGGACTATGGACCTTTAGGAAATGAAATTAAAAACAATGTAAAAAATGCATGGAGAAAGAAATTTATTCAAGAACAAAAAAATATTGTAGGTTTAGATGCTGCAATATTAATGAATCCAGAAACTTGGGTTGCTTCAGGCCATATTGGAGGTTTTTCTGATCCTTTAATTGATTGCAAAGAATGTAAAACAAGACATAGAGCAGATAAATTAATAGAAGAATGGGCACATGAACAAGGTAAAGATATGATTGCAGACGGAATGTCTGATAAAGAAATGATTGATTTTATATCTAATAATAAAATACCATGTCCTAATTGCCAAAAAACGAACTTTACAGATATTAGAAAATTTAACTTAATGTTTAAAACATTTCAAGGAGTAACAGAAGACTCAACAGCAGAAATTTATTTAAGACCAGAAACAGCACAAGGAATTTTTGTTGATTTTAAAAATGTATTACGTACATCAAGAAAGAAAATGCCAATGGGAATTGCTCAAATCGGAAAAGCCTTTAGAAATGAAATAACACCAGGAAACTTTACTTTTAGAACTCGTGAATTTGAACAAATGGAATTAGAATTTTTCTGTAAGCCAGGAACTGACTTAGAATGGCATCAATATTGGAAAGATTATTGTAAAAATTGGTTATTAAATTTAGGAATTAAAGAAGAAAATATTAGATTAAGAGACCATTCTAAAGAAGAATTAGTATTTTATAGTAAATCAACAACAGATATAGAATTTGCTTTCCCATTTGGATGGGGAGAGTTATGGGGAATTGCAGATAGAACAGATTATGACTTGACACAACATATGAATCATTCAAAACAAGACTTATCATATCAAGATCCAGAAACAAATGAAAAATATGTACCATATGTTATTGAGCCATCATTAGGTGCAGATAGAGTAGTATTAGCATTTTTGTGTAACGCATATGATGAAGAAGAAATTGCAGAAGGAGATACAAGAACAGTATTACATTTGCATCCAGCTATAGCACCATATAAAGTAGCAATATTGCCACTATCTAAAAAATTATCAGAAAAAGCAGACGAAGTATATCAAAAACTTTCAAAGAAATTTATGTGTGATTATGATGAAGCAGGTTCTATTGGAAAAAGATATAGAAGAGAAGACGAAATAGGAACACCATATTGTATAACAATAGACTTTGATACATTAGAAGATGAAACAGTTACAATTCGTGATAGAGATACTATGGAACAAATAAGAGTTAAAATTGATGAACTTGAAAATTGGATTCAAGAAAAAATAGAATTTTAATTATTACTTCAGCAAAGTAATAATAAATGTTATATATAAATTTGGTTACTCAATTTTTTATAATGAACTAATAAGAAAAATAAATAGAAAAATAGCAGATAAAACTATATGTATTTAACTGCTATTTTTTATTAAAAATAATTAAATTTTTATAATTGTAATTATTTCATTACATAGAAATTTGTTTGACAAGCTTTTGTGGTTTTTAGAATGCAAAAGCTGATTTCCGTAGAGTTTTTTAGAAATTTGAAAAATAACTGTAATATTAAAGAAAATGCTACTCGCTCCCAGATAATAATATTTTTATATTTTTTCGTTATCC
>CANPZT010000093.1 GCA_947589135.1 uncultured Clostridia bacterium | reverse complement strand
GAAAAGCAGAAATAAGTTTTTTTGCTAATCCTAAATCTTGAACAATAATAGCATCAATTCCAAATTGATAAGCTTTTTTAGCAATTTCGAAAGCATCTTTAAATTCATTATCTTTAATTAGTGTATTTAAAGTTAAATTTGTTTTTACACCTCGTAATTTTGCATATTCAATTGCTTTTTTTAATTCTTCTAAATCAAAATTATTAGCAAAAGCTCTTGCACTAAATAGATTGGCACCGAAATAAACACTATCAGCGCCATTTTGTACAGCAGCTTTTAAACATTCAAAATTTCCAACAGGTGATAATAGTTCAATCATTATAACCCTCCATTTTTTTCACGATATCTATTATATCATATTATTTCTAAAAGAAAAAGAAAATTTAAGAATATAAAAAATAAGCATACCAGAATCAAACAAACTGTTCTGATATGCTTATTTCACTAAATTAAAACAACTATCCTATTCTGCTGTTCCTATAACTTTTCCGTGTATATCAATATAATACACATTGACCCCTTCTCGCACTTTAGCTTTTCCATCATAAAATTCAGAAGCATTTTCAAACTGTGGTTCAATAATTATATTGCCACTTTTATCGAGATATCCATACAAATCATTTTCTTTAAAAGTCCTTGTGCCATTATCACCAGTTAATGAAGAAATATAGTCATATTTTGGTTCGACTATTATTTCACCACCATTTTTGATAAGACCATGCTTATGATTTTTTGTAACTACCATAGTCCCATCATTAAGAGGTCCTATGTGATCATAAGCCCCATCAGTAAGAGGTTCTATGTCATCATAGCTGTTAGTCTTTAGCTGTTGTATAGACATGTAGGTGCTAAATGACATAAGAAAAATTACTATTGCTAAAACAATATTTACTATTGTTAAAGCAATATTTAAGTTCCGTTGTTGTTGTTTCATTTTAGATTCCTCCTTTTTGGAATTTTCTGCAAATGTCTTAGCTACAGAATGCATTTTATCATATTTACATAAAAAAGTCAATAATAGTATATTAGAGAATAATTGACATAGTTTTTTAAATATAGTATCATTAAAAAGTAACACGAAATATAGTATTCAGCTACTAATTGTAGCAGAAAGGAACAGGTGAGGATATGAAAACTCGCATTCAGACTATTACTAAAAAAAGATTGCAGGAGACCTTGAAAAAAGGTGGATGTGGGGAATGCCAAACCTCTTGCCAAAGTGCTTGCAAAACTTCTTGCACAGTAGGAAATCAAAAGTGTGAGAAATAAGCCAAGGCAAAAAAGGATGAGACAATGGGGACAGTCTTCAATTGTCTCATTCTTTTTGTTATTTTTTGTCGAATAATTAATAATTATGAATTAAAAATGAGACAATTGAAGACTGTCCCCATTGTCTCAACAAAAAAATGACTAAATTTGTTGACTAAAAAAAGTGGTAATGATATAATAAACTCGAAAAATAGGACATAAGTAAAAATAAAATAGATAAACGAAAGAATTGTTTGGAGGAAAAACATATGGAAAAAATAAAGAAAATTTTATTTCTCATAATTATTTTTACAATAATTTCATATAGTTTGCTAGGATTAATTAATCATACTACTTATGCAGCAGTAACTCAAACTATTAGTTCAGATATCAATGGAATCAATGATAGCATATACCCAGGATTTAAAGAAAGAATTAATGCTTTAAAGGCAAAATATCCTAATTGGAATTTTAAAATTTTATATACAAATTTAGATTGGAATGATGTTATTTTAAACGAATATGTAGGACATAATTCAGGGCCAAGAAACATGATTCAAGCAACATCAACCTATCAAGGTGCATGGATTTGTCCAATATGTAACTATCAAAATGGAAGTTGGCGTTGTGCTTCTCAAGAAGCAATTAAATATATGATGGATCCTCGTAATTCATTAAATGCTTCTGATATTTTTCAATTTGAAGAATTAACAAATAATGGATATGATATTAATGTTATTAATTCTATGATTAATGGAACATTTTTACAAGGACAAGCAAATGTTATAGCAAATTCTGCTAATGCTTCAGGAATTAATCCTTATTATATTATAGCTAGATTAATTCAGGAACAAACTAGAAATGGATCACCTTTAAGTGATGGTTCTAGAGGATATTATAATCCATTTAACATACAAGCAACAGGAAATACAGACCCAGAAGTTATAACAAATGGAATAAATTATGCAAAAACAAAAGGATGGGATACATTAGAAAAAGGAATTACAGGAGGAATAAATTTCTTATCTAGTGAATATACAAAAAAAGGACAAAATACATTATATTTACAAAAATTTGATGTAGAGAGTGCATCAAACGGATTATATTGGCACCAATATATGCAAAATTTAATGGCAGCACAAAGTGAAGGATCAACTTTAAGAAAAACTTATGAAGGTATGAATTCAATAAGTTCTTCACATACATTTATAATACCAGTATATAAAAATATGCCTACAGCTGCTTGTAGTAGACCAGATGGTAGTAGTGATGCAGCAATATCAGGAGACCTTGTAAGAATAAATGTAACAGATGCTCTTAATCTAAGAAATGCACCAAATGGAGCAGTTATAGGTACTTTATATAAGAATGAAATCGTTACAAGAATAGAAAAGGCAACTGCTAGAAATGGAAAGACATATTGGGATAAGGTTAGAAAATCAGATGGTACAGAGGGCTATGTAGCAAGAGAGACAGATATAGATGAAGCTAATTATAAATTATATCTAGTACCAGTAAATGAAGAAAATAATTCAAGTTCATCAAGCAAAAAAGGTGATGTAAATGGAGATGGAAAAATAACATCAAGTGATTATGTTTTAATAAAAAATCATATTATGGGAACTTCTAGTTTAAGTTCAACAGCTCAACAATCAGCAGATTACAATGGAGATGGAAAAATAACATCAAGTGATTATGTTTTAGTTAAAAATTATATTATGAGTAATTAAGGAGGATTTGGATGAAAAAAAATGTAATAAAGTTAATTTTTATGATTATAATATGTGGATTAAGTATATGGATTTTTTCTAATTCATCAAATGCAGCATATGTATCTATAAAACCAAGTACTACATCAGCAAATCCTGGGCAAACAGTTAGTTTAACAATTTCATCAGATTGTATAGGTAAAGTGAACTTGTCAGCATCAAATGGAAAACTTTCATCAAATTCAGTTTTTATAGATGGAAATCAAACAGTTAGTATAGTAGTAGGAAATTCAGGAACAGTAGCTGTTACTGCAACTCCAGTTGATATGTCAGATTTAACAGGAAATCCAGTTTCAATAGGTCCATCTTCTGCTTCCATATCTATTAATTCTTCTTCAAGTAGTACTAGTACTGCAAATAACGGGAATGCAGGAGCAACAAATCAAGAAACAAACAAAAAATCAAGCAATGCAAACTTAAGTAATTTAGGAATAAGACCAAATGATTTTACAGGATTTAAAGCAGCAACAACAACATACAATGTAACAGTTCCATCAAATGTGCAAGAAATAGAAGTATATGCTACAGCACAAGACTCAAAAGCAAAAATATCAGGAATCGGGAAAAAACAATTGCAAGAAGGACAGAATACAATATCAGTAGTAGTAACAGCAGAAGATGGAACTAAGAAAACATATACAATTAATGTAACAAAAAGTGGAGAAACAGAAGAGCCAGAAAAGGAAGAAGAAGTATCAAAAGGATTATCAGAACTAAAAATTGGAGATTTAGAATTAACGCCAGAATTTAAAACAGATGTATATGAATATGCTATTAAGTATGTCGGAACAGAAACATCTTTAGATATTAATGCAATTGCTACTGATAAGGACTATATAGTAGATATTATGGGTAATGAAAATTTGCAAGAAGGTGAAAATATCATTACAATTTTAGTATCTGATGCTGAAGAAAATAATGTAGCAACATACCAAATAAAAGTTGATAAAAGTTTAACAGAAGAAGTTGAAATACAAGCAGAAAATCAAAATGTAAAGGAAGGACAAAAACAAAATAAAATTATAATAATAGGTGTTATTATATTAGTAGGTATTATTGTAATTATAATTTATATAATTATTAGACGTAAAAGAAACGAAAATTGGGAAGAAGATTATTCAATGCCATATTCTGATGAAGAAGAATATGACAATGAAGATTATGATTATGAAGAATATGAGAATCAAAATAATAGTATAGAAGAACATCAAAGTGATAACTTAGAAGAAGAGTATGATGAGCAAAATAATAATGTAGAAGAAGACTATGATAACCAAGATGATAATAATGAAGAATATAATAATCAAAAAAATAAAGAAGCTTTAAAGGAAGAATATTTAAATAATTATAATAACAATAACGAATATGAAGATTGGAAAGAAGATGCACCAAAGAGAAAAAGGCATAAAGGAAAAAGATTTAAGTAAAATAGAAATATATTATTCATATAAAAAAGGAACTCGAAAATATTAGGAGTTCCTTTTCGCTATTATGCTATGTTAATAAAGGGATTAGCAACAACCTCCTCTATTACCACCACAACAACAACAGATTAATAAGATAAGGATTATAATCCAGCAACAATCA
>CANPZT010000092.1 GCA_947589135.1 uncultured Clostridia bacterium | reverse complement strand
ATTATTGTTCCAGAAGAAGCTCATCTTTTAGTTGCAAAAGGAGCTGCTTTAGATTCTATCCAATCTGATATTATTACTCCAGATCAATTAGAAAAGAAAATTGAGCATTTAAGAATTTCTCAAGATAATACTACAAAACCTTTAGACCCATTGTTTAAAAATAAAGACGAATATATCGCATTTAAAGAAAGACATCAAAAAAATCAAGTACCAAAAAAAGATTTAGAATCTTATGAAGGAGATTGTTATCTTGGAATTGATGCAGGCTCTACAACAACTAAGCTTGTATTAATTGATAACAAAGGGAACCTTTTATATTCATTATATGGAAGTAATGAAGGAAATCCTTTAAATAGTGTTATAAATATGTTAAAAGAGCTTTATTCTGTATTACCTAAAAAAGCTACTTTACGTTATAGTGGTGTTACAGGGTATGGAGAAAAATTAATTCAAACGGCATTAAATGTTGATTTAAATGAAATTGAAACAATTGCACACTATACAGCAGCTAAACAATTTGAACCAAATGTTACAAGTATTGTTGATATTGGTGGCCAAGATATGAAATATATCAAAATGAAAAATGGCTCTATTGACAATATCTTATTAAATGAAGCTTGCTCATCAGGTTGTGGCTCATTTATTGAAACTTTTGCTAAAAGCTTAAATATAGAAATATCTGAATTCGTAAAAGAAGCAATTGAAGCAAAAAGACCTGTTGATTTAGGCTCTAGATGTACAGTATTTATGAATTCAAAAATAAAACAAGCACAAAAAGAAGGTTATTCTGTTGGAGACATTTCTAGTGGACTTTCTTATTCTGTTATAAAAAATGCAATTCAAAAAGTAATGAAAGTAAGAGATGTTGAAACTCTTGGAAAACATATAGTTGTACAAGGTGGTACTTTCTATAATGATGCTGTTTTAAGAGCCTTTGAACTAATAGTTGGAAAAAATGTAGTAAGACCAGATATTTCTGGACTTATGGGTGCATATGGAATGGCTTTACTTTCAAAAGAACAATATGAGGCAAATTTAGATATGGAATATTCTTCTACAATTTTAAAATTAGAAGAATTAGATAAATTAGAAATAAAAGTAACACACACTCGTTGTAATGGTTGCGAAAATCATTGCAAATTAACAATTAACTCTTTTAGTAATGGTCAAAAACACATTTCAGGAAATCGTTGTGAAAAAGGTGCCGGAATTATAACAAAAAAACAAAATTTGCCAAATTTAGTACAATATAAATATGAAAGAATTTTTGATTATAAACCATTAGAAGAACAATTTGCTCCAAGAGGAACAATAGGAATTCCTAGGGTTTTAAATATGTATGAGGATTATCCATTCTGGTTTACATTTCTTACAACTTTAGGATTTAGAGTTGTCTTATCTGAAAAAAGTACAAGAAAAACTTATGAAAAAGGAATGGAATCTATGCCATCTGAGTCTGTATGTTATCCTGCAAAACTTTCACATGGACATATAGAAAGTCTTTTAGAACAAGGAATATCAACTATTTTCTATCCTTGTATGCCATATTCTAGAAAAGAATATGAAAAAGCAGATAACCACTACAATTGCCCAATTGTTATCTCATATTCTGAAGTATTAAAAAATAATATAGAAAATCTAAAAAAAGATAATATAAAATTTATTAACCCATTTTTACCTTTTGACAAAAAGAATTTAGTGAAAAAAATATTAGAATTAGACGAATTTAAAGAATATCAATTTACAAAAGCTGAATTAAATGAAGCTGCAGAAAAAGCAGAAGCAGAATACCGAAAATGTAAAAAAGATATTAGGGATAAGGGTGCTGATACAGTTAGATATATTGAAGAAAATAATTTAAAAGGAATTGTTTTAGCTGGTAGACCTTATCATATAGACCCTGAAATTAATCATGGAATAGACACTTTAATTACTTCTTTAGGACTTTGTGTACTAACAGAAGATAGTATTTCTGATAAGACAGAAGCCAAACGTCCCCTAAGAGTTGTAGACCAATGGGTATTTCATGCAAGATTATATGCAGCAGCAGATTTTGTTGGAAAACATGATAACTTAGAATTAATTCAATTAAATTCTTTTGGTTGTGGTGTTGACGCAGTAACAACAGACCAAGTAGAAGAAATTTTATCAAGTTTTAACAAAATGTATACATTAATAAAAATAGATGAAGTTAATAACTTGGGAGCAGTAAGAATTCGTATTCGTTCTTTACTTGCTAGTATGAAAAAACGTGAAAAAGAACAACAAATAGAAAAATTAGATGGAGATTACGGAGTAAAGAAGAAAATCTTTACAAAAGAAATGAAAAAAGATTATACAATTCTATTCCCTCAAATGGCTCCTATCCATTTTGAATTAATAGAAACTGCTGCAAGATCTGTCGGATATCATGTAGAGCTATTAAGAGATTGCACTCAAAAAACAGTAGAAACAGGTTTAAAATATGTTAATAATGATGCATGTTATCCATCTATATTAGTTACTGGTCAAATGATAGAAGCTTTACAATCTGGAAAATATGATTTAAATAAAACTGCCTTAATTATCACACAAACAGGCGGTGGTTGTAGAGCTACTAACTACATTGGATTTATTAGAAAAGCTTTAAAAGATGCTGGCCTTAGCAACATTCCAGTTATCTCACTTAACTTTGTCGGAATGGAAAAAATGCCAGGATTTAAAATAACTGTACCTTTTATTGATAGATTAGTTAAAACTGTTGTATATGCAGACCTTTTACAAAAAATGCTTACCAAAAATAGAGCATATGAAGTAAATAAAGGTGAAACTCAAGCTTTATTTAATAAATGGATGGAAAAATGTAAAAAATTATTAGAAAAATCTAGTAATAAAGAATTCAAACAAAGTATTTATGACATTGTAAATGACTTTGAAAAAATTGAATTAGATACATCTGTTCAAAAACCTAAAGTTGGAATTGTAGGTGAAGTACTAATAAAATACCATCCTTTTGGAAATAACTATGTTGCAGACCTTTTAGAAAAAGAAGGAGCAGAAGTAATTCTTCCTGACTTTATGGGATTTGTAAAATTTATGGCAACACACAGAATTACATTTAATCGTTTATTAAATACTAATAAAACATCTGCAAAAATAAGTAAAGCCGCAATTAAAATTATAGATATTCTAGAAAAAGATTTAAAAATTGCTTTAGCAAATTCTAAAAAAGGATATTTACCACCTTGTGACATATGGCACTTAGAAGAAAAAGTTAAAGATGTTTTATCAATTGGTAATCAAACAGGAGAAGGTTGGTTTTTAACTGCAGAAATGATTGAATATATTGAACATGATATTCCAAATATTGTTTGCGTTCAACCATTTGCATGCTTACCAAATCATGTTGTAGGAAAAGGTGTTATAAAAACAATTAGAGAAAAATATCCTGAAGCAAACATTTCACCAGTTGATTATGACCCTGGTGCTAGTGAATCCAACCAGGCAAATAGAATTAAATTGTTAATGACAGTTGCAAAAGATAATTTGAAAACAAAACAAAATAGTAAAAAGGCTATTGATATGGAAAACAGTTCTTCAAATGATTCTAAAAATACTGTAACAAAGTAATAAAAAATACATAAAGTCGTAATTTACAAAATATAATGTAAATAAAATTTAAAAATATATTTATTATAGAAAAATTAATTTTAAAAAAGTTTATATTTTTTAGAACGAACTCTTCCGTGGTGACCGCCGCATACCGTTAAAACTATGCTTGTTACATCACCAGTTGAAAGAAGTAAGTTGAAGAAAAAATATAAACTTTTTTAATTAAAATTCTCTTATTATTTTCTTTATCTCTCTTTTGGTTTGTTTATACCCTAATTCATATAATTCATCAATCTTTTTCATATCTAAAAGTCCTACTTTATCACTTTTAATTTTAATATTATAATCTGCACCTTCTAATTCATAATTTGATAGTTCTCTTCCCATTAAACTTAGAGAACGCCCTGCTATTTCAACTAAGTTTTTACTACATATTTTGTTAGATTTTTCATCAAAAATAATGTTTAAAACTTTGTCTGCACCTAATAATTTTACTTCTTTCCAAGGAACATTTTCTCTTATTCCACCATCTATTAGCTTAGTATTTCCATATTTACACGGACAAAAAACTACTGGGTAACTACAGCTTCCTCTAACAGCTTTTCCTATTTCAATATTATTAATAAATTCAATCTCATCTGAAATTTGTGAGCGAATTTTGCAAGACGAAAAACAAATTACATTTCCGTTACATAGATCTACACTTGGAATAATCAAAGGCTTTCTTATCTGTGATATATTATAAATTCCTTTTTCATTACATACTTTATTAATTAATTTTTCTAAATTTTTCCCATTATTTAATCCACTAATTACAACTCTTCCTGTAAAAATTAGGCCTATTATTAATTTTAAAATTTGTATTATGTCTACATATTTAATTTTTTTACAATATTTTTTAAAAATTTTATACATTTCATCAGAAGAAAAACCTGCTGCATATAAACAAGCAACAATGCTACCAGAAGATGTTCCTCCTACATAATCAAATTCTATATTTTCTTCTTCGAATGCTTTTATAGCACCTATA
>CANPZT010000091.1 GCA_947589135.1 uncultured Clostridia bacterium | reverse complement strand
GATAAAAAATATGAAGCTGTAAAGAAAGTTTGCGATGGTAAACCACATGAGTTCTTAGTAGTATTCCAAGATGGAACAGGAACTTATATTAAAGGTACAGCTCAAACTTGGAAAAACGAGTTCAGTGCAGGTTCAGCACAAGAAGCAACATTACATATAGTTGCAACTGAAATTACTGATAAAACAGCAGAAGAAGTTACACCAATGATACAAGGTGAATAATAAAAATAAAAGATGGAGGAATTAGATTATGAGTAAATTAATGGAAATCGAAGTAAAAGATAAGAAATATTTGTTAGGTTATCCAACAAGAAAGGATGCAATTAGAGCAGAAAATGCTGGTTTAGATATAACAAATGCAGGAAAGGCTTTAACTACAACGGAAATATTATTTTACACAGGATTACTTGCTAAACAACCAGCAATTAGTAGAGGAAAGGCTCTTGAAATAATGGAAGATTATTTAGCAGAAGATGGAGATTTAGAGGAGATAATTCAATTTTTAAGTGAACAATATGTGGCTTTTATAAAATCCCCAGATGGAAAGAAGAAGAGAAAAGCCAAAATAATACCAATGTAAAAAAGTCAACTGGGGAAGAAAAAGAATATATTAAGTTAAAAGAGTTCTTTTATGACTTTTTACTACCAATGGCAATTACTTTCGGTATGTCTACAAGAGAATTTTGGGAAGATGACCCAGAGTTACTTTGGGCATACCGAAAATCATATATAGACAAAACAAAGTTACAGCAAGAAACAGACAATTTCAATGCTTGGTTAAATGGATTGTATGTATATGTTGCAACAAGTTCTTGTTTAAGTAATAAGACGTATATATCACAGCCTTATGACTTTTCTAAAACAGCAAAAGAACAAGTAGTAGAACAAAGAGAAAATAGTATAAAAGAACAATTAAGACGAGGTAAGAGAGCATTAAGTAAAGGAGTAGATGAACAGGGCTGATTATAATGTTGGCAATTTAGAAAGTAAAGTAGAATTACAAATAAATGAAGCAGTAAAATCAATAGAGACATTAGTTAGTTCTTTAGGTTCATTGAAATCTGCTTTAAATGGAACGATAAATTCAACGAACACAAATAAATTGAAAAACAATATAGATAGTTCCGTTGATAAAATAGGAGCATTAAAAAAGGCTTTTAATTTTGGTGGAATTGCTTATGGATTAAGAAAAAGTTGGAATGCGATAAAAGATATTACAAGTGCTAATATAGATATGATAGAAACAACAAACTTATTTGAAGTACAAATGGGGAAAGTTGTAGATGAATATGGCAATTTAGATGAAGCACAAAGTCAATATTATACAAAAGCAATGGCATTTCAAAATAAAATGAATGAAAAGCTTGCAACTAATAAATCTGAAATGCAAAAGTATCAAGCAATGTACTATGGAATGTTAAATTCTCAGCTAGGTAGCAAAAATAGAGATGCTTCTTATTTGATGTCTGAAAGCTTAACAAAAGCGGGATACGATATAGCTTCTTTATATAACTTAAATGTAGAAGATGCTATGAATAAATTAAAGTCAGGACTAGCAGGTCAAATAGAAAGTTTACGACAAATAGGTATAGATGTATCAGAAGCTTCTTTAAGTAGAATATTAGACCAAGTAGGAATAGAAAGAAGTGTGCAACAATTATCATATGCAGAAAAAGAAGTGGCAAGATATATAGCAATATGCCAACAAGCAGGACAAGCACAGGGAGATTTTGCCCGTACATTTGAACAACCAGCAAATCAGTTAAGAGTTTTTCAAAACCAATTAATAGAACTAAAACAAGTTGCAGGTTCTTTTATAGTAAATACATTTGGAAACATCATTGTATATGCTAATGCTGTAATAATGGTTATAAAAGAAATCTTAAAAGCATTTGCTAATTTATTTGGCTATGACCTAAATGTAGGTGAAGGAGTAACTTCATCTTTGGGAGGCGTATCTGATACAGTAGGAGATATAGGTTCAGGATTGGGTAATGCTACTAAAAAAGCAAAAGAATTTAAAAAACAGCTAATGGGCTTTGATGAGATAAATAATATAGAACCACCAACCCAATCTAGTGGAGGTTCTGGTTCAGGTGGAGGAGCAGTTGGAGGAATAGACAGTAAACTATTAGATGCATTAAAAGAATGGGATAATAAAATGGACAGTATTAGAGGTAAGGCGCAAGAAATAAGAGATAAGATGCTTGATTGGTTAGGATTTGTTAGAAATGATGATGGCACGTGGAAATTAAAAGAAGGATTAACAAACTTTGAAAAAATATTAGATATTGTAAAAACAATAGGATTAGTAATAGCAAGTTGGAAAGTAGCTAGTACAGTAGCAAATCTATTAAAAAATTTAGGTGTACTTAATAAAACACAAGCATTTCAAATAGCATTTGGTCTTACTCTGGTAGTATCAGGTTTCTATTTGTTATATAAAGGAATTAGACATATTTTAGAAGGCGATGTGGACTTATTTACAATTTTAGAAGCGCTTGGAGGAGGAGTGGCAGGAACATTAGGATTAGTATCATTGCTAAAGGGAATTGTACCAAATTTACCTGTAGGAAAAGCAGTTAGAATACTTTTTGGATTAGAGTTAGTTGTAACAAGTGCATTATTAGAATTTAATGGGATAAAAAAAGTATTATCAGGAAATTTGTCAAAAGAAAGCTTAATAGAGATGTATGGAAGTGCCCTGGGATTAGGAGCAGGTACATTGCTAATCACTAAAAATATAAAAATCTCTCTAATAGTAACATCATTTGCCTTGGCATTTGATATTGGTATTGCAATAGGAGAATGGATAAATCAAAATTTTGGAGATAGTTATGACTGGTATTTAAAAGTATTTAATGTACATTTAGAAGATGGAATAGATTTTACAGACATATTAGGAATAATAGGAACAATGTTAGGGACAATAGGCGATACTATTTTAGAAGGACTAAATAGTATTTGGAATTCATTACCAAAAAATATACAAGAAGGAATAAAAAAAGGATTTAGAACAGCATTAGCCGTTATAACTGGTGGATTATCAGAGGTAGTAATTAAAATTACAACACATTGGAAAGATATAAAGAAAATATTTGAAGATGGATGGAATGTAATAGTTGATTTTTTTGCTGTTTCAATACCAAGTTGGTATAATGAGAAAATTGCTCCTTGGTTTACAAAAGAAAAATGGTTTGAATTAGCAGATAAAGCAAAACAAGGTATAGAAGAAAAATTTAGAGAATGGAAAGAAAAGTTTAATACAATAAAGCAATGGTATGATGAAAAAATTGCTCCTTGGTTTACTATTGAAAAATGGAAACAGGTTGCTAATAATGCAAAAACAGGAATAGAAAATAAATTTAATGAATGGAAAAATAATTTTAATCCTATTTCAGATTGGTGGAATAATAAAATAAGTCCTTGGTTCACGTGGGAAAGATGGAGACAACTAGGAAACAATGCAGTTCAAGGAATACAAAATGCTTTTTCTAATTTTAATTTTAGAATAAAAATGCCACACTTTTCTTGGACATCAACACCTGCTAATGGTTGGATAGCAAATGTTTTAAGTGCATTAAATTTACCTACAAGTTTGCCAAAATTAAATGTAAGTTGGTATGCAAGTGGTGGTATGCCAAATATAGGAGAATTATTTGTTGCGAGAGAAAAAGGACCAGAAATGGTTGGAAAAATAGGCAATAAAACAACAGTAGCAAATAATATGCAAATTGTTGAGGGTATTAAAAAAGGTGTACAAGAAGGAATTTTAGAAATGACAAAATCATTAAGGAATACAAGAGAAATAGATTATAGTTCTATGAAGAGACAAATATTATCACAAAGCCAAGTTGATATACAAGGAAACATTGCAAATGAAGTAGCAAAAGCTAGTTATAATGCTTTTGTAAGAGCAATGAAAGATGAAGGAGTAAATATAGAAGTAAAAGCAGATGAAGGAATAATATTTAAGAAAGTTCAAAAGTCTGCAAAGGAATATACAATGCAGACAGGAGAACCAGCATTTGATTATTAATAACCATATATAGTTTCTAATTTATATGAAGTAACTATATTGTCAGCATCATTACCATAAGCTTCAAATTCCCAAATTCCATTGCCTAAATAATTTGAAATATTGCTAGTTGTTTCACGCACTTTATTATTATTTTCGTCGTACATTGTAAAAGTTATACCTATTCCTGTAAAACTTTCATCTTCTTTTTGCTTTACCTTTCCTTTAATTATATATATGTTGTCTTGTGAAATATTTGAATTACTTTCTAATATTTCAAATTTAGAATTATCTATTGTAGTTATGCTATCATTTGTTAAAGCAATACCTTGAATATTGTTGTTATTATAATTGTTAGTTACAAAAAGTGTGATAAAAAAGGGGATACCTAATACTACTAATATTACTAATATTATTTGTTTTGGAGTTAAATTATTATTATTTGCCATAATATACACCTCCTATTTGTAGTTATTATAAATCATTTGTTAAAATATTGCAATATAAAAAATGAAAGGAGAGATTAGACAGGTATGTAGAAAATCTTATAACAGTAGATGGAAAAGATTTAAGTAAATTTCTAAAAGATGAAGGATATGATGTAGA
>CANPZT010000090.1 GCA_947589135.1 uncultured Clostridia bacterium | reverse complement strand
TTTTTGTTACTTTGCTCAAAACTATAAGTTTTCCGTTACCACGGGTATAACCCGTGGTTTACCCTTAAAGTTAATGAAAAACGATTAGGAAATAAAATTCTTAATCGTTTTTATTTTTTTATAAAAATGTAAGAAGGAAGCGATAAATCACTCCCCTCTTACACACCAATTTTCCGGACTATTCATTTTTTTTCTTAATTTTGTCGTGAATTTTCCCAATAATTGAACCAAAAAGTATATATGCCACTACAAATGCTATACCCGTAAGTATATTCATAACTATTGATTCACCTGTTCCTGCAACTCTTGTAAAAACTAATTCACCATTTTTCAATTTTGCTTCAACTTTACCTACAAAGCCAAATTCTGGTCTGATGGTTATAGTTGTTGCAGTCTTGCTAATAGTTACATTGTTTGGAGCCTCCACAATAATTTGGTCGCCGTGCTCATACACATCTCGTGCAACTTCCTCATAAAAGTCAAGTTGACTTTCATTCAAAGGTTTTTTTAAAAAGTTGGCCGAAATAATGTAACCGGCAATGAATAATGCAACTGCTAAAACAATAAGTACTACATCAATGATTTTGTCCCGATTTTTCATGGTTTATTCCTCCTAAAATTTTTTATTTCTTCTTGCGTTTCCAATGGTGCAAAAATGAGGAAAATTAAGAAGATTATAACTATATTATATATTATTTTACATAAAAAATCAAGTTTTTGCATTTTTTTAAATATATGCTATATTATTTTTGTTAAAAATAATATAGAAAGATTTAAAGGAGATATTAAAAATGAGTAATGATTTGCAAGTAAAAATCAATAATGCATTAGATACCATTTATGATGTACTTAATGAAACTGCTATTGAAATAAAAGATAAATTAAAGAAAAAACTAGATGAAGAATTTGGAAAGATGTTATTGTAGATAATAAAGAAATACCTAATCCCCATCTATGTATGACAAATAAAAAAGATATAGTACTCTATTTTTTAGATGAAAAATCTTATAATCCAAAACAAGCAATATATGATGGAACATATAATTTAGACAAATTAGTTAATGAATTTATAAAGTTCTATAATACTACTATATAAGGAATGAAGTGTAAAATAATGAATGATATTTTACAAGAAAACGAAAATTGGATTAGAGATTTTGAAAAATGTTTTAAAAAAGATGAATAGGAGAAAATAATGGATGAAGATAGAAAGAGTGCATGTGGTAGAAAATGAAGAAAGAAACTTCGAAAGACATAGCACTTTCTATCAGCGTGATGATGATGAACATGAGCGGTAAAATTATGGGGAATACCACTTTACTTGTGGTACTCTCTGTAATTTTAATATTCGTCTTTAGTTGTTAACAAAAAGTCAGTGTAGCATAGAAAATTTTTTCCCTACAATTCTTTCATAAAAATTTGATTTTTTTTGCTAAAAAATGGTATAATTAATTAAGATTTGTAAAAAAGGAAAGGAAAAAAACATATGGATTATAATAAAGTTAAATTAGGAATAATTGGAAAGTTTAAAGTCTGGAATCAAAGACGAATAGCCGAAGCTCAAAGGCAACAATATTATAAGGATGAAGGAGAACTTTTAGAAGTTGATTATTCTGAAGCAGAAAAGCTAGAAGCAGATTTATTAGAACAAAAAAGAATAAAAAAAGCTACTAGAGATGCTGCTAAATTATATAAAAGTGTATATGGTAAGAATAATGATGGTGTAGGTGAATCTGATTTTATAGAAGATTATCTTGTAGAAAACGGACTAAAACAAAAAGCTCTACCTGAACCAGAAAAAACTAAGAAACATAATTTTATTGAACAATATCCTACAGAAAAATCAGCAGAAGAATTGGCTTATGAAAAAGCTAATCAAATACCAGAAGTATATTATAAGATTGGAGATACTATTTACAAGACTCCTTTTTCATTCACAGATTGGTGCTTTAGAGAAAAAAATAATGGAAAAGATACTCCAGTTCCATTAACAACAAATGATGAAAAGGCATATTTTATACAAACCGAAAAAATGCAACCAGAAGATAAATATAATATGTTAAATAAATTAATTTATACCTCGTTAAGTGAAACATCTATGAATTTAGCAATGTTAGATGAAAAGAGTAGTCCTGATGATCCATTTCCTACACTATGTAGAAAAGCCTCATTTATAGATCATATTTCGAAAAAATTGTATGAAAGTGGTAAAATTGAAGAATCAATTCAAAAACTAGAAAAAATGACAGAACAAATATTTCAGTATAATCAAGAAAGGTTAAAGAAAGAACAAGAACAAGAAGAAAGAGAATAGAGAATAAATAAATATATATATAGGTAGGTTAATTCCTACCTTATTTTTCTAAATCTCATTCTTTTTCTTTATGCTACATATGCTTTTATCTAAGTTTTTCTTCCTTATTATAATAATTAATAATATAAAAATTACTCATATATAAATTATAAAGTTAAAATATAAATAATTTAATACAACTAAAAATATTAAGTTACATCTAAATAACTCTTACAAGAATATTGTCAAAAAAATTTTTATATGGTAGAATTTTATTAAATAATATTATTTCTCAAAATATGGAGGTGAAAAGAATGGAAAAAGAAATAGCAACTACAAAAAAAATTACTCAAAGTTTAATTGGTAACTGGTTAATGTGGGGAATAGTTTTTGGAATTATATATTCTATAATATATAACTTAATAACTCTTTTTATGGAGTCAACGATAATTAAAGTAATAATAGCAATTGTTATGCAAGGAATAATAGCATTTTTAATATGGAAAGTCAGTACGAAATCAGTTTTTAAGAATAAAACTATATCTTATGATGACGTATCTACAGTTATGAAAAATCTAATTATTTTTACTGTTGTGATATGCGTTATTAATGGAATTTATCAATTTTTCCAAGTTAATAGCACAATAGATAATACCATAAATTCTAATTTTCAGTTAAAATATACAGAAAATATGATGTCATATTTATACAATGATAAACAAATAGCTGAATATAACAAACAAAAAGAGGATGCGATTGAAAAAGCAAAGAGACAAACATATACTTATTTAGCAATCATAGAAATTGGATTAACAGCTGTATATTTAGCTGTTTTACCATTAGAAAAAAAAGAAATTTTAAAATATGTTAGTTAGGAAATTAAAAATATGAATATAGTTACAGTTATAATTTTGATAGTTCTTGGTATAATCTGTGCAGTTATCCATAAAAATAAAGGTTACTTACCTAATAGTAATGAACTTATTATAAGATTATAAAGCACCACTAAAATGGTGCTTTATATTATTTTTTGACCTTCTATCATTGTGAATAAATAGTATAAATAAAAATTTTCTGGATTGGATAGACAAAGAAACAAAATAAGAAAAGCTCATTGATTTGAAATATTATGTAAAATATGGTATAATGAATTATAGATACCGAAAGGTACAAATAAAAATAAATGGGCTATTTAAAGCCAAGTCCTATATGGGCGGAAAGGATTACTATGAAAGTCAATATGAACAATAAGCTTTATGAAAATTGTGTATTCCTTGGCGGAACTTGTGCTAATAGCACTTGGCGGAAAGATTTAATTTCAAAACTTCGCGACAATGTTCCTTATTTTGACCCGCAGGTAGAAAAATGGACCAAAGCTGATGCTGCACGTGAAGATGCATGCAAACCGGTAGCAAGATTTAATGTCTTCGTCATTACCGGAGATGCTCTCGGAACTTACTCTGGCTGGGAGATTCATGAAGAGGCAATGAAAGACGCGTCGAGACTAATCTTCTGTACAGTTGGAGAACTCCCTGCAAATCAGGTCAAAGGGATTGGCAAAATTAAGGAAGGACTTACCTGTATGGGTGCGACTATTTGTGAAAGTCTGGACGAGATTGCTAACCTGTTAAACAAGGCATATGCATAAAAGTAACCTGGTATTATGCTTGGTATACCTAGCAATTATGCCACACCCGTTTGAGTAAAATCATTCGGGTGTTTTCTTTTTATTTTATAGTTTCATTTTATATTTTATATCATATCGTATAAATAAAAATAGATGGTAAATTTCTCTACCATCTATTTTTATTTATACATTATCAGATGTTCCTGTGCTATCAAATGGAATAAATTTATTTACAACACTTTCTTGAGCAACATCATCTGCCCTAAACATCATATATGATGTATTTATTTTTGTGTCTACTAATTGTTCAATTTCTTCTTGAGATGCATGTTCTGCTAATACTAATTCACTAACTAAAATTTGTTTCGCATTTGTTAGCATTTTTTTCTCACCTGTTGATAATCCTTTTTCTTTTTGTTTAAAACTTAAGTTTCTAACTACATCTGCAATTTCATAAATGTCTCCACTTTTCATTTTATCCATGTTATCTCTATATCTTTTATTCCAGTTCTTATCCATTTCTGTTTCATCTTTTTCTAGTATTCCAATTACTTTATCTGCTGAACTTTTATCTATAATATTTCTTACACCTACTGATTCTGCTTTTGCTGTCGGTACCATTATTTTTACTTCTCCTGGCATTTTCAATATGTAATAAGATTGTTTCTCTCCTAATATATCTTTTTCCTCTATTGAATCTATTACCCCTGCTCCATGCAT
>CANPZT010000089.1 GCA_947589135.1 uncultured Clostridia bacterium | reverse complement strand
TTCTATGCTACGAGATCCATCATCTATATTAGGCAATATATGTGAATGAATGTCAATCATTTCTTTCTCCTTTTGTTCTAAATTAGCTTAATTTTTTCTTTTCTTTGTCTAGGTATTCATTAATTTGGTTTAAAATGTCATTTGTTTTTTCTATTGATATTTCTTCTTTTTTTTCAGGTCTTTTTTCTTTTTTTAATGCTTTTGGTAATTCTTCTTGTGATTGTTTAGTTCTAGTTGTAGTTTTGTTTGTTGAATTTACATTACTTTTTGTATTTTGTGGTGCTTTATTGCTGTTCTTATTAGCAGGTGAAGAATTTGAGGCATTTCTTGTTCCCATCATAGAAGAAGCTCTATTATAACCATTTTTATTTGATTTTTTTCCTGTACTTTTAGCTTTAGATGTAGTTTTTGATCCATAATAATATGATTGTTCATATTTTTTAGAAGACATTGAAATTTTATTTACCACAATACCTGCTATTTTTCCACCAACATTTTCTATGTTATTAATAATTCTTTTTAAATCATCTTTTTTAGTTTCATTACTAGATGTTACAATTACTGTTGAATCTACCAATCTTGTTAATATTAATGAGTCTGTAACTAATTGGCTTGGTGTTCCATCAATAATAACAACATCAAACATTTCTTTTAATTGTTCTAGTAAATCTACCATTTGTGGGGAAATTAATAACTCAGATGGGTTTGGTGGTATATTTCCTGCAGAAATTAAATATAAATTATCTATTTCTGTTTGTTGTATATAATTAGCTATATCCTCTGAAGCTTCTGCATCTTCATTTACACTAATTCCTGATAAATAATTAGAAAGTCCTGGTCTTGGTAATGCATCAAATATTGAATATTGTCTTCCTTTTCTCATATCTGCATCAACTATAATAACTTTTTTCTTTGCTTGTGCAAATGTTACTGCTAAATTTGATGAAACCCAGCTTTTTCCTTCTCCTGGCAAAGTAGATGTAACTAATATAGTTTTAAGTTTATTTTTTGTATTCATAAATTGTATATTTGTTCTTAATGTTCTAAAAATTTCTGATATAGGAGATTTTGGATCTTGATGTACAATTAATTCTTTTCTCATTATCTTCTTCCTCCTTTTGTTTTTTGTGGTTCATTAGTATACATTGGTATTGATGCTAATACTGGTAATTTAAATTCTCTTTCTACAGATTCTGCATCTTTTATAGTGGTGTCTAACATATTAGTTATTAATACATACATTACAGAAACTACTATTCCTATAAGAAGGAATATAGCTATATCTTTTGTATGATTAATGTTAGATGGACCATTTGGTACTTCAGCACTATCTACTATTTGTACATTCTCAATATTATAAATTTGTTTTACCCTATCAATAAACACTTTTGCTATTTCATTTGCTACTTTAGTAGCATAACTTGCATCTTCACTTGTTACTGTTATTTCTATTATTTCTGTATCTTTTACTGAACTAACTGTTATATTTTTTCTTATTGCATCTTCATCAAGGTCTATATTTAAATTTGATTTAACTTGTCTTAATACATTCTTACTTTTTACTAATTCACTATATGTAGATACTAATTTTGAGTTAACAGTAATATCTGTTGCTGTTATTGTATTTGTTGCAGCATTATTATTGTTTGATTGTGCTAATACAAGTGTTGTTGAAGAAGTATACATAGGAGTTACAAATCCTAGTGTATATACTATTCCTATTACTAAAAATATTGCTATAATTAAAAACATTTGTACTTTTTTATTCCAAAAAATATTTAATAATTCTTTTAAATCTAACTCTTCCATAACTCCCCCTTAGTTTTCTTCTTCCTCTGTTTCATTTTTACCTTTTACTATACTGTGTATTAAGTTGAATATAATAATTAGTGCAAGCCCAATTACTAATAAGATACCTCCATATTGATTAATCTTTTTTAGTAATTCTGCTAATATATTTCTTATTAATTGTGATATGGTATTATTTAAAATTAATATATTTTGTATTTTTATTTTCGTATTTATAAAATTGTTTATAATTATAAAGAATATTCCTGTTGATGTTAAAGATATTCCACATAAAATAAATGCTTTATATATTGTTTTTATATTTAATATTAATAATAATATAATGCTTACTGCTATTGTAACTAATGCAACCTTTTTAGCTAGTTCTGCATATTTTACTATCTTTTTATAATTATTATGGATTTTTCCTAAATCATAGTATGTAATAGAATTTTTATATTCTTCACATATTTTATCAACAAAACTATTAATTGCATTTTTTTGTGTTATATTTAATTTTGTGTTTCCTAATGTATTTTCTATATTTTTGTTTAAATTATCTTTAATTTCTTGTGTTTCAAATTCTTCTTCTGAGCCTTCATATAATTTGTTTAAGATTAATTGACTATCCTTCTTTATTTTTTCTTTTGAAACAATATTTTTTAATACACTTTCATCTAATCCAGATTGATGGATATAATTTTCAAAATTTGATTCTACTTGTTTATAAATTTCATCATAGTAATTAATTTCTTCTAGCTTTGATAATACATAATTTTTATTTAATATAGTAGAAGAGGCTAAATTAATTACTAAAAATAAAATTATAGAAATTGTTAATATAATTGATACTATATATTTTATAATTGTTGTTACTGGTTTCATAATTTCCCCTTTCTACTTTTCTAATTCTGCATATACAACATATCTTTGTGTTGCATAGCCTATATTGTTAAATGGATAACATGTGTATACCATTAATATTTCTTTTTCTTTTTGGATTGGTAATTTTTCTGTTTCTGTTTCGTTAATTAATTGCATATCATATATTTTATATTTATATTCTCCATAGGAGGTTTTTACTGTTATTTCATTTCCAATTTGTAATTCAGAAAATCTGCGGAACATTTTTGTAGAATTATGTCCCATATATATAATAGAACCACCTTCTCCTGGAAAATAACTTCCACTTGAATGTCCTACTCCTTTTTTCAAAATTTCTAGCGTATCTCCAAAATATACTGGTAAGTTTACATCAATTTTTGGAATTTCAATTGTTGCATATTGTGTTCCATATTCTGGATAGTTTTTTATTTGATTTTGTTCATTAATAGTAGTTTCTTCTACTTTTTTATTTTCTACATCAATTGCTACTTTATTTACTAAAGAAATTGCTTGGTCTATCTCTGCCCCAAAAGATAGATAAATACATCCAATAATTCCTATAGTAATTAATAAAGCAACTATTACGTTTATAATAGTTGCTTTTATTGCTTTACCTATATATTTACGCATTAGCAAATTTCTTTCTTACTACAAAAACTGTAGCTAGGGCTACTACTGCTATTGAAGAAACAACTAAAATTGAATTTACATTATTTCCTGTATAAGGTAATGTATTTGATTCTGTAACGCTTTCAATTAGTTTTCCATCTTTGTATACATCAATTCCATCAGCTGAAAAAGTTAATGTTACTCCTGCAACACTTGCTGCTTGGTTTGCTAAACTTTTTAATTGTGCTTTTATATCTGTTGGTAATTTTGTGTAGTCTGTTTCTCCATTTTCTTTCATGATTCTATCAGCTTCATTTGCTAATGCTAGGATTTCGTTGCATTTTTCATCAGATAGTTTGTTATCAGCTAAGTATCTTTCCATTTTTACTTTTTCTGATGCTTTCATTCCATATTTTTGTCCTATTGCATATAATTGATCTGCTAAAGTACTTGATGTTGCAGCATTTACTGCTGTCATTATAACCATTGTTATCATAATGAATAATAATGATATTGTTAATATTTTTTTCATCTTTAAAATTCCTCCTTTTTTTTACTAATCGAATTATATCATTTTTATTTTTTTTATGCAATAGTTTTTTGGATTTTTTTGCTTATAATTTTTAAAAATTTTTTGCAATAAATAAAAAAGTAGATATTATACAAATAATAACTACTTTTTTGATTTAAAATAATTATGCTAATTTCTTTTTTGCTACTAATGTAACAGCTAATCCGATTGCCATAACTGAAGAAATAATTACAAGTGTATTTACATTATTTCCTGTATAAGCAAGTTTATCTGATGAAGTAACTGTATCAATTAGTTTTCCATCTTTGTAAACTGCAACTCCGTCAGCTGTGAAATCTAATGTTACTCCAGCTATATCAGCTGCTTCATTTGCTAAAGACAATAATCTAGCTTTTACATCTTTATCTAATGATCTAACATCTGTTGTATTGTTAGCTTTCATGATGTCTTGTGCATCTTGTGCTAATGATAGTATGTCGTTGCATTCTTTTTCTGTTAATGCATGTTCTGCTAAATATCTTTCCATTTGAACTTTGTTTCCACTTGTCATTCCATATTTAGATCCAATTGCATATAATTCATCTGCTAAAGTTTCTGATGTTGCAGCGTTTACAACTGTTAAAGTAGCCATCATTATCATAACAAATAATATTGCTATTGTTAATGTCTTTTTCATCTTTTTCCCTCCTTTATTCCTTTATGTGTATATTATATCATTTTATATTTTTTTATACAATAGTTTTTTGAATTTTTCTTTATTTAATTTGTAGTGTTACAATTGATGTGAAACAAAAATAGTATAGAAAAAAAGTGATTCAAGTAGTATAATTGAGTTGTTGAAT
>CANPZT010000088.1 GCA_947589135.1 uncultured Clostridia bacterium | reverse complement strand
ATTCTTCAATAGGAACTGAAAATTCAAAAGGAACAAAAGTATTTGCGTTAGGTGGAAATGTAAATAATATAGGACTAGTAGAAGTACCAATGGGAACAACTTTAAGAGAAATAGTATATGACATTGGTGGAGGAATTCCAAATGGAAGAGAATTTAAAGCTGCTCAAACTGGAGGTCCTTCTGGAGGATGTATTCCAAAAGAACACCTAGACACACCAATTGATTATGAATCATTAAAAGAAATTGGTTCAATGATGGGTTCAGGTGGACTAATTGTTATGGATGATACAAAATGTATGGTATCTTTAGCAAAATTCTATTTAGAATTTACAGTAAGTGAAAGCTGTGGAAAATGTACTCCTTGTAGAATTGGAACAAAAAGAATGTTAGAAATCTTAGAAAAATTATGTAATGGTGAAGGTTCAGAATCAGATATTTACAAATTAGAAAAGTTAGCAACAAATATACAAAAATCAAGTATCTGTGGACTTGGGCAAAGTGCACCAAATCCAGTAATAAGTACATTAAAATATTTTAGAGATGAATTTAAAGAACATGCAATTGATAAGGAATGTAAAACATTAGAATGTAAAGCATTATCTAAAATAACAATAGATGAAGAAAAATGTAAAGGTTGTGGTTTATGTCAAAAACATTGCCCAGTTAATGCAATTGAAGGAGAAGCAAGAGAAAAGAGAAGCATAAATCAAGAAAAATGTATTAAATGTGGTACTTGTTTAGCAAATTGTCCTTTCCATGCAATTGGCTAATTTAAAGATTTTAAAATATACCTAATTTGTAAAAATAAAATTATGAAAATATTGCAAAAGAATAGAGGAATTTTTAATTAAAAATATAGGAGGAGACTATGAAAGAAGAATTTATAACATTGACAATTGATGGTCAAGAAATAAAAGCAAAAAAAGGCACAACAATCTTACAAGCAGCAAAAACAGTAGGAATTGACATACCAACATTATGCTTTTTAAAAGACATCAATGAAGTAGGAGACTGCAGAATGTGTATAGTAGAAATAGAAGGAAGAAGAGGATTTGCTACGTCTTGTATTCAAAAAGTTGAAGAAGGAATGGTAGTACATACAAACACACAAAATGTATCAGAAGCAAGAAGAGTAATATTAGACCTTATTCTTTCAAACCATCATAGAGATTGCTTAACTTGTACTAGAAATGGAAATTGCGAATTACAACAACTAGCTAAGAAATTTAATGTTTTAGATATAGAATTTGAAGGAGAAATATCTGAACATGAAATAGATAATTTATCACCATCAATTGTAAGAGACTTTAATAAATGTATATTATGTAGAAGATGTGTTGCTACTTGTAAAAATGTACAAGAAATAGGAGCGATAGATTGTATTAATAGAGGATTTGAATCTTGCATATCAACAGTAGGAAATTATAGTTTAAATGATGTTAACTGTACTAACTGTGGTCAATGTATACAAAGTTGTCCAACAGGTGCACTACATGAAAAAGAAACAATAGATGATGTTTGGATTAAACTAAAAGATCCAGATACTTATGTTATAGCACAAACAGCACCAGCTGTTAGAGTTGCCTTAGGTGAAGAATTTGGGATGGATATAGGAACAAATGTAACAGGAAAAATGGTAACAGCGCTTCAAAGATTAGGATTTGATAAAGTATTTGACACTAATACAGGTGCAGATTTTACTATTATGGAAGAAGCAAATGAATTTATCGAAAGATTTACTGAAAACGATAATTTACCAATGATTACATCATGTAGTCCTGGATGGGTAAAATATATCGAAATGAATTATCCTGAATTATTACCACACTTATCAACTTGCAAATCACCACATCAAATGTTGGGAAGTTTATTAAAGACATATTATGCAAAAAAAGAAGGAATTGA
Organism: uncultured Clostridia bacterium; assembly: GCA_947589135.1. Classification (GTDB taxonomy): domain Bacteria; phylum Bacillota; class Clostridia; order TANB77; family CAG-508; genus CAG-269. The sequence goes on along the minus strand of CANPZT010000088.1, from coordinate 2,754 downwards.
TCCTGAGAAAATATATGTTGTATCTATTATGCCATGTGTTGCAAAAAAATTCGAAAGACAAAGGCCAGAAATGAAAAATAACGGACTTTATGATGTAGATAATGTAATTACTACCCGTGAACTTTCTAGGATGATTAAACAAGCAAATATCGAATTTGAAAACTTGGAAGAAAATAAATTTGATAATCCAATGGGAGAAGCAACAGGTGCTGGTGCTATATTTGGAACAACAGGTGGCGTTATGGAAGCAGCACTTAGAACAGCACAAGACACATTAACAGGAAAAGATTTAGAAAAAATAGAATTTGAACAAGTTCGTGGAGGAGAAGGAATAAAAAAAGCTACTGTTAATATAGCAGGAAAAGATATAAATGTAGTTGCCGCAAGTGGACTTGCAAATGCTAAAAAAATATTAGAAGAAATAAAAGAAGGAAAAGCAGATTATCAATTTGTTGAAATTATGGCATGTCCAGGAGGATGTGTAATGGGTGGAGGCCAACCAATAAAAAGCTCAAAAATTCGCTCAGAAGTAGATGTAAGAAAATTAAGAGCAGATGCACTTTATTCTATTGATGAAAAAAGTACAATTAGAAAATCTCATGAAAATCCAGTTCTTAAAAAGATATATGAAGAATATTTAGAAAAACCAGGAAGCTATAGAGCAGAAAAATTACTACATACAAAATATCAAAAAAGAGAAAAATATCAATTATAAATTTAAAAAGTTGCCAAAAAGGAAAACCTCCTTGGCAATTTTTTAAAATTTTCAATAACTTATTAATTAATAACTATCTACAATTTTGATTATTTTGTTTTTCGTTATTGTTGTTATTATTGTTTTGATTATTATTTTTGTTATTTTTATTATTTTTTTGATTTTCTTTATTTGACATGAAAAGCACCTCCATTCAAGATTTCAATATTATTGTTGCCTAAATTGTTTAAAAATATGCGATAAAATTTAAAAAGATAATTTGTTTTTTATAACATATTAGTATATAATATCCATATAAAAATTTAACTACAAAATTCAAAATCACATAATATACAAAAAGTCATAAAATAAATTGAATAAATTAAAAACTAAATTAAAAACGAGGAGAATTATCATGAATTTTAAAAACGAAAAATTAGAGCAATTCAATGATTATATAAAATTTAGAAAAGTAGCAATTATTGGATTAGGTGTAAGTAATTTACCATTACTTGATTATATGTACGAGAAAAAGGCAAAAGTTACAATTTTTGATGATAGAGAAGAAGATAGTATATCAAAAGAAATTATGGACAAAATAAAATCATACAATTTTGAATTTTTCTTTGGAGAAAATTCATTGTCAAATTTAAAAAATTTTGATATTATTTTTCGTTCTCCAAGTTGTTTACCAACTAGAAAAGAGCTAGTAGAAGAGGCAAATAGAGGTGCTATTGTAACAACTGAAATAGAAATGCTTATGAAAATGTGTCCTTGTAAAATAATTGGTATTACAGGAAGTGATGGAAAAACAACGACAACAAGTATTATTCATCATATTTTAGAAAAATCTGGGAAAAAAGCATATTTAGGTGGAAATATCGGCACACCATTATTTACAAAATTATCAGAAATGGAACCTAACGACATTGTTGTATTAGAATTAAGCAGTTTTCAATTAATGGGAATGGAAATTAGTCCAGACATTGCAGTTATTACTAATATAACTCCAAATCATTTAAATATACATAAAGATTATCAAGAATACATAGATTCCAAAAAAAATATTTTCAAATTCCAAAATGAAAACGGAATCTTGATCTTAAATTATGACAATGAAATCACAAAAAATTGTGCTAAAGAGGCTAATGGAAAAGTAATATTTTTTAGTAGTAAGGAAAAGTTAGACAATGGATTTATTGTAGATGGAAAAATTATTAAACAATGTAATGACAAAATAAGGAAGCATATTTTAAATACAAATGAAGTATTATTACGAGGAAATCACAATTACGAAAATATTGCAACTGCAATTGCTGCAACAAGTTCATTAGTAAGTTTAGACCAAGCAATATCAGCTATTAAAGAATTTACTGCTGTTGAGCATAGATTAGAATTTGTAAGAGAATTAGATGGAGTAAAATGGTATAATGATTCTGCTAGTTCTTCTCCAACAAGAACTATATCTGGATTAAATGCTTTTGATGAACCAATTACTTTAATAGCAGGTGGATATGATAAAAATTTAGATTATGAACCAATTGCAAAACCAATTATAGATAAAGTAAATCATTTAATTCTTATGGGTCAAACATCAGGAAAAATATTTGATGCAGTAAAACAAGAATTAGAAAAGCAAGACAAAAAATTACCAATTAATATATGCAATAACCTAGAAGAAACTGTTAAATTAGCTAAAAAAGTAACCAAGTCAGGGGAAATTGTATTATTTTCTCCTGCTAGTGCAAGTTTTGATATGTTTAAAAATGCAGTAGAAAGAGGAGAACAATTTAAAGAAATTGTACAAAAAATATAATAATTATCACAAAACAAAAAACCTCCCCATATAATATAAAAAACGAAGGAGGTTTTTTTATATGAACGAGCAATCCTATGAAGAATACATAAGAAGCATACTAGGATATCCTAGTGTATCTGCAAATATGAATAACTATGCAAATAATTCTTATAATAATATGGAAGGAACAATGTTTTCTAACCAAAATTCTGATAATCAATTATTAGAAGAATGTTATCCAGAAATATATAAAATCGTATAT
>CANPZT010000087.1 GCA_947589135.1 uncultured Clostridia bacterium | reverse complement strand
AACCGCCACTTGCGAGAACCGCTTGAGTGGTGGTGTGAGAGGGGAGAAACACAATAAGTGTTATCCTCTACTCGATTATAATTCACTTAATAATAAAATTATTTAGACAAGTGAATATTTTATTTTTAAAAATTTTGTTTAAAATTGTAACCTTTTTATAATTTTAAGTGAATATATAAGTGTAAGACATAAAAAAGGAGAAGAAAATGGTAGAAGAAAAATTAATAGAAAGTTATATACAACATAAAGAACTAAATATGCAAAAAGTTGTCAACGACTACTATAACTATATAAGATGTATTATAAAGAATTCTTCAAATGTAACAGAAGAAGATGCAGAAGAAATTATATCAGATGTATTTTTTATTCTTTGGAAAAATACAAAGAAATTAGATAAAAAGGCTAAGTTTAGTTCATATATAGCAGGCGTAACTAAAAATGTAATATTCAGAAAATGTAGTAAAATAGCCAAAGAAACACAAAATTATCAAATTGAAGAAATAAAAGACTTTGATATAGATAGCGGAATACAAAATAGCGAAATGAATGAATACATAATTAAAAATTTACAAGAAAAAGAATGTAAGATATTTGAAATGTTTTATTATGATGGATTAAAAACAAAAGAAATTGCAAAAGAACTAAATATAAAACTTAGTAATGTTAAAACCACATTACATAGAACGAGAAAAAAAGTTAGGAAAATATTAAGAGAGGGAGGATTTTATAAATGAGCAAACAAGAAATATTCAATACCCTAAAAAGTGAAATAACAATTGAAGAGTTTAAAAAAAGGGAAAAGACTCACAAAAAAGTAAAAAATATAATTCAAAATACATTAATGGTAACATTTTGTTCTTTATCTATAACAGGAATTGTTTTTGCAAGAGACATTTCTAAAAGAATATATGATAATTTTTATCAGACAGGTAATGGAATTGCAACAGCAATGAATGAAGGTTATATAGAAAATATAGATATGGAATATGAAAATGCTAATGCAACATTACAAAATAATGAAACAGGACAAGTGATTGATGACATTGATACTAAAATAAAAGTAAATGATTTAGTAATGGATAATTTTAACTTAAGTTTAACATTTGGTGCAGAGTTATCTGAACAAGCTAAAAAATTTATAAATGTAGAAAAAGTTTGGAATTTTAATTTTCCAGATTTACTTATAACAGATGAAGAAAATAAAGTTTTATATTGTATGGATAAAACTACATTTGAAAATTATTGCAATGAAAATAATTTAGATTATAAATATGATGAATTTGATGAAAACCATTGTAATTGTGGTGTTAATAATTTTGTGACTAAAAAAGAAGGAAATCAAGTGAATGTAATTTATAATATATATACAGATAGCGGTACACCATTTCCAAAAAGTAAAAAATTGAAAATACATCTTAGTCAAATTAAAATTTCGGAGAAAGTAGAAGCAATGCAAGGAGATGAAGAAATAACACTAAAAGGTAACTGGAATTTTGAAGTAGATGTTCCAGAAAAAATGTATAATAGACAAGATACGATTTATGTTCAAAAATCTACAACTAACGAAGACTACAAAGTTATTGCTGCAACACTATATAATACCGGTTTAGAGTTAAAGGCTAATGTAAAATCTGAAAAACAACCTCAAGTACCAACATCTGATGAATTTGAATTTTATAGAACGATATCAGATGAATTTAAAGGTTCAAATGAAATTTTAAGTTATATCTCATGGAAGGAAAGACAGACAGAAGAAATGAAAGAATATAATGAAAAAATTAGTTATTTGTTTAATATAAAAATATACCTAACAAATGAAAATGGAGAAAGATTTGATTTAACAATGGGACCTCGAGAAAATGGATCAACGGGAATAAATGATGAAGGAATATTGGAACATGAAGGAATGTATGATTTAACCAAATATAATGCAACAGATAAAATAACAGTTCATTTTGAATACAATGGGCAAAATGAGGAAGTAGTATTAGAAAGAGAGGAAAATTAAAATGCGAATAAAGAGTGTATTAATTATGCTAATATTCATATTTATATTTGCAGGTAAAACATTTGCTATTGAATATTATGAAATTGATAATAAGGATAGGACTTCTATTATAGAAAATGCATATTCTGAATGGATGGAAAGCTTTAAAAAAGATGATGTACCAGAAGAACAAAGAATATTAGAATATAAAAATTTTGCAATGTCAATGTATGAGTCAAATGAAAAAAGTATTAGAGCAAGTGTAGAATTTGTAGTAACACCAGTATCAGAAGGAAATACTATATGGAATAAAAATGTAGAATATTTAAGAAACTTTGAAAAAGATAGAGAGAGTATGGTAAATGAAAGAAAAACTAATATTTGTTTTTTAAGAATGACGAATGTAAATGGTAAGTATCAGTTAGATTATATTGGAACACAACCTGAGGATTATGATAAATTTTTAGAAAGATATGAAGAATATAAAAAATTACATCCTGATCAAGAGAAAAAGTCAATTAAAACTGAAGAAATTGAAAAAGCTACAACAAATAATGAACTAGAAATGATAAATAAAAAAGTTATAATTGTTAGTTCCATAATATTAGCAATAATTTTTATAATTGTTATTGTTAAATGTATACGTTTTTATTTTAAAAAGATAGTAAAATAAGAAAATATTTACAAGCATTTGTTTTTTTGATATACTTTTATCAAAAGAATTTGTATAAAGAGGTAGTTATAAATAACAATAAAAATATTACTGGTTGTGGAGTAGAATTCAAAATTCAAAAAAATATAGATGGTAAATGGGAAGATTTAGAATACATAGTATTAGCGAGTGATTAATTCACTCGCTTTTTAAAAAATTGTAACCTTTTTCTAATATAACTACACTATATAAATGTAAGATATCTTATAAAGGAGTTTTAAAATTGAAAGAGTCAAAGCAATTAGAAAATTATTATAAAAATAATGAAATTGATATGGAAAAAATAATAAATGATTTTACATCATATATAACCACAATAATCAATAATGGAACAGATGGTACACTAACCTTTGAAGATAAGGAAGAAATTTTTTCTGATACATTTTTTATATTATGGAAAAACAGAAATAGATTAAATATAAAAGTATCCTTAAATTCATATTTAGCAGGGATAACAAGAAATTTAATAAAGGAAAAATATAGAAAGTTAAAAATTTTTTATGATATTGAAGACTTTGAAGATAATACATTTAATAGTGTAAACATGTATGAAAATGATAGAGAATTGATTCTTGATATAGAACAAAAAATTAAGGGTCTAAAGGATATTGATATAGAAATAGTAAATTTATTCTATTATTCATGTATGCCAATTAAGGATATAGCAAAAAGATTAAACATTTCTGAATTAAATGTAAAAACAAGACTACATAGAATAAGAAAAAAGATAAAGAAAGAATTAAATTAAGGAGGAATTTAGAAATGGAATTTGATAAAAATAAAATTAGACTTAAAATAGCTATATCAAAAATTAAAGAAGAAAACGATATAGTAACAGAAAATAAAACAAAGAATATTTTTAAAATAGTTTCAACAACAATTGCAGGAATATTGTTAAGTACAGGAATAGTGTTTGCAGGAACTAAAATATATGAAAAAATTTGGAAAAATCCTGAAAAAATAGAAATAGTAACAACAGTATTAACACCAGAAGCTCAAAAAGAGAACATCAGTGAAGAAGAAGCAAAACAAATTGCTATTAATAAATTAAAAGAAATAGGTTTTAATACAAATATTGTAAAAACAGATAATTATAAATTAATTGATTCTAATAAAATAATGTATAGATTTATAACAGAAGACGATTATAAAATTTCAATAGATGGACAAAAAGCAGAATTTTTTGAAATATGGAATGAAAGTAAAAAATTAGGAGAAATAGATAAAAAATTTTATGGATATGGTAGTGGAAAAAATGTGAGTTCAGAGTATCTTATGAATAAAGATAGAGCAATAGAAGTTGCTAATAAATATTATAAATTATTTGGATTTAAAGAAGGAGAATATGAAATTACAAAAGTTAGTCCTTTTAATAGTGATGGAGATGAAACAACAGAAATAGGGTATAAATTTCTTGTAACTTATAATAAAAAATATGGAGATACTTATAATCCTTATGAATATGTCGATATACAAGTATATGCAAAAGATGAGATACTTTGGATGCTTAGAACAGAAAATATAAAATATGATAATAATCCTACAGAAATTACAGAAGAACAAGCTTTAAAAATAGCATTAGAAGTAGATAAAAATATAGAAGATAAAGAAATTGCTGAAACTAAAGTAGAAAAAATGATAGTAAATATGAATGCAAATGCTTATTATAGATTAACTGATAAAGAAAGATTTTATAAAGAAATGTCAACAACAGATTATCCAGTAGAAGACAGAGTATATTATCAAATGGAAGATAAAATAAGAAATGCTTGGATAGTAGTTATTACTTATGTTGATGACTGGCCAGATGTTGTAACAAGATATACAAGAGGACAATTCAGTTATTTTATAGATACAACGACAGGAGAAATTATAGGAGGTGCTACAGGAGATTATATATATTCTGCTAGATAGTTTTATTTAAAAATTAAGGAACTAGGATAGAAAAAAATATTATAAAATATTGTAACAAAATATAAAAAAAAGATACTAATTAAGTGAAAGGGGGAAAAGTTATGCAGGATATAGAAG
>CANPZT010000086.1 GCA_947589135.1 uncultured Clostridia bacterium | reverse complement strand
ACAACTAATGGAGGATAAAGAAGTTTATACAAGCAAAGAAAATAGTGATGTAGCAATTCCAATTACTAAAAATGATAATAAAGAAAGAAAAAATAATGCGCAAATTGTATATCCAATTCTTTCAAATGGAGATACAATTGGAACAGTAATTTTAATGTCAAAAGAACCATCTGGAAAAATGAATGAAGTAGAACAAAAAGTAGTACAATCAGCTGCTACATTTTTAGGAAGCCAAATGGAAATATAGTTATTTCAAATTAAAAAATCAAGAAAGTTAGTATTTCTTGATTTTTTTAAAATTGACATAAATTTTAAAATTGTGTATAATATAATCATAAATTAGTTAACAGCCTTATTCTCAAACTAATTTTAATAAAGGAGTGAGCAAAATGACGAGGAGAGAAATGGTGAAATCTCTTTATGAGGAATTAGAAAAACTAAAAGATAAAGATGTAGAGAGATTAATGAAGGAGCGGCGTGTAGAAGAACTTGACAGCATAAAAGTCGATTTTTCTTCGCTCAACGAGTACTTAAAAAGAAACCATTTGGAACTGAAAAAGAGCGAAATAAAGGAGGATTGTGCATATGAGTTGGTGTTTTATGCACATTACTCCAAAAGAACAGATGATGAGCTTTTTGAGGATTGGATGGATTTAAAGCTTATACTCGCTAACAAAGGAGAAGATTTGTCGATAAGACAATCAAATAGGCTTGGGTACCATGAGTTAAGAGAAGGGGAGATAATTGATTGGTTATGAAGCACGAAAATAGAATAAGGCAGAAACCAGCAGTGCAGTATACTGTTGGTTTTCTTTATTATAATATATATAAACGATAAGAAAAATATTGATTTTTTATACATTTTGAAGTATAATTCTAACAGCAAAATGTCAAATGATAATATTTTAATTAGATATTTATAATTAAGGAGAGATTTTATGAAAGCAATTGAAATTAGAAATAAATACCTAGAATTTTTCAAAAAACATGGACATGCAGTTATACCATCAGCACCATTAATACCAGAAAATGACCCATCTGTATTATTTAATACAGCTGGAATGCAGCCATTAGTACCATATTTATTGGGAGAAAAACATCCATCAGGAGCTCGTTTAACAGATTATCAAAAATGTGTAAGAACAAACGATATTGATGAGGTAGGAGATAACAGACACTTAACATATTTTGAAATGCTAGGAAACTGGTCATTAGGAGATTACTTTAAAGAAGAATCTATCCAGATGAGCTTTGACTTTCTAACAAAAGAGTTAGGAATTCCAGTAGAGAGATTATCAGTAACATGTTTTGCAGGAGATGAAGATTGTCCAAAAGACGAAATATCTGCTGAATGTTGGAAAAAAGCAGGAATACTAGAAAATAATATTTATTTTTATGGAAAAGATGATAACTGGTGGATTGCAGGAGAAGAAGGACCATGTGGACCAGATACAGAAATGTTTTATGACACAGGAAAACCAGCATGTGGACCAGATTGCCAGCCATCATGTGATTGTGGAAAATATGTAGAAATTTGGAACAATGTATTTATGGAATATTTCAAGGACAAAAATGGTTATTCAAAATTAAATCAGAAAAATGTAGATACAGGATTAGGACTAGAAAGAATGACAATGTTACTACAAGGAAAAGAAACTCCATTTGACACAGAAATATTCAAACCAGTAATGGAAAAATTGAGTGAACTACAAAAATTAGATAATATTGAAAGCAGAAGAATAGTAGCAGAACACTTGCGTTCTAGTATGATGATAATTTCAGATGGAGGAACACCAAGCAATATAGACAGAGGATATGTATTAAGAAGATTAATAAGAAGGATGATAAGACATCTAAATAAATTAGAAATTGACTTAAATGAATTATCAACACTAATAGAAATCAATGTGGAAAACTTAAAAGAAATGTACCCAGATTTAGAAAAAAATAAAGATAAAATTACAAATGTTATTTTAGAAGAAAAAGATAAATTTGTTAAAACATTAGCACATGGAGAAAGAGAATTTTTTAAAGCAATGAATAAGGCAAAAGCAGAAGGAAAAAATAAAATAGATGGAAATGTTGTATTTAAATTATATGATACATATGGATTTCCACCAGAAGTTACAAGTGAATTAGCAAAAGAGAATGGGTATGAAGTAAATATAAAAGAATTTGAAGAATTATTTAAACAACATCAAGAAAAATCAAGACAAGGTTCTGAGGCAAAATTTAAAGGTGGATTAGCAGAACAAAATGAAGCAACAATTAGCTATCATACAGCAACACATTTATTAAATGCAGCATTAAAAGTTGTATTAGGTCCAGATACACACCAAAGAGGATCTAATATAACAACAGAAAGAATGAGATTTGATTTTAACTGTGACCATAAATTAACAGATGAAGAAAAGCAAAAAGTAGAAGAATTAGTAAACAAATGGATACAAGAAGGATTAGAAGTAACAGTAGAAACAATGAAAAAAGAAGAGGCAATACATTCAGGAGCAGAATGTATGTTTATAGAAAAATATCCTGATGAAGTAACAGTATATTCAATAGGAAATATATCAAAAGAACTATGTGGAGGACCACATGTAAAAAATACAAGAGAATTAGGAAAATTCAAAATTAAAAAAGAAGAAGCAAGCTCATCTGGTGTAAGAAGAATTAAAGCAATTTTAATTAAATAATTTTTCTTATGAATAAATTAGACAAAAAGTCTATAAAAATACAATATAAAAATAATGAAATATTATAAAAAATATTTGAAAGGAATTAAAAAATGGAAGATTGTTTATTTTGTAAAATTATAAAAGGTGAAATACCTTCAAAAAAAGTATATGAAGATGAAGAAATATTAGCATTTGAAGATATAAATCCAGCAGCACCTATTCATATATTAGTTATACCAAAAAAACATATTACATCTTTAGCACATTTAGAAAAAGAAGATGAAACATTAGTTGGAAAGATTTACGGAGTTATAAACAAAATATCATTAGAAAAAGGTTTTAAAGAAGATGGATATAGAGTAATAGTAAATTGTGGGAAAAATGGCGGTCAAGAAGTAATGCATCTGCATTTTCATCTATTAGCAGGAAAACAATTTGGCGAAAAGATTATTTAAAATTTTAATATATTTTTTAGTAAATAATTTTAAAATTAAATAATAACAATTACTAACATAAATAAGTTAAAAATATATTGATATTTAATATTAATTTATGTTATAATAAATATAGGTAAAAGTATGTACGGAGGTAAAAGATATGTTTGAGAGTAAATATAGTAAAGTGCTAACTGTTATATTAATAATTGTGATTGTTGCAATTATTGGATTATTAGGATTTTTAGCATATGATTATTATCAAAAATATGTTATTACGGCAGATACATCAGATTTCGTAGATAGTTTTGAAGGAGATGTACAAGATGAACAAAATGAAAATACGACAGGAAATGAAAATACTGGAGAGGGCGATCCACTAGATCAAATAGAATCAGCACAAGGTTCAGGAAATGGATCAACAAAAGTAACATATAAAGGATTTGGAGTTCTAGGAACAATGGAAATTCCAGCAACTAATTTTAAATATCCAATATTAGAAAAGGTAACAAAGAAATCTATTGAAACTGCTGTAGCATTTTTATATGGTTCAGGAATAAATCAACCTGGAAATAGTGTTATTATTGGACATAATTATAGAAATGGATTATTCTTCTCTAATAATAAAAAATTGAATATTGGAGATAAAATATATATAACAGACAATGCAGGAAATCAATTAACATATACTATTTATAATAAATTTGAAACAACACCAGAAGATACATCATTCTATCAAAGGGATACAGGAGGAAAAGCAGAAATTACATTATCAACATGTACTGATGATAGTAAAGCAAGATTAATAATATTTGCAAAAGCAGAATAAAAATAAGATTGCCAAAGAGGATAAACCTTTTTGGTAATTTTTTTATGCATTATATTAATTGCTAATATTCTATAATGTGTTACTCTACATGAATTGTTATAAATAATATAGTAATAATTTGAAAAAATACCAATTTGAAAAAATACTAATTCAAAAAATAAAATATTTTCATTAAAATTATTTATTTTTTTAGAATAATTAGATATAATATAGAAGGATAATTTAAGAAATAAAGTCAAAGAATAGATTATAGGTTGAAAAATAATTTAAAATTTTTCCAACTAAATTTGTTTTTTGGAAGGAACGATAGTAAATGAATAAAAAACAAGCAAAAGAAAGAATAGAAGACTTGAGGAAACAAGTTGAATATCATGCAAAAAAATATTATGATGATGACAAGCCAGAAATATCAGATTTTGAATATGATATGCTTATGGTAGAACTAAGAAATTTAGAAAAGGACTTTCCAGAATTTAAATCTGAAGAATCTTTAACTCAAAAAGTAGGAGGACATGTTAAAGAAGGATTTGAAAAAGTTACGCACGAAGTTCCTCTACAGAGTTTGCAAGATGTATTTAGTATAGAAGAAGTAAATGATTATATAATTAAAATTAATCAAAAAGCAGAAGAAAATGAAATTCAAAATAGAAAATATGTAGTAGAAACAAAAATTGATGGATTGTCAGCAGCATTAGAATATAAAGAAGGAAAATTTGTAAGAGGAGCAACAAGAGGAAATGGGATAATAGGAGAAGATGTAACAGAAAATTTAAAAACAATTAAAACAATTCCATTACAATTACAGGAAAAAATCGATATAATAGTTCGAGGAGAAGTATTTATATCAAAAGAAGACTTTGAAAAAATGAACCAGGAAAGAGAAGAAAATGAAGAAGAATTATTTGCTAATGCAAGAAATGCAGCTGCTGG
>CANPZT010000085.1 GCA_947589135.1 uncultured Clostridia bacterium | reverse complement strand
GCAGATATTAAAATGGAAGTATTTAGAGCATCAGGAGCAGGTGGACAACATATTAATAAAACATCATCAGCAGTAAGATTAATACATGAACCAACAGGGATTGTAGTAGAATGTCAAACGGAAAGATCACAATTCCAAAATAAAGACAATGCAATGAAAATGCTTAGAACAAAATTATATGAAATAGAAAAAGAAAAACAAGATAGCGAAATATCAAATGCAAGAAAATCGCAAGTAGGTTCAGGAGATAGAAGCGAAAAGATAAGAACATATAACTATCCACAAGGAAGAATTACCGACCACAGAATAGGAATGAGTATTTATCAAATGGAAAACTTTTTAAATGGAGACATTGACGAAATGGTAGACAACTTAATAGCAGCAGACAGAGCAGAAAAATTGAAAGGTGAAGAATAATGAAATTATTAGTAGTATCTGACATACATGGATCAAATTATTATGCAAAAAAAATAAAAGAAATTTATGAAAGAGAAAATCCAGATAAATTAATATTATTAGGAGATTTATATTATCATGGACCAAGAAATCCATTAACACAAGAATATAATCCAGGAGAAGTTGCACAGATATTAAATAATTTAAAAGATAACATAAAATGCGCAAAAGGTAATTGTGATGCTGAAGTAGATGAAATGGTTTCGGAATTTCCACTTGAGGAAAAAGTAATAATAGAAATTAATAATAAAAAAATATTTTTTACGCATGGACATAAATATAATATTGATAAATGGCCAGAAGAAGAATTTGATATTCTTGTTTATGGACATTTTCATACTGGATTTATACAAGAAAAAGATGGAAAAATATTTGCAAATAGCGGTTCAATTTCATTACCAAAAGATAACACCGAGCATAGTTATTTAATAATAGATGAACAAAATATTATTCTGAAGAATGTTGATGGAAAAATCATTAAAGAATGTAGATATGATAATATTTAAACAAAAAATAATCAAGAAGCAATGGCTCCTTGGTTATTTTTGTTATACAACAAAACTCTTTAATTTAAACTATAAAAAAGGGTAAAAAGTATTTACAAAAGAAATTAAAAATGCTAAAATGAAAGATATAACAACTAAATTACATAATATAAAAGTTATAGAAAACTAAAGAAAAGGAGATAAAGTTTATGAAACAAAATAATGTTAAAAATAAGGGTATTACATTAATTGCATTAGTAATTACAATTGTGATTTTGATTATACTAGCAGGGGTTACTATAAATACAATATTAGGAAATGATGGCTTATTAAATAGAACTAAAACAGCAGCAGATGAGTACAATAAGCAGGAAGCAACAGAATGTATGAATTTAAAAATAACTAATTGCCAAATGTCTAAATATGCAGAGAATCAAAGAATGCCTACATTAAAAGAACTAGCAATTGAACTAGAAAAAGATAATGAAATACAATATGTAAATGGTTCTCAGACATTAGCAAGTACACAAGATATTGACTTTACTACTGCAACATCTATATTTACTAAATTAAAAGCATATCCTTATGAATTTGAAATAAACTCATCTTTACAATTAGCTAGTGTAGATGGAGTGCAAGTTTCAAATATTCCTGATAATAAAAATAATAATTACTCTGAAACAGAACAAGTAATAGGAACTTGGATAAATGGAAAGCCTATATATCAAAAGGTTTTTACTGGATTATCAGCAACTCTTCCGGTAGGAAAATGGTGTTATGGTGCTATAAATATACCAGATATAGAGACTCCTATTTATGGAATTGCTTTTTTGGGCAATGATTCAATAGTAGGTGGTTTTGAAATTCATCCAAATGATAATGGAAATGTAGATATACATACCTATGGTGATGTATCAAGAACAATTGATACTCTTATTATCCAATATACAAAAAAATCAGATTTACGGCCAACATTAATGAAAAACGAAACAACAAATTATGTACTAAATTGCTGTTAAAGTAGTTATATATAAAAAAAGGAAGCATTATTATAACAAGACAATATGGAATATATGATTTAAAAATTTATGGATTAGAATAACATCAATAACCGAGGGAAACCTGCCCTTGGTTATTTTTGTCATAAAACGAAGCTCTTTAAAATAAACTTTATAAAAAGAAAATTTTAAGGAGTTTTTATTAGTGGAAGAAATATTGAAAACAACATTATTAGGGTTATTTTTTGGTACTTTTGGTACTACACTTGGAGGTATTATAGGAGTAGTTATAAAAAAACATTCCAATAAATTTTTAAGTTTTATATTATCGTTCGCATCAGGATTAATGATGGCAGTAATTTGTTTTGATTTAATACCAGAGGCTTTAGGAATTAGTAGTATAGGAAATGTAATTATTGGAATATTTATTGGAATTATTGCTATGATATTTTGTGATTTATTGGTAGAAAAAAAATTTAATACAAATAAAAGATTTGTACAAGAAAAAAATACATTGCTAAAAACGGGAATTATTGTTTCAATAGGGCTTGCAATTCACAATTTTCCAGAAGGTCTGGCAATACGGAAGTGGGTTTGAAGCTTCAATGAAATTAGGATTAAGTTTAGCTCTAGCAATTTGCCTACATGATATACCAGAAGGTATATTCAAAAGTAGGCACCAATTATTCTCATCAAATAACTTTATAACATTTTCTTTTCTTGCTTAATTTATATTATTTTTATCAACACATTATCTAAAAATGTGGATAATTATTAAAACTTACCGAATTATTACTATAATAGTATCACTTATTTTTATTAAAGCACTTACCATTAAAGTAAATGCTAAAATTTATGTTTTATAAAATTTTTTTTAATATTACTATTTTATTCTTTTTCCGATGACCACCATTCTACCATTTTGTTGTGAATATTCACATGTAATTAATGTAATTAATTGTTCTCCATAGTTTGCTGTAATTCCTGTATCATATAATTGGATTCCTTTTACATTTTCAATATAATTATTATATTCATTTTCATTTTTAAAACCAAATGTATAATAAAAACGAAATACATTCTTTTCATTTTCATAAAATATTCTTGATTTAAAAACTGAAACAATTTCATATTCTCTTTCTTCATTTTCAGTAGTAATTTTTATAGTTTTATGTTGTTCGTAATAATCTTTATTTTGATAATTTAGTAAACAATTAAACATTTCTTCATCTTTCATATTATGTCCATATATAAGTAAATTTGAATTAGTATCATTTATATCACATTCATGCTTTAAAAAAATTGAACCATATTTATTAGATTCGTTTTTATAATCATGTGTTAAATAATAGTTATTGTTTTCATTTTGCAACAATGGAAAATCTATTTTTGTATCTTCAATTTTTATCCATCCTATTACATCATTGTTTATCTCTTTGTATTCTTTTACTTTTTCAATATTAGCTGTGGATAATTCATTTAATGTCTCATTACTTTCTGTAATTTCATTATTTATTTCTTCAATTTTATTTTTATCTTTATTTTTATTATAAAAATAATAAGATAAATAAGATACACCACATATAAAAATAATCAAGCATATTATAAAAATACATTTTAGAATTTTATTACTGTCTTTTACTCTTTTTCCCTTCAATTTTTTCACCAACCATATATAAAATAAATGTGGAAAGTTTTTAACTATCCACATTAATTATATTATTTAATACTATATTATTTTAAATATTTTTTTGATATAACAACACCTACAAAACTTAATGCTGTAATTAATTCAATAACAAATATAGAATTTAGTCCAGTTTTTGGATCTTCATCTAATTTTCCATTTGCTTTTGAAGAAGTTGCCTTTGAAGTATTTTCTGCTAATGCTGTTTCTGTCAAAGCATATGTTGAACAATGGTCTAATTTAAATGTTATTGATCCATCTGAATAACTTGCTTTTTGAGAAAATTCATATGATTTTGTTTCTGGATTATAGTAGTATAAATTAAGTGTTTTTTCTCCATCACCGAACTTTTTAGCATCACCCCATGTAGAAATTGTTACAGTTGCAGTTGATGGTAAATTTCCACTATAGTCAAAGTCTACAAACATACCATCTGTTATATCATCACTTTCAATATTTGATAATTTTTCATTTGAAACGTTTACAGAAGATATGAAATCTTTACTTATTTCATTAGTATCTGCTGTGTTAAATGTCCAAATAATTAATCCATTATTAATATTGTCTACTATTTCAAAAGTTTCTAAGTTATTTTCCTTTGCAACTTTAAGAATAGTATTAAATGTTTCTACATCTACTGTACCATTAGAAGAATATTGATTTTCTGTTGGACCAAAAATATCATCTGCTGTTATTTCATCATCTCCTTTTTCAACTGAACTTGGAAGTACAGTTACATCAAATGTAGCTTGTTCATCTGCTTTATTAGTAGATTTGAAAGTAAGTTTTGCAGTTCCTTCTTTTAGTCCTTGTAATTCTGTTACAACATTTCCGTTAGACCTAGTATTCGTTGTTACCTTAAGTACTGATTCATTACTTGATGTTATTGTATAATTTTCTAATTGTTCTTCGTTTCCTACAGATACTCTACTAATACCATCATAAGTGCTAATTCTTCCTTTACCAACATAAACCCACATTTCAACTGACATTGTAATAGTATGATTAGTATAATCAACATTCCAAACATTATAATCAGCTTTAGGCAGATCCTTATAAGTAAGATAACTATTTGTATATGGATATACATATATTAGTTGTCCATCATCTGTAGCATTTACACATGTTGCCAAGTTTAAACATATCATAACTGCTATAATTATTGTTGCAATTAATTTTGCTGTTTTTTTCATAAAAATTTCCTTCCTTTCTTTTTTATTTTATGTATATATGTTTATATTATATATATTTTTTTTTAAAATGTCAATAAAAATTTTTACTCATATAAATTGTCTATGAAAGAAATGTGATAATGTCTTAAGTAAAGAAATGAGAAAATGTCCCAACTAAAAAATATTTGTTCTCTTAAA
>CANPZT010000084.1 GCA_947589135.1 uncultured Clostridia bacterium | reverse complement strand
CATAGCAATAGAAGGTGTAAAAATAAAACTAAAAATCGAATATGAAAATGGCGATGGATATGTATTAGAAGAAACGACAAACGAAGAAGGAAAAATAATATTAAAAGATCTAATAACAAAAGGAAAAGCAAAGATAACAGTACAAGAAATAGAAGCAGTAGAAGGATATGATTTAGATGGAACAGAAAGAGTTATTGAATGTAACATTAATGAATCAGGAGAAATAGTAGTAACTACAAAAGATGAAGAATTAGACACGAATGTAAAAGATAAAGAACTAGAAATAACAATGACAAATGATAGATCTGAAGAATATATAGATTTACACCTAGAAAAATATATAAGTAAAATAAATGAAACAGAAACAGGAAGAGAGCCAAAAGTAGTAATAGGAGAAAATGGGGAAATAAGTTATGATATTACAGCTGAAAAAGAAGATGTAAAAATAGGAGACATAGTAGAATTCACAATGAGAGTATATAATGAAGGAACACAAAGTGGATATGCACAAAAGATAACAGATGTAATACCAGATGGGCTAGAATATATAGAAGACAATGAAATCAATAAAGAGAACAAATGGAAAAAAGTAGAAGATAATAAATATCAAACAGATAAATTATCAAAAGAGGCAAGTGAGGACAATATAATAGAAGCATATGATGCAGAAAAAGGACTATTCTATAAAGAAGTAAAAATTGTGTTAAAAGTAGTAGAAAAGAAAAACCAAGAAGCAGAAACACAAAATATAGGAATTATAGAAGAAGAAAAGAAAATACCAAACAAGGATGATAATAATGTTCAAGACCCTGAAAATCCAGGAAATTCAGACAATAAACAAGATAACGAGAATTCAGGAAACACAAATAATGGACAAAATATAGAAGAAAAAGGAAAATATGAAGAGAATAATAAGAACGGGGAAGAATTTAATATAAAATATGTTAAATTTGCAGTAGACAAAAAAGTAAATAAAATAACAACAATAGCAGATGGAAAAACAGAGAATAAAAAAGTTACAAATGGAGAGATGGCAAAAGTAGAAATAGACAGAAAGAAAATTAATAATACAGATGTAGAGATAGAATACGTTATAAAAGTAACAAATACAGGAACAGTGGCGGGAAATTTAAGCAAGATAATAGACGAAATACCAGAAGGAATGCAACTAGTAGCAGGAAAGAATACAGGATGGAATAATGGAGAATATGCAATAAATAGGACAATACAACCAGGAGAAAGTGTAAGTGTAAGCATAGTACTAAAATGTAAAGCATCAGAGGTAGGAACAAAAACAAATGTAGCAAAAGTAGAAGGAGACGGAGAAGGAGAAGGAAATAATACGAATACAGGAAAAGCAGAGGTATTAGTATCAATAAAAACAGGAAGTATACAATTATATGTATTATTAACAGGAACAATATTATTGTTGTTAGGAACAGGAGTATATTATATAAAGAAATATATAATGTAACATAAAAAAATGGGATAAGAGATAAAACTCTTATCTCATTTTGTGTTTTTTAACGATGTTTTATATTAAAAAGTATTTTATTATGAAGGCTGTACATTTACGGAAAAATATGTTATACTGGCAATAGTTGCTAAAAAAATCGATATAGTAATATATTATATAATATCAAAGGAGATAAGAATGAGCTTTTTTGAAAAATTGAAAAACGGAATGAATAAAACAAAAACATCATTTGATGAAAAAATAAATAATGTATTTAGTAGTTTTAGAAAAGTAGATGAAGACTTTTTGGAAGAACTAGAAGAAATTTTGATAATGTCAGATGTAGGAATGGATACATCTATTAAAATAATAGATAATTTAAGAAATAGATTAAAGAAAGAAAAAATACAAGACGAAAATGATGTAAAACAAGCTTTAAGAGAAGAAATGCAAAAAATATTAGATATTACAGATAATAGCTTGCATTTAGAAACTAAACCATCTGTTATTCTAGTGGTGGGAGTAAATGGAGTTGGAAAAACAACATCTATAGGGAAAATCGCAAATCGTTTAGTAAAAGATGGAAAAAAGGTAGTTATAGCAGCAGCAGATACATTTAGGGCAGCAGCAGTAGAACAGCTAGAAATTTGGGCAAATCGCTCAGGAGCAGATATTGTCAAAAGAGCAGAAGGAGTAGATCCGGCATCAGTTGTATATGATGCAATGAAGGTTACAAGAGAAAAAGATGCAGATGTATTGATTGTTGATACAGCAGGAAGACTTCATAATAAAAAATATTTGATGGATGAGTTAAGTAAAATACAAAAGGTTATTAATAAAGAGATGGAAGAAGCTGATAAAGAAGTATTATTAGTAATTGATGGAACAACTGGTCAAAATGCAATCTCACAAGTAAAAGCATTTAAAGAAGAAACTGATATTACAGGATTAGTTTTAACAAAATTAGATGGAACAGCAAAAGGTGGAGTTGTTATTGGAATTGTAGAAGAAAATCAAATACCAGTAAAATTTATTGGTATTGGAGAGCAAATTGATGATATGGAAAGATTTAATTCAGAAGATTTTGTAAAAGCAATTATTTAAAACAAAAATTAGGAGGTTGAAATAGTGGACAAAAACACAGATACAAATATTCCAAAGAAAAACGAGCAAGATGTAGAAGAGATAAAACCAAATGAAATAAAACAAGAAACAATTATGGATACTGCAAATACAAAAGCAACAGGTATGAGAAATAAAAAGAAAAAAAGTAAGACAAGAATGTTATTAGTTATTCTATTTTTAATTGTATTTGCGATTATAAATTATATACAATTAAGAGGAAGTTATTTGGAATATAAAGAATTAGGTGAACAATATATTCAAATATTTAAAACTAATTTAATGTATAGATATTCAATTATGGCAATTAACTTTGTAATATTATATTTTATATTGTACATGACAAATAGAGGAATAAAAAAGGGATTAAAGCCATTTTTTGAAAAAGAAAAGAAACAAATGCCTAAATTATTAAACAAATCATTATCACTAGTTATATCAGCAATTGTAAGTATTATTGTTGCAAATGTTTTAATGCAACAAATAATGCTAATTATAAATACTACATCTTTTGGAATACAAGACTCAGTATTTGGATTAGATATTTCATATTACTTTTTCCAAAAGCCAGCAATTCAAAGTTTAGTAGTATATTTTATTGCATTAATAGTAGGAATAACTTTATATATAGCTTTGTATCATGTTGTTATATTTAACAGATTTTTCGATGGCGTAGATGGCAAGATGTTAAGAGAAAGTCTATTTATGAAAAAATTATTAAGAAATATTCTTTTAATAGTAATAGGTATTGCAATATTAACAATTTTAAATACTCAAAATATCTTATTTGGAAAAATTTTAACAATAAATGATGATATTGATATTATTGGAGCAGGCATGACAGAAACCACTATAAAATTATGGGGATATGCACTATTTGCTATTGTAATAATTGTTGTTGCATATCGTGCATTAAAATATTTTAAGCAAGGAAATACAAATAAAGTATTAAAAAATCTAATAGTTATTCCTGCATATTTAGTCGTTCTATTTTTTGTAATGGTAATATTTGATGTAGCATTTGTAAATTCTAATGAACTAGATAAGGAAAGAGAAAATATTGCAGAAAATATAAAAAACACAAAAAATGCTTATAATATTAATATAGAAGAACAAAACGTAAAAAATTCAGGAACAATTACAAATGAAGAAGTAAGCAAAAATAGTAATATCATTAATAATATACCAATCATTAGTAAAGATGCAGTAATAAAATCATTAGAAGATAATCAAACAAATACGGGATATTTTTCATATAGAAGTGCAAATTTAGCTAAATATTCAATTAATGGTAAACAACAATTGGTATATGTATCACCAAGGGAAATCACAAATGCAGGAAGAACATATAATAATAAAACATATGAATATACACATGGAATGGGTCAGATAATTACATCAGCAACACAAAGTACAGATGCAGGAAATGTACAATATATACAAAAAGAAATATCTGGAAAAGATGAAGTAATAAAAATTTCACAACCAAGAATGTATTTTGGTGTAGGCAATAAAGAAACTATTGCAACAAATGCAAAAAATAAGCAAGAATATGACTATACAGATGAAAATGGAACAGATCATACATCAACTTATGATGGAAAAGCTGGATTACAATTAGGTTTTATAGATAGACTTATTCTAGGAATTACAAAAGGAGACGTTAATTTAGCGTTTTCTAGTGAAATAAAAAGTGAAAGTAAAATTTTAATTAATAGAGATATAATTTTAAGAGCAAAAAAAGCTTTGCCATATTTAATATATGATGAAAACCCTTATACAGTAGTTACAAGCGAAGGTAAAATTGTATGGGTAATTGATGCTTATACTACATCAAGTCAGTATCCATATTCTCAATACACAAATATACAACATGATGGAATTAAAGAAAATATTAATTATATTAGAAATTCAGTTAAAGTTATTGTAGATAGTTATGATGGAACAATGTCATATTATATTACAGATAGAACAGATCCAATTGCTATGGCATATAGAAATATCTATAATACGTTGTTTATGGATTTAGATACTGAAATTCCACAAGATATTGCAAATCATTTTGTATATCCAGAATTTTTATATAAAGTACAATCTGAGGTTCTAAAAGTATATCATAATGTAAAACCAGATGTATTATATAGAGCTGATGATTTGTGGGATATTGCAAAATATAATAGTGTTAAAACATCAAAATCAACAGGTACATATATGACTCCATATTATACAATGGTAAAAACATCTGATGGAGAAAAATTTGGATTAGTACAAATATATACACCTGATGAAAAACAAAATTTAATTTCTTATTTAGTTGGAAGCACTAATGGTGCAAAAAATGAACTAAAATTATATAAATTTTCAGCTGATAGCAATATTGTAGGTCCAATGCAATTAGATAAACAAATAGAGCAAGATGAGGTAATATCAAATGAATTAGAATTGTTAAATACAACAGGAACAAAACTAAC
>CANPZT010000083.1 GCA_947589135.1 uncultured Clostridia bacterium | reverse complement strand
ATTATAAACTTTTAAACTAGTATTATTAATATTTTCACTAGATTTAACTTCAATAGGAATAATTTCATTTCTATTTTGAATAACAAAATCTATTTCATACCTATGGTCAAAAGAGAAGTAATAAGGATTTAATCCTAATGAAGTTAAAACTTGAGCAACGTAGTTTTCTGTTAAAGCTCCTTTAAATTCTTCAAATAATTTATTTCCTTCTACAATAATTTTACTGTCTAAATCTGTCATTCTTCTAAGTAATCCTATATCATTTACAAATAATTTAAAAGCAGATAAATCACTGTAACTTTTAATTGGAATACTTGGTTTAGTGATATTGTATATTTTGTATACAATATTAGCATCTCTAAGCCAATTTACAGCTCCTTCATATTCTCTAGCTCGTGCACCATCTTTAGCAACTTGATATAAAAATTTTTTATTTTCTTTTGAAATTTGAGAAGGAATACTGTTCCAAATAATTGAAATTTTATTTGCTTCAATATTTGTAGTATGCTTTGAAAAATCACTTTCGTAAGCAATCAAAATATTCTTTTGAATTTTGTTTACTTCTTCCAAATTTTTCTCTTTAATCCAAGAATTAACTGCTTCAGGCATACCACCAATTATAAAGTAAGCTTTTAATTTTTCACTTAATCTATTAAAGAAAACTTCAGGGATATTTTCTATTTTTGTTATAGAATCCATATATTTTACTAAATTTTCACAATCATCAGCTATCAAAAATTCTGAAAAAGTCATAGGGTACATATCTAAGAAATCTACTTTACCAACTGGAAAAGACGTGTGTGATAATCTAATCCCTAAAAGTGATCCAGCACTTATAACATGATATTCATTAGAATCTTCTTCAAAATATTTTAATGAATTTAAAGCATTGGGGCATTCTTGTATTTCATCAAATACAATTAATGTCTTTTCTGGAATTATCTTCTTTCCATAAATAAATGATAATTGTTCTAATATTCTTTTAGGATCTTTTGTATTATCAAATAATTGATATAGTTCTGTATCATGATCAAAATTAAAATAAGCAACGCCATCATAATTTTCTTCACCAAACTGTTTTATGATATAGGTCTTTCCAACTTGTCTGGCACCTCTTAAAATTAAAGGTTTTCTGTTTTTGCTATTTTTCCAATCTATTAAATCTTGCATAATTTTTCTATACATATCTATAATATCCCTCTTTTCATTTTTTTATCTTATATATATTATAACATATATTGTAAAAAATTACACATTTTTTGCAAATATTTTAATTTTTTTTACACATTTTTAACAACTTTTTTTATTAAAATTACACATTTTTAAATTAACTAATAAAGCTATAAAAAGGTCTACTACTGTATGAAGTGTTTTTTATTAAATAAATATTAAGAGTAATATATGATTTTCTATAGTACAAAATGTGACTTTTGCGAAGAAGCAGAACAACAACATACATTTAAAGTTACTGGATATACTTTTGAAGAAAAAGAAAAATTAGCTGATGGAGAACTTCCTACAGCAACTGCAACAGTAGCATGTTTAGAATGTGGAAAAGAATTAAGTGTTCCTGCTACAGTAGTTGGTGCTGCTGATGAAGAAGGAAATGCAGTATATGATGTAGAAGTTACATGCTTAGTTGATGGAGAAAGAACATTTACTGCTAGTGTTGAAGATTATGAAGATGCTGAAGGAGTAGAAAGTAGTAAAAAATATACAATAGAAGCTTTAGGACATGATTTTGATTATGAATTTGGTCAAGAAGAATATGTTCCTGTAGTTATAACAGAAGAAGGCGTTATAAAAAAAGCTGATCCAGATACAGTTACAGAAAAACATGCTTTAAAATGTAAAAATTGTGGAGATGTTGATCCTGAAAACACAGAAGGTCTTTTAGATCACGTAATACCTGAAAATGGATATTATTCATCTGCAGCAGGTCATGCATATAAATGTGCATTCTGTGAAGGACATGGTACTTTAGAAGCCCATACACCAGTTGAATTTGGTCAAGAAAATGTTAAAGAACCAACATGTTATGAAAAAGGATTAACAACAGGAAAGAAATGTAGTGTTTGTGGTTTTGTAACAGAAGAACCTCAAGAAATCGAAATGCTTCCACATAATATGAGTACTACATCAAACTTAGAATGGGAAAAAGACGAAAACGGATATTATACAGGAAAATACTTATTAGTAACAGGATGTACAAATCCTGGATGTACAGTAAGAGAAACAGTTGAAAAAGAAGCAGAAAAAAGAGTTAGAAGTGAAGCTACATGTACAACAGAAGGAGAAGTTCTTTATGTTGCTACAGAAGTTGAACCAGAAGTAAAATTATCTGCTAAAACTCCAATGTTAGCTCATCAATTTGAAAAAGTTGAAGCTGTTGAACCAACTTGTGAAAAAGCTGGTAATGTTGAACATTACAAATGTACAGTTTGTGGAAAAACATATGGAGTAGATGAAGAAACTGGTGAAGTTGATTTAGATAATGAACTTGATGATGTTACAAGAGAACAACTTGCACATAACTATGGAACTCCAGTAATTGAATGGTATAAAACAAACATTGCTAATGATCCATGGGAAGCAAGAGCTACAGCAACATGTACAATATGCTTATCAGCAACTGAAGAAGTTCAAGTTAATAAATCAAAAATAACAACTCCTGCAACATGTACAGAAAAAGGAAAAGTTTTATATTCTGCAACAGCAAAGAGTTCAAGTGGTCAAGAAGTTCTTTCTACTAAAGAAGGAGAAACTCCTGCTTTAGGACATGACTTTGAAAGAGATTTCTTTATACCAGGTGTAACAAATAAAGACATAGAAGGTGCTTATGTTGATAATGAAGATGGTACACATACTTATACATGTCAACAATGTAAAAAAGCTACAAAAGTAGTTGAACATAATTATACAAACTGGGAAAAAGTAAGTGGAAAATATGAATCTACATGTGAAGGATGTAAAAATAAAATTACTACATATGACTTTAGTGAAATCTTAACCAAATATGGACCTAAAGTTGGTGAAGGAGACAACGCTAATCCAACATTAGTAATTACATTAAAAGACGATGCTAATTTTTCACAAGCAAATGAAATTCCTGAAGGTGTTAAACTAATTGTTTCTGCAGGTAAAACAATGACAATTAGCAATGACTTTGTTGTTAAAGGAATTCTTGAAATAGAACAAGATTCTCATTGTACTGTAAGTCAAGGAAAATCTCTAACTGTTGATGAAAAAGTTGCTGGAGCTAAAGTAGAAGGTAAAGTTGAAGGAACAGGAAAATTTGTTAAAGAAATAAATACTCCAGAAGCATTTATCGAAGCATTAAATAATGAAGATGTAAAAGAAGTTGATATTGCAGAAGGTGCTAATGTAGTATATCCAGCTGATAAAACAAGTTTAGAAGAAGAATTAACTATTAATTTAGCTAAAGCTTCTGTAATGTCTGTTACAGGAAAATTACCAGAATCACAATTAACAATTTCAGGTGAAGGAACCGTTGCATTAGCTAATAGTACCGATACCGAAAATGGAGATAACTTAATAAATGTAGTTAAAGCTGGAGCAGAAAAAGTTGTTGTCTCTGAAAATGCAGAAACTAAAGATACTGTTAAAGTAGACGGTAATAATAAAAAGTTAACTGTTGAAATTGCAAGTGGAAAAACAATTGAATGTTCTGAAAGTGAAAAAGTATCATTCAATGTTGAAAATGGTGGAAATTTAACTATTACTGGTAGTAAAGATAACCCTGCTACTATAAAAAATACTAATGATACTACTGCAATACAAAATGTTAATGGTACATTAGATGTTTCTAATGTTAAGGTTGAAGGAACAACCGGTGTATTTGTAAAGTCAGAAAATTCAGCTACTAAACTTACTAACGTAGAGATTAAAGCAAAAGACTATGGATTTTCAGCAAATGCAACAGAAAGTCCTAAAGGTATTGGAAATGTAACTTTAAAAGATTGTAAAATCGAATCAGATTTTGCAGGTTTATATTTACCAGCTGGAGGAACTGTTACTATAGATGGTGGAACAATAAAAGGTAAATCTGCAGTTGTAGATAAAGCTGCAAATCTTACACTAACAGGAGATTTAACATTAATAGGAACTGATACAAGAAATACAACAAAAAGTGTCTCAGAACGTATGACAGATGATGGAGGTGCACAAGGTTATTCAAATGGAACTCCTTTATTAATAATTAGCCAAAAAAATTATAGTGATGGAAAAACTGTTACTGTTGATATAGGAGATAATGTAAAATTTGAATATGAAGGAACAGACGTACATCATTACGATGTAGAAATTGTTGGTGTAAATAATGTTACAACTGATAGTGAAGGTGCAAAACTTGTTATAAACTATAAAGCAATAACAGATAGTACATTAGAAACAGATAATAAAAAATTCAAACCTGAAGAAATTACTAAAAAATATTTCTTAGATAAAGGTGAACAATTCAAAGGTTCTATAACAATTAATGGTAAATAGTATAAAACTGAATAATAATACTTATTTATAATTTTTTAGTTATTTTAAAAGAAAATTAATAGGATCAAAAGAAAGTGGTTAATTTAAAATTATATTTATCATAAAATATAAAAACGTAAAAAGGCTTGTAAGAAAAATCTTACAAGCCTTTTTTATGATATAGCTACTTTATCATATTTTTTAAATTTACACAATTTGTTTTCTGTATATCTATAAAATTAATTATTTGTTTGAAACAAATTCTAATGTGTAATTTACTGTATATTCAACACCATCTTCTGTCTCATAGTAGAATGTTGCTGTAGCTGGTTTAGCACCTTCTGAAATCATGTCATTATAAGTAAGAGTCAATGCTGTAGTTTTATCATTATCTGTCTCTGCAACTTCTTTACCAGCCATTCTTAATAGTAATCTTGCTGCTACAAATAGAAGATCTTGATTTTTTAACTCAGATTGCTCAACTTCTACAGTCTCGTTACCTACAACATAAGTGGCTTTTGTTGCTCCTTCTGCAAAAGTACCAAACATATCTAAGATAGTAACATCTCCTTCTCCTTGAATAGTTATAAAGCTTACTAGTCT
>CANPZT010000082.1 GCA_947589135.1 uncultured Clostridia bacterium | reverse complement strand
AATAATTCAAAGTGAGAAATGATGAATTTGACAAAAAAGACATATAGTAGTATAATTTTATAGTATTTTAAGAGAAAGGATTTAGGGACGTTCCTTTCATTCCATCGAAAGAGGGAATGGGAGGACACACCTTTATTAAAAATATAAAAAGTAAAAAGGGGCAAAGAAGGAGTGTCCCTTTATCCCTGTAAAAGGGATTTTAAGGAACGTCCACTGATCCATGGAGAAAAGGAGTAAGAAAATGAACAACGAAAAAATAAGAAACATAGCAATTATCGCACACGTAGACCATGGTAAAACTACATTAGTAGATGCTTTATTAAAACAAAGTCATGTATTTAGAGAAAATGAACAAGTACAAGAAAGAATAATGGATTCAAATGATCAAGAAAAAGAAAGAGGAATAACAATACTTTCTAAAAATACATCAGTTATGCATGGAGATATTAAAATTAATATAGTAGATACACCAGGACATGCTGATTTTGGTGGAGAAGTAGAAAGGGTTTTAAAAACAGTTGATGGTGTTTTGCTTTTAGTAGATGCCTTTGAAGGTGCAATGCCTCAAACAAGAGAAGTGCTAAAAAAATCATTGGCTCTAGGATTAAAACCAATTGTTGTTATTAATAAAATAGATAGACCAGGAGCAACACCTGAAAAGGTAGTTGATCAAGTTATAGAATTATTTATCGAATTAGATGCAACAGATGAACAACTAGATTTCCCAGTTGTATATGCTTCAGCTAAAAATGGAATTGCAAAAATGGATTTATCAGAAGAAACAACAGATTTAAGTTGTTTATTCGAAACAATTATAAACACAATTAGTGCACCTAATTGTGATGAAGAAGGACCAGCTCAAATGCTAGTATCTAACATTGATTATGACGATTATGTTGGAAGAATTGCAGTAGGAAGAGTAGAAAGAGGTTCTATTAAAGTTGGAATGCCAGTTTCAATTTGTGGAAAAGATGACAAAATTACACAAGGAAGAATTGCTAAAGTATATACACATGTTGGATTAAATAAAGTAGAAGTAGAAGAAGGAAAAGCAGGAGATATAATTGAACTTGCAGGAATTCCAGATATCAACATTGGAGACACAATTTGTGATTTTAACCATCCAGAAAAAATACCATTTGTTGATATTGATGAACCAACTGTATCTATGACATTTAGTGTAAATAATGGACCATTGGCAGGCAAAGAGGGAAAATTTATTACATCAAGACATATAAGAGATAGATTATTCAAAGAATTAGAGAAAAATGTATCATTAAGAGTAAAAGAAACAGATAGTCCAGATTCATTTGAAGTATCAGGAAGAGGAGAATTACATTTATCAGTATTAATAGAAACTATGAGAAGAGAAGGATTTGAATTATTAGTTTCTCGTCCAAAGGTAATAATCAAAGAAATTGATGGAGTAAAAAGTGAGCCAATTGAAAGATTAGTAGTAAATGTTCCAGATGACTGCGTAGGAAATGTTATTGAAAAATTAGGAAAAAGAAAAGCTGAAATGGTAAATATGGAACCAGCTGAAGAAGGACATACAAAAATCGAATTTAAAATCCCAGCAAGAGGATTAATTGGATATAGAACAGAATTTCTAACAGATACAAAAGGAGAAGGCACAATGAATCACATTTTTGATTCATATGAACCATTCAAAGGTGAAGTTGTATCAAGAGTAAGAGGAACAATTGTAGCATTTGAAGCAGGAAAATCAGTAACATATGGATTATACAATGCACAAGACAAGGGAGACTTATTTATAGGACCAGGTGTTGAAGTATATGAGGGAATGATTGTTGGATTAAATTCAAGAGGAGAAGATTTAGCAATAAATGTATGTAAAGAAAAGCATTTAACAAATACAAGAGCATCAGGATCTGATGAAGCATTAAGATTAGTTCCACCAATTCAGATGTCATTAGAAAAAGCAATAGAATTTATACAAGATGATGAATTAGTAGAGGTAACACCACAATCAATTCGTTTAAGAAAGAAAATATTAGATACTAAAGAAAGAGAAAGAGCAGCAAGAAATAAATAAAAATTGTCAAAGGTTGCTAAGGTTGCCAAAGGTTCCGGGTTTAAATGGCAACTAACAAGTTGCCATTTAAACCCGGAACCTTTGGCAACCTTAGCAACCTTTGGCATAGGAGAAAAAGATGAATAAAGAAGAATTAAAAATAATTAAAGAAAAAGCTTTAGACGAACATATACCAATTATTATGGATGATACTCTAGAGATAATGGAGAAATATTTAACTAAATTAAAACCTAAAAGAATTTTAGAGATTGGTACAGCTGTTGGTTATTCAGCAATGTGCTTTTGTGAGTTTTTAGCAGAAAATGGTGTAATTGATACAATAGAAAGAGATGAAGAGAGAATAAAAGAAGCAAAGGAAAATTTTAAAAAAGTTGGAGTTGAAAATAAGATTAATCTTTATGAAGGTGATGCTGTAGAGATTTTACCAACTTTGAATGAAAAGTATGATGCAGTTTTTATTGATGCAGCTAAAGGAAAATATCCATTTTTCTTGAAAGAATCTCTAAGAATGCTAAATACAGATGGAATTATTTTTGCTGATAATATTTTATATAAAGGTTATGTTATGAGCGATTATAATAAACATAAACAACGTACTGCTGTTAGAAATTTAAGAGAATATATTAAAGAAGTAAATGAAAATTCTAATTTACAAACCAATATTTTAGAGATTGGAGATGGACTTGCTGTAAGTAGGAAAATAAAATAGAAAACACCCACCAAATAATTACTTTTTGGTGGGTGAAATTCATTTCTAAAGAGAATAAGTCATTTGTCTTTTCAAGATTTGTAAAGACTTTGCTAATCCAACGAAGTCGAATTCCTCAATCAGCGTACTTCCATCTTCTTGTGAAGTTTCCGAAATACCATATCCCGGAATTTTTATCTTCTTCTTATTAAACGATGTATCTTTTGGCTTATATACTGAATGTGAGGCTGACCCAGTTTCACATTCCATATGCATACCAAATGTTCGAAATTGAATTTCAAAAATTTCGCTTGTAGAGGACTTCACAATTAGATGAATTGACTTATAACCATTAGGTTTAGGAGCTTTAACATAATCTTTTTCTTGAAGTAAAGTAGAACCTTTTGCTTCAAAATGTTTAATAATATCGTCTTTCAGACTATAAAGGGTCTCAGTGGACGAATTGAACAAGATTATACGAAAAGCATGAGTATCTTTAATTAAACTTCTTGTCTTGAGTTCTTTCAAAATCTTTGTAAACTCTTCAGACTGATTCTTTGAAGATAACAAAATCTCTTTTATAATCTTCATTATTTTGTTATCAGCAGAAATAAATGATTTTCGCCTTCCTTCAATGGAATAGCATAAGTCTTTATACTGCTGATTAATTAAAGAATAAGTTTCATTAAAGGTCCGTCTTAACCGAGATAAATATTTTTTATTTACTATTTCATCCCGGTATTTTTGAATAGCTTCCGCATGGACTAGGTCTTTTAACTCATCAGATTCCATAAGCATATTAACATATAAGTCGATTGCATTAGGAATACTTGTTGAATTATATAGAGCAGTATTTCTCTGTTCAATAGTCTTACTTTCCCAAAGATTAATGACGTTCTCTTCAGATTGTAAAGAGGCTTTTACTTTAGACATTATCATGCCCTCCTTTTGATATTTTTTAAGCATTTACATAAATTAATTATACCATTTTTTTGCTATTTGGTCAATTTGAACTATTATATTAGAAATTTAAAATTAAATAATAATTGTAAATAATATTATTTTGTGTTATTATTAGTAACAGATATAGTAATCAAAAATAAATAAAAAAAGAGGTAAAAATGAAAAAAATAGAATTATTAGCACCAGCAGGCTCATTTGAAAAAGCAAAGATAGCATTTTTATATGGAGCAGATGCTGTATATTGTGGAACATCATCATTATCACTAAGAACAAGAGCAGATATGGGAAATGATGACCTAATAAAAACAATAGAATATGCACATAGTATAGGGAAAAAAGTACATGTCACATTAAATATTTTTGCATGGGATGACAAATATGAAGAAATTATAGAAATGGCAAAAATACTAAATCAAGTAAAACCAGATGCAATAATTGCAGCAGATGGAGGAGTTATTGATGTATTAAAAGAATATGCACCAAATGTACCAATTCATGTAAGTACACAAGCAAATATTGTAAGTTTAAGAGATTGCAACTTTTGGTATAAAAATGGAGCAAAAAGAGTTATAATGGCAAGAGAAATGAACAAAGAACAATTAAAATACATTATGGAGAATAAACCAGAAGATTTAGAAGTAGAAATGTTTGGACATGGATCAATTTGTTTTGCATTTTCAGGAAGATGTTTTTTAAGTGACTTTTTATGTGGAAGAAGTGCCAATTTAGGAGATTGCAGCCAAAGTTGCAGATGGTCTTATAATTTATATGCAGAAGAAAAAAACAATCCAGGACAATATATGCCAATTGAAATTAATGAACATGGTACAAGTATCTTTTCATCAAAAGATTTATGTTTAATAAGAGAAATTCCAGAAATTATAGAAATGGGAATAGATAGCTTAAAAATAGAAGGAAGGTTAAAAACAGAATATTACATAGCAAGTGTAATAAATACATACAGAAATGCAATTGATGATTACATGGAACATCCAGATACATATGATGCAACAAAATATCTAAAAGAAATAGAAAAAGTAAAAACAAGGGAATTTACAACATTTTACTTTAATGATAGGAATAACAGAGATATTCAAGATTATAGTGGAAGACAATATAATGATGATTATGAATTCGGAGGAAAAATTGAACAATATAACGAAGAAAAATCTATTATAGAAATCAGAAATAAGTTGCAAGTAGGAGACGAAATAGAAATTATAGTACCATATAAATTAGAGCCAGTGACATTCAAAATAGAAAAACTTTGGAACGAAGAAACGGAAGAAGAAATCGAAAGTATCAGTCCTGGTATAAAAGGACAAAAAGTAAAAATAAAATTACCAATCAAATGTGAAAAAGATTGGATTTTGAGAAGAAAAAAATAATATATCATGAATAATTAAAA
>CANPZT010000081.1 GCA_947589135.1 uncultured Clostridia bacterium | reverse complement strand
TATCTTACTAATATTTTAACACTTTTTTGTATAAAACTAAAATCAACACAGATAAAAAGTGGCTTTTAAAAATAAAACTAAGGAAATTTAATCAATTTTATTTTTAGACTTGCTACATTTTGAATTTTATTGTAATATAATAGAGTAAATTGAAAGATGCAAAAAAAAATTTAAGAAAGGAGTTTTATAAAATTTATTAAATTAGCGCCTGGACATTAATAAGAATAATGTTGACGAGGACTAGAGTTATCGAAAAATTCGGCGGATGCTCTAGTGGCTTAGCTTAGAGTCATAGTATTAATAAAAAAAGCAATAGCAATATTGTAACAAAATTTAATACAATTAAGCTTTATTTGCATACTTTCAATTCCATAAAATTATATTTTAGGAGGATTTTAAAATGTGTGGAATTGTAGGTTATATAGGAACACAAAAAGCAAGTCCAATTTTAATCAATGGACTTATTAGATTGGAATACAGAGGTTATGATTCAGCTGGTATCTCAACAATTGAAAAAGATGGTCTATCAGTAATGAAAGATCAAGGAAGAGTAAAAAATTTATATAATTTAAAAGGTATTGATAATTTAGAAGGAACAATAGGAATTGCACATACAAGATGGGCAACTCATGGAAAACCTTCTCAAATAAATTCACATCCTCATATGGATAATTCTAAAACTTTTAGTGTTGTTCATAATGGAATTATAGAAAATTATAATGAGTTAAGAGATTTTTTAAATAATAATGGATATACTTTCTATTCTCAAACAGATACTGAAGTTATACCTAATTTAGTTCACTATTATTATAAAAAAGAAACAAATAAAGATGAGCTAGCATTTTTAAGAGCAGTCAAAAATGCCTGTTCAGATTTAAAGGGAAGCTTTGCTATTGAAATAATTTGCAAAGATTTTCCTAATAATATGATTGTTGTTAGAAAAGATAGCCCACTTGTCATTGGGAAAAATGAAGAAGAAAATTACATTTCTTCTGACATTCCTGCTATCTTATCATTTACAAGAAACTTTTATTTTCTAAATGATTTAGAATATGCATTTTTATCTCGTACTGATGTTAAATTTTATGATAGCGAGTTAAATGCTATTCATAAAGAAACAAAAAATATTGAGTGGGATGCAGCTAGTAGTGAAAAAGATGGCTATGAAGATTTTATGCTAAAAGAAATTTATGAACAACCAACAGCTATTAGAGAAACAATTGGAGCTAGATTAAGTGAAAATACAAAATGTGAATTTGAAGAATTAAATTTCTCAAAAGAATATTTACAAAGTATCAATAAAATATATATTGTAGCTTGTGGAACAGCAATGCATGCAGGATTAGTTGCCAAACATACCTTAGAAAAACTTTGTAAAATATCAACAGAAGTTGATATTGCATCAGAATTTAGATATAGGGATCCTTTGATTGATGAAAAAACTTTATGCATTTTTATTTCACAATCAGGAGAAACAGCTGATACAATCGCTGCTTTAAAACTTTCTAAACAAAAAGGTGCAAAAACAATTGCAATTAGCAATGTAATTGGAAGTTCTATTACAAGAGAAGCAGATTACTCTATCTATACACATGCTGGTCCAGAAATTGCAGTAGCTTCTACAAAAGCATATACTTCTCAAGTTATTTTATTAACTATTCTAGCAATTTATTTTGCAGAAACATTAGAAATGACTCAAATTGATATTGATACATTAAAAAAAGATATTTTGCAATTGCCTAAAAAAGTAGAAGATACTTTAAAAATATCAGAAAATATAAAAGAATTTGCGAAGAAAGTTTATCAAGAAAAAGATGTATTTTTCTTAGGTAGAGGAATTGATGAAACAGTTGCAAAAGAAGGTTCTTTAAAACTAAAAGAAATTTCTTATATTCATTCAGAAAGTTATGCTGCTGGTGAATTAAAACATGGTCCAATTGCTTTAATTGAAAAAGGAGTTACTGTTATTGGAATTATGACAGATAAAAAATTAATAGAGAAAACTATTAGTAATATTCAAGAAGTAATTACAAGAGGTGCTAAAACTTTAATTATTACTAATCAAAATATTGATGATAAAATGTTTGATGAGGTATTCCATATTCCTTTTACTAATATTTTCTTATCACCTATTTTATCAATCATTCCATTGCAACTATTTTCATATTATATTTCAAAAGAAAAAGGATTAGATGTTGATAAACCTAGAAATTTAGCTAAATCAGTTACTGTTGAATAATAATATTTATTAAATGCCTTAGTAGTATTAATACTGCTAAGGTTATATTAATGTTTTTTAAGCTAATAGCCTACTATTAGCTTAACTAATATCAGAACAACTGCACCTGGTAAACCTAAAATTCCGAATCACAATACTTGTAAAAAAATTCAAACCAATATGAAATCCAAAATTAGCTCCGATTAAATTAATAATAAAAATGCTTAATCCTCCTAAAATTGAATTAATAACAATTTTTAGTATTTTTTTTAATGGTACTATAAAAATTCTTCCAAAAATAAAAATAAAACATATACAAGCTAAAAAAGTAATTATATTTGTATTCATCCTCTCAACTCCAATAAAAAATGATAATAATGAAATAAAATCATTCATTATTACCATTTGTATGTTGGATTTTGGACAAATATTACTTATCCTGCTTCTTCATTTTCTTCCCAAAAGGAAAACTTTATATCATTAACCATGTCAACCTCTATTCCCTTTTCCTTTGCCATTTTTATTAGATAATCTAATTTTGCTTGATTTGCTTTAATTTGATAAGAATAGTAATCTACCAAGTCATCTTGTGCATATTCAAAATTTTTATTATCTCTTTTTAATTCTTCCCTTGTCTTTATTATACTTCTAATTAACTCTATTTCCTTATCTAATTCACTTTTTTCAATTATTTTTTCTTCTCTAACATATTCATTTTGCATACATGAAAACCTCCATATAAGTAATTTATACTAGTTAAAAAAATTTATTTTTCATACTATTACCTATTTTTCATTTTATTTACAATTAGTATATTCATTTTTATATGTTTTATTCAGTTAATCATTTTTTTAATTATTTTCTCTAAAACCCTTGTTTTTTTCGCCATTTTGTAGGATAATATATATGTAGCATTTTAATTAATGAAAGGATTTTTTAAATGAAATATATAGACAAATTTTTAAAAAAGTTAAATACTGATAGAAATACATTTGCAACTTATATTTTAACACTAATTACAGTATATTTAGCAATTGATAGAATCGTAGAATTATTATTTATGATATTTACAGGAGTATCTTATTCTTATTGGGGACCAATAACTTATACATTAGCTTTAGCTTGCCCTATTTTTGCTTTTTTATTTTCAGGTTCTTCAAAATTTGCGACATCTAAAAAACAAAAAGTTGTATTATTTTATCTATATATAATAGGTCTTTATATTATTACTATATCAATGTTTACGCAATGGCTTAATATGGGAATATGGTTACTACTATTGTCAGTGCCTAACTATGTAGAACTTATTACTGATTTTTCTGATGTAGTAACACCTGCTATGATTAGTATTTCGTTATATTTACCATTAACTACTATATTTCCATTATTTAAATGGTTATACTTTGGTGTTGATGATAGTAAAGATAAAATTCGTTCTATTTGGGATTATCGCGGAATTAATTTATCTACTTCTAAGGAAGGTAGAGGAACATATTCTTGTGAATTATATATAGGACAAGATTATGAAAACGGAAAAACTGTTATCATGCCTGAAACATCAAGGTATCAATCAACATTTGTATGTGGTGGTTCAGGTAGTGGAAAAACTTCTTTAGTATTTGAACCATTTATTGCAAGAGATTTAGAAAGAAAATTCTTTTTCAGAGAAGCTTCAAAAGAGCTTGGATTTACTGCATTGAAAACTCGAATTGCTTATATTAATGCTCCTTATGATAATGAATATATGAATACACATTTTGATTTAACAATGTTATCCCCTATTACTGGAAAAGAAGCTGTGTTTAATGCATATTTAAAGAAAATGATTTTGGGTGATTCAAATGGTCACACTATTTATAAAAATCTTGGATTAACACTAATGTCTCCCGATATTGAAATAATAAATCATATGATAAGCGTATGTGATAATTTTAACATAGACTACAATATTATTGATCCAACTAATATTAATTCTGTTGGACTTAATCCTTTTGTATATGATGATCCTTCAAAAATAGCTTTTACTATTTCTTCAGCTTTAAAAGCTATGTATAATGTAACTCATAATGAAATTAATGAAACTTATCGAGACGACTTGATAATACAAGCTATTGAAAATTTAGCTATGATTTTAAAAGAAATGTATCCAAGAATGCATGAGGGCACTCTTCCTAATATGGAAGATATGTTAAAAATGTTTACTAACTTTGAGTTAATAGAAAAAATGTGTGAAATATTAGCACATGATGAAGAATTAAAAGAAAAATATGCTGTTCAACTTACATATTTTAAGAAAAACTTTTATCAAAATGCACCTGGTAAATCAACTATTGAAAAACATTTATTTTCAACAATTAGTCAGTTAGATAATTTATTAAGGATACCAGGAGTAAAACATATATTATGCAATAGACATAACAATTTAAATCTTGATAAAATGCTTGATGGAGACATTACATTTATTTGTACTAGACGAGGAGATTTAGGAGCTTCTGCTCATAAAGCATTTGGACTATTCTTCTTAATTTCTATGCAAAATGCTGTATTTAGAAGACCTGGAAATGAAAATTCAAGAATTCCACATTTCTTATATATTGATGAATTTCCAGACTTTATTTGTAAAGAAACTGAAGCAATATTTACAATGTATAGGAAATATAAGATTGGAACTGTAATTTCATCTCAAACTCTTCAACAATTAATAGTTCCTGAACAGAAAAAAGATTACAAAATAGTTATATTATCTAATTGTGCAAATAAAATATATACTGGTGGAGCTGAAATCGATGAGTTAAACTGGTGGTCAGATGAATTTGGAACTAGAAGAGAATGGACATATTCTAATAGTATGGATATGGAAAGTATGCAATATGATGCTAAATACTCAAATGTTAAATGGGAATTTGTAAAATACTTCAAACCTGGAAAATTACAAAGTTTTGGTGCAAAA
>CANPZT010000080.1 GCA_947589135.1 uncultured Clostridia bacterium | reverse complement strand
GAACAATAAGAGGACTAGAAAATGATTTAGTACCAAGAGCTGGATATGAATTAAAAACAATAGATGCATATGGATTAAGTAAAAAAATATCAATTGATAATTTTAAAAAAATATATAAAACATTTAGAGGATATGGCCAAGCAAAAAAAATTATACAAAAATTTAAACCAGATATTGTAATTGGAACTGGAGGATACATTTGTGGAGCAACTATTACAGCAGCACATAATTTAGGAATACCAACAATGCTACATGAAAGTAATGCTTTTCCTGGAAAAGCAATAACAATGTTAGCCAAAAAGACAAATACAATATTAGTATCTTTTGAAGATGCAATTAACAGAATAAAAAGTGCAAATAAAATTGTATTTACAGGAACACCAGTAAAAATTAAAAAGAATGAATATAGTTTAACGCAAAAGAGTAAAATAATTAATGAAATAGGATTAACAGAAGAAAAACCAATTGTTTTAGTATTTGGAGGAAGCCAAGGAGCTAAAAGGATTAATGAAGCAATTATTGAAATTATAAAAAATAAAAAAAATGAACATTATCAAATGATATGGGCAACAGGACCAAAACAATATGATGTGATAAAAGAACAATTGGAAAAAGAAAAAATAAATATTAATTATATTAAAAATATAAAAATAGTTCCATATATATATAATATGGAAGAAATAATGAATATATCTGATGTTATTGTAGCTAGAAGTGGAGCAATGACAATTACAGAAATATCAAATTTAGGAAAGCCATCTATATTAGTTCCATTACCTAATGTTAGCCATAATCATCAGTTATATAATGCAAAAGTTCTAGAAAAAATAGGTGCTGCAAAAATTATTTTAGATGATGAAATGCAAGCAAAGAAATTAAATGATACAATTGAAGAAATAGTGCTAGATAAAAATAAAATTAAAACAATGGGAGAAAAAGCATTAACAATTTCAACAACAAATGCAGAAGAAAAAATATATAGTGAAATAAAAAAATTAGTAAAATAGAGGTTGCGAAAAATGTTTAAAAATATACAATTTAAAATAATACTGATTTTCTTTTTAATTGGCATAATAATTATTAGTGGTTTAGGTGTATTTTTTTTAAATTCAATAAACCAAATTAATGTACAAATAGATAGTGGACAAGCAAGCACAATGCAACAAGTTTCAAATGATATTGATATAATTCGTATTAACACAAAAGTCATGTTAGCTATTGCTACAGTCGTCTTTGCAATTGTTGGGGTTTTAATTGCTATATTCCTTTCAAAATTTGTAATTTACCCAATTAATAAACTAATAAAAAGTGCAGAGAAGATATCAGATGATGATAAAAAATCAAAGACACAAACAAAGAATAAAAAAGTAAATGATGCAGGCGAATTTAAAAATGTATTTGGAATAATGACAACAGAGTTAAAACAAAAGTTAAGTGAAGTATCAACACAAAAAAATCAAATTGAAACAATATTATTGCATATGACAGATGGTATTATTGCATTTAACATGAAAGGAGAAATTATTTTAATTAATCCTGCAGCAAAGAAATTTTTAAGAATTGAGCCTGAAGATGATAACTTTGATGATATATTTAAAAAAATAAAAGTTGATATTAATATGGAAAAAATAATATATTTAGAAAGTTGGACATCTACAGAACAAAGAATAAAAGTAGAAGATAGATATGTAAATGTACTTTTTGCACCATTTAAAAATGAATCAGATAGACCAGATGGAGTAATTGCTGTTATACAAGATATAACAGAACATGTTAAATTAGATAATATGCAAAAAGAATTTGTAGCAGATGTGTCACATGAGTTAAAAACGCCAATTACATCAATTATGGGGTATGCAGATACTTTATTAGAAGGAGAATATGATAAGGAAACACAAGATAAATTCTTAAATGTTATTGCATCAGAAGCAAGAAGAATGGCAAGACTTGTAACAGACTTATTAACATTATCAAGATATGATAGTAATAAAAAAGGTGTACAAAAAGAATCATTTGATTTGGGAGAATTAGTAAAAAGTTGTCAAGAAAAATTAGGAATAGAAATTCAAAAGAAAAATCATAATGTTAGTTGTTTTGTTACAGCTGATGTGCCACCAGTTTATGCAGATAAATATGATATTGAAAGAGTAGTATTAAACATATTAACAAATAGTATTAAATACACACCAGAAAATGGTGAAATTAAAATATATGTAGGATTTGTATATAATGATGCATATATAAAAGTATTTGATAATGGAATAGGAATACCAGAAGATGATTTAACAAGAATATTTGAAAGATTTTATAGAGTAGATAAAGCTCGTACTAGAGAAATGGGAGGAACAGGATTAGGACTTTCTATTGCAAAAGAAATACTAGATAAAAATGGTGGAAGCATTGATATAAAAAGTGTAGTAGGACAAGGTACAGAAGTAGTAATAAGAATTCCTACAAAAAGTTAGTAAATTAATTAAAAATAAGAGAGAACAAAGCAAATGAAATTTAATGTTACTTTGTTCTCTTTTAAAAATTATAAAAATAAATGAAGGATTTATGTAAAATGCGTCGAATAATATAATAGTATATATTAAAATGAAATATTTTGAAAGAAAGAGAGGAAGAAATGCCACGATATAGTGATGAGATTATAGACGAAGTAAGACAAACAAACGATATAGTAGATATTATTTCGCAATATGTACAACTAAAAAGAAGTGGTAGAAATTATTTTGGACTATGTCCATTTCACAATGAAAAATCACCATCTTTTTCTGTTTCACCAGATAAACAAATATTTCATTGTTTTGGTTGTGGCGTTGGAGGAAATGTATTTACATTTTTAACAAAAATAGAAGGAATTAGTTTTATAGAAGCAGTACAAAACCTAGCTGAAAGATCAAATATACAATTACCAACTATTGAAAACAAAGGAGAAGCATTAAAAGAAGAACTAAAACAAAAAGTATATAAAGTAAATGAATTTGCAGCAAAATATTATCATGAAAACTTATACAAACCAGAATCTAAAATAGCACAAGAATACATAAAAAAAAGAAAACTAACAAACGAAACATTACAAGCTTTCCAAATAGGATTTTCAGGAAAATTTGATGAGCTTTATAAAGCATTAACAGAAGAAGGATTTAAAGAACCAGAAATTCTAGAATCAGGATTAGTTAATAAAAATGACAATGGAAAATATATTGACAGATATAGAAATAGACTAATGTTTCCAATATGTGATGTAAGAGGACGAGTTATTGCATTTGGTGGACGAGTTCTAGATGATTCAAAACCAAAATATATTAATTCACCAGAAAATATTGTATACAGCAAAGGAAGACACTTATTTGGGCTAAATGTTGCAAAAAAAGGAGACATTAAGAAAATATTAATTGTTGAAGGTTATATGGACGTTATTTCACTTCATCAAAGAGGAATAACAAATGTAGTAGCATCATTAGGAACAGCCTTAACACAACAACAAGGATGGTTGCTTAGAAAAAATTCAGAGCAAATTATTCTTAGCTTTGATTCTGATGAAGCAGGTTTAACAGCAAAAATGAGAGCACTAGATATATTACAAAACATGGGATGTGATATAAGAGTATTACAAATGGAAGGTGCTAAAGATCCAGATGAATTTGTAATAAAATATGGAAATGCAAGATTCCAAGTTTTAGTTGAAAAAGCGCTATCAGTAGTTGAATTTAAAGTTAAAAATTTAAAAAGAAATTTAAATTTAGATAATACAAATGATAAAATAAAATTTTTAAATGAAATAGCAAAATTAATTTCAAAAATTGATAATACAATAGAAAAAGAAATTTATATCGAAAAAATTGCAAAGACATATGACATTTCAAAAGAAGCAATATATGCAGAGGTTAATAAATTATCATATTCTAATTCAAAGGGAGAAAAGATTCTTGAAAAAGCTAAACCTGTTATCAAGCACGAAAAGGTAGAAAAAGATAATGTACCAGAATCAATTAGAAAAAGAGAAAATACAATTTTAGCAATCTTATTAATGGGAGATTTACAAATTTATAAGGTTATTGAGCAAAATATAAAAGTAGAAGATTTTAAAGTACAATTAAACCATAAAATTGTCAAAAAATTGTATGAAGAATTTGAAAAAGGAAATAGTAATATAAATGGAATATTAGACAATTTAGATGAACAAGAACAAAATCATATTACTATGATAATGGCAGATGATTATGAAATAGAAGATATAGAAAAAGCAATTGATGATATAATACAAAGTTATCAAAAAGAAAAGTTAAATAATAAAAAATTTGAAATTCTAGAGAAATTAGAAAAAGAGACAATAGAGCCAGAAGAAAAGAATAGGCTGGAAAAAGAGCTAAGTGAGACTATAATTCAATTAGCTAAAATAAAATAGGGGTGAATCAATAATATGTCAAAGAAAAAAGAAGAGTTAAAAGAAGAAATTGAAAAAATCGAAGAGAAAAAAGAGAAAAAGACAAAAAAGAAAAATGAAAAAATAGAAGAAGCTAGAAAGTATGCAAAAGAAAAAGTTATTGAAAAAATAGACAAAAATAATCAAGAAAATAATCAAGAAGAAAAAAATGAAGGCGATAAGATAAAAGAAGAAAAAGTAAATAACATACTAAAAAAAGCTAAAGAAAAAGGAACTATAACTTATGGTGATTTAGCTTCAGAATTAGATGATGTAAATCCAGACCAAATTGATAAAGTATTTGATGCTTTTGAAGAATTAGGTGTAGATTTATTAAACGATGACGGAGATGAAGAACCAGACATTGAAGATTTAAAAGAAGTAGAGGATTTAAAACTTGATGAAATTACAGAAACAACTTACGAGGGAATTAATGTAGACGATCCTGTAAGAATGTATTTAAGAGAAATTGGTAGAATTCCATTATTAACTTATGATCAAGAATTAGAATTAGCAAAAAGAATATTAGATGGAGATGAAGAAGCTAAAAAAGAATTAGCAGAATCAAATTTAAGATTAGTTGTAAGTATTGCTAAAAAATATGTAGGTAGAGGAATGTTATTTCTAGACTTAATTCAAGAAGGAAATATGGGACTTATAAAGGCAGTAGAAAAATTTGATTATACAAAAGGATTTAAATTTAGTACTTATGCTACATGGTGGATTAGACAAGCAATAACAAGAGCTA
>CANPZT010000079.1 GCA_947589135.1 uncultured Clostridia bacterium | reverse complement strand
ATTTTCAGAAGCATCATCAAGTTCTGTATCAAAGGGAGAAAGTGTAGCAGATACAATAAGAGTTGTAGGATGTTATAGTGATATTATTGCAATGAGACATCCAAAAGAAGGAGCACCTTTTGTGGCAGCACAAAAGTCTACAGTTCCAATTATTAATGCAGGGGACGGAGGACATAATCATCCAACTCAAACTTTAACTGATTTACTAACAATAAATTGTGAAAAAGGTAGATTTGATAATTTAACTATAGGAGTTTGTGGAGACTTGAAATTTGGTAGGACAGTACATTCTTTAATTACAGCAATGTCAAGATATAAAAATATTAAATTTGTTTTAATTTCTCCAAAAGAATTAACAATTCCTGATTATATCAAAAAAGAAGTTTTAGAAAAAAATAATATGCAATATTGTGAAACAAATGATATAGAAGAATATATGGAAGAACTTGATATTTTATATATGACCAGAGTGCAAAGAGAAAGATTTTTCAATGAAGACGATTATGTTAGGCTTAAAGATTACTATATTTTAAACAAAGAAAAATTAAAAAAAGCAAAACAAGATTTATGCATTATGCATCCATTACCAAGAGTTAATGAAATTGCAACAGATGTAGATGATGATGAAAGAGCATGCTATTTTAAACAAGCAAGATATGGAAAATTCATTAGAATGGCATTAATTTTAAAACTATTAGAAATAAAATAAAAATACAAAATAAATGTATTTTTAAAACTGAATATGGTTATAGGTAATACCATTTAAAACCTAAATATATTAACAAGGAATGAAAAAACATGAATATAGATAGTATAAAAAATGGATTTGTAATTGATCATATAAAAGCTGGGAAAGGAATGGAAATTTATGAAAAATTAAATTTAAATAAATTAGATTGTCAAGTAGCAATTATTA
The DNA here is from genome assembly GCA_947589135.1 of uncultured Clostridia bacterium. GTDB lineage: Bacteria > Bacillota > Clostridia > TANB77 > CAG-508 > CAG-269. The sequence goes on along the minus strand of CANPZT010000079.1, from coordinate 4,353 downwards.
CAAATGCAAAAAGCAAGAAAACAGGAAGAAAAGATATTATAAAAATTGATAAAAACATTAATATAGATATTGATATATTAGGATTTATTGATCCTGGTATTACAATAAATATAGTTAAAGACGATAAAATTATAGATAAATTTCATCCTGAAGCACCAAACGAATTAATAAATATTGTTGAATGTCAGAATCCTAGATGTATTAGATCAGTAGAAAAAGATTTAGACCATATTTTTATTTTAACAGATAAAGAAAACCAAGTTTATCGTTGTAAATATTGTGAAATGAGCTTGAAAAAATGAATAAACTAAAAATTCCTTAATATTATTTATTAAAGTCTATACAAAAAATTAATTTAGTTATATAATATAAAAAAATTAGAAATAATAATTTATTTGTAATTTACTATTAATAATCGAAGGGATTGATAAAATGAAATTAAAAGAAATTTTTGTAGGCTTAGAAGGCCTAAGAGCAAAAGGAAACTTAGATTTAGAAATTAAAGGAATTGAAAAAAATTCTAAAGAAGTAAAAGAAGGATATTTATTTGTTGCAATAAAGGGATTTTCAGTAGATGGACATGAATTTATAGAAAGTGCAATTGAAAATGGAGCAACAGCTATATTAGTAGAAGAAGGATGTGATTTAAAAGCACATAAAATACCAGAAGAAATAACAATTGTTATGGCAAAAGATACAAGAGAAGCGCTAGCTATCTGTTCTTCTAATTTTTATGGTAATCCATCAAACAAATTTAAATTGATAGGAGTAACAGGAACAAAAGGAAAAACAACAACAACTTTTATGATTAAAGAAATTTTAGAAAAAGCTGGAAAAAAAGTTGGTTTAATAGGAACAATTGCTACATATATTAATGGTAAAAAATTAAAAGACAGTGACAGAACAACACCAGAAAGCTTAGAATTACAACAAATTTTTGCACAAATGGTAAAAGAAGGTGTAGAAGTAGTTGTAATGGAGGTTTCTTCACAAAGTTTAAAATTACACAGAGTAGATGGATGTAATTTTGATATTGTATTATTTACAAACTTTTCAGAAGACCATATTAGCCCAAATGAACATCCTGATATGCAAGATTATTTCAATTCAAAGTTAAAATTATTCCAAATGTGTAAAAATGGAATTGTAAATGTAGATGATTTACATGGAGCAAAAATTCCAACACTATTTCCAGAAAATAATATTACAACATATGGAATAGATAATTCTGCAAATGTACTTGCAAAAGATATTACAGTTACAAATTCATATGTTGATTTCAGAGTTAAAATAACAGACAGAAATGAAAGAGTAAAGACAGGAATTCCAGGAAGATTTAGTGTATATAATTCATTAGCAGCAATTTGTGTTGCACAAAAATTTGGTATTTCACCTGAAATAATAAAAGAAGCATTAGAAATAGTTAGAGTTCCAGGAAGATCAGAATTGGTTGATAACAAATTAGAAATTCCAATTATGATAGATTATGCACATTCTCCAGAGAGTTTACAAAGTATTTTACAAGCAGTAAAAAGCTATACGAGAGGAAAAGTAATATCTGTATTTGGATGTGGAGGAGATAGAGACACAAGTAAAAGAGCAATTATGGGAGAAATTTCAGGAAGAATAGCAGATTACACATTTATAACTTCAGATAATCCAAGAACAGAAGACCCACAAAAAATAGTAGATCAAATAGAAGAAGGAATGAAAAAAACAAAAGGAAAATATACAGTTATTGTAGATAGAACAGAAGCTATTAAACAAGCAATAAAAATGGCAACAAAAAGAGATATTGTAGTTTTAGCAGGAAAAGGTCATGAACCATATCAAGAAATTAATGGAGTAAAGCATCCATTTGATGAGAGAATTATTGTAGCAGAATTAGTAGAAGAAATTGAAAAAGAGAAAAAGACAAAATAGAAAAAATGTGACGGGGTTTAGAATATAAACTCCGCACATATTTTTAAGAAAGGTTTGATAAATTTGGGGTTTGAGACAGTAATATTAATCATAACATTTATATTATCAATTATTTTAGGAACAATTATTATACCAATATTAAAAAAATTAAAAGTAGGTCAAATTGAAAGAGATGACGGGCCACAATCACATTTAAAAAAGCAGGGAACACCAACAATGGGAGGTATTATAATTATTATAACGATGATTATAATGACCACATGTGTTGACATATATTTGGCATGTAATAACCAAAATGAAATAGCAGCAAAATTAATTCCCATTCTCTTATTAACCATAGGATTTGGATTAATAGGATTTATTGACGATTTTAAAAAACTTGTTTTAAAAAATACAGAAGGATTAAAACCGATTTATAAAATGCTAGGATTGCTGGTTATATCAGTAGGGTATGTTATATATTTAGTTTATGTGCTACAAATTGGTACAGATACATATATTCCGTTTTTAAAGCAAATGATTCCAATGCCACTGTTTGTATACATTCCATTTGCTATTATTGTAATACTTGCAACAACAAATGCAATTAATTTAACAGATGGAATTGATGGACTTTCTTCAAGTATTAGTGCGATTATTATTACTTGTTTGACAATTATTGGTATATTATCACAAACACAAGAAATTGCAATATTTGGAAGTATTATGATAGGAGCAGTTTTAGGATTTTTAATGTTTAATTTACATCCTGCAAAAGTATTTATGGGAGATACAGGTTCACTACTATTAGGTGGAGTTATTTCTGCTATGGTTTTATATTTAAAAATGCCATTATTACTTTTGATAATAGCACTTATCCCAGTTTTAGAAACTTTATCTGTTATCATACAAGTAGCATATTTTAAGAAAACCGGTAATAGAATTTTTAAAATGGCACCATTACATCATCATTTTGAACTATCAGGATGGAAAGAAAGTAGAGTTGTTATCATTTTTAGCTTAGTAACATTAATATTATGTATTATAGGGTTGATATCTGTATAATAAAATTTCGAGGAAGGCGATTAAAGATGGGAAAGAAAAGAAAAGAAAAAAGTTTTTCAAGTTTTCTAAATAATCCAATTGATTTTACTTTATTAATTACAATTATGTTATTATTGTCAATTGGATTAATTATGGTATTATCTGCAAGTTCACCATCTGCTTTAGCAGAAAGTGGAAATAGTTATTCTTATTTTTCAAAACAACTTATATTTGCAATATTAGGAATTATTGCAATGTTATTCATATCAAAAATAGATTATAGATTTTATCAAAAATTTTATAAACATGCATGGGTAATATCTCTTATTTTATTAGCATTAGTATTAATTGCAGGTAAAACTGTTAATGGTGCTAAAAGATGGATTTATGTAACAGAAACATTATCTTTTCAACCATCAGAATTAGTAAAATTATTAATGATTATATTTTATGCAGGAATTCTTGTAAAAAATAGAGATGAGCTTGATAAATATGGAAAAGGTTTTATAAAAAATATGTGTTTTTTAGCTCCAATAATAGGACTATTATTATTACAACCTCATTTTAGTGCATCAATAGTAATTATTGGAATATGTAGTATTATGATGATTATGGCAGGATGTAAATTTTGGCATTTTATAGTTACAGGAGGATTAGTAGGTATTCCAGGACTTATATTTTTAATTATTAAAGAGCCATATAGATTACAAAGAGTTATTACATTTTTAGATCCTTGGAAGGATGCAGAAGGAAAAGGATGGCAAGTTATCCAAAGTTTATATGCGATAGGTTCAGGAAGTTTATTTGGAGTAGGATTAGGAGAAAGTAAACAAAAATTTTTATACATACCAGAGCCACATAATGATTTTATTTTTTCTATTTTAGGAGAAGAACTAGGATTTATTGGGTGTGCACTAGTTTTAATATTATTTGCTATATTTATTTGGAGAGGTGTATTAATTGCTATGAGAGCTCCAGATATGTTTGGAAGTTTAGTTGCAATTGGAATTACTGCATTAGTAGCAATACAAGTAATTATAAATGTAGCAGTTGTAACTTCATCAATGCCAGCAACAGGAATGCCATTACCGTTTTTTAGCTATCGGAGGAACGGCGCTATTCATACTACTATGTGGAATGGGAGTTTTGCTGAATATATCGAGAGCAAGTGCAAAATAAGATGATTTTTTCTTTATTCTCAAAATCATTAAAAGGAGAGAAACTTAAAATGAAAGTAATTATTGCAGCAGCAGGAACAGCTGGACATATTAATCCAGGATTAGCTATTGCAAACAAAATAAGGCAAGAAGATAAGAATGCAGAAATTATTTTTATAGGAACAACAAGAGGACTAGAAAATGACTTAGTACCAAGAGCTGGATATGAATTAAAAACAATAGATGCATA
>CANPZT010000078.1 GCA_947589135.1 uncultured Clostridia bacterium | reverse complement strand
CGCTTTAGCGGTAGCTTGTAACAAGGCCTTATAGGCCTATATGAAAATCCACGGGTTCTACCCGTGGATTGTTATTACTAACTAATAAATTAGTATTTATTAGTTAGTGTGCATATATCTTAACTATTTTTTTTACTTTTTATCTTTAGTTTTTTTGTTCTCATCAGATTTTTTTAGTTCTTTTGGAACTACAATATTTTTAGGTTTATTTTGAGAAGATTTTGGTGTTTCAGCATTTAAATGATCATACACAGGTGAGATATCTAAGTTAGATCCATCTCCTGAGACTATTTCAATATTTTTTTTATCATCCATTAGAGTTACCTCCATTATTAATTTAAATTTATATTAGCACATTAAAAATAAAAGTGCAAGTACATAAGTAAAAAAATATTGACAGATTTTATGCTTTATGACATAATATATGCATTGAAATAAATGCATTTTGAGCCATTTACTTAAAATAATGTTGAAAGATAGTTATAATTTTGGTTATTTTAAATTAAATTTATTATTACCATAATTTATTCTGTTAACAGCTTGAGAAAGGAATGTAACAAAAATGGAAAGTAATAAATCTATTATAGAAGCGATATTATTTGCGGCAGGAAGACCAGTAGAGATAAAAGAATTAATATTAAGTTTAGAAATGTCTAGCAAAGAAATTGAAGATTTAATAAAAAGCATGCAAAAAGAATATGAAGAACAGAATAGAGGAATTGAAATAATAAAAATAGAAGATTCATATCAATTATGCACAAAAAAAGAATTATATGAATATATATATCCAGTATTAGATAAAAGAAACAAACCTAAATTATCAAATGCAGCACTAGAAACACTAGCAATTATTAGCTATAATCCAAGAATAACAAGAGCAGAGATAGAAGCAATAAGGGGAGTTTCAGCAGATGGATGTGTATATAAATTATTAGAATATGGCCTAATAGAAGAAGCAGGAAAAGTGATTGAATTACCAGGAAAACCAATGTCATATAAAACAACACAAGAGTTTTTAAAAATGTTTGGATATGCATCTTTAAATGATTTACCAGAACTTCCGAAATATAAATTAGATGAGAACAGACAAATTGTAATAGATGAATTAGTTGAGAATGAAGAGCAAAAAGAAGAAGTAAATGATGGAGATAAAGAAGAATTAAATGATGGAGATAAACAAGAAGAAATAGATAACATAGAAATAGAGAAAAAAGAAACAAAAGAAAACAAAATAAAAGAATAGTAAATTCAAAATAATAAATTAAAGGTAGAGCAAAATAAAATAATAATAAATTAAAATTAAGAGAGAAGGAAAAAAGTAAATGAAATTATCACAAACAGGAATGAGTACAGTAAAATTAAATAATATAGATGAAATGTATCCAGGTCAAAGCATTTTGTTAAAAACAGGGCAATTAGTACAATATGGAGCAGGACTATTTGGATATAATACTATTCCACTATTAGTAAGAAGAAATATAGAAAAAATTATAACAGAAACCCTAAATAAATATGGTTGTATAGAAATATTATTGCCAACATTGCAACCAGATACCATATGGAAAAATTCAGGAAGATATGAGCACTATGTTAATGATGGAACAATGCTAATTACAGAATCAAACAAAGGAACATTTTGTTTAGCGCCAACAGGAGAAGAAGCAGTATTAGAATTTGCAAGAGAAAAGTTAAAATCATATAAAAATTTACCAGTTACATATTATCAAATTGGCGAAAAATATAGAAATGAAATTAGGACAAGAGGATACCTATTAAGAGGAAAATCTTTTCCAATGCTTGATGCTTATAGCTTTGATATAGACGAAAAAGGAATGGAAAAATCTTATGAAAATGCAAGAAAAGCATTTTTAGAAATATTTGAAAAGATAGGAATGCCAGTAATTCCAATTGTTGCAGACAATGGCGCAATGGGAGGAAAAAAATCAGAGGAGTTTATGCTAATATCAGAACAAGGAGAAGATAAAATTCTATACAATGAAGAAACAAAAGTAGGATTAAATACTGAAATACTAGAAAGAGAAGATTATAAAGAATATATAGAAAAAGAATATGGAATAACCGACATTTCTAAATTTAAAGAAATTAGAACAATGGAGCTAGGACATATATTCCAATTAGGAACAAGATATTCTGAAATGATGCAAGGAACATATATTAATCAAGATGGAAAAGAAGAATTATATTACATGGGGTGCTATGGAATAGGGGTAAGTAGAACTTTAGCTGCCTTATATGAGCAATGCATTATAAATGATCCAAAATGGGGCCCATGTGGATTTGTTTTGCCAGAGTCAGTTGCACCATATAAGATTCAAATTGTTCCCAAAATGGATAATATAGAAAAAGTAGAATTAGCAAACAACTTATATAAAACATTGAATAAGAATGGTATATCAGCAATATTAGATGATAGAGAAAACATGCAAATTGGGGCAAAAATAAAAGATTGTAAAATATTAGGAACACCATATATGATAGTAATAGGAGATAAAACAGAAGGCGAATTATTAGAATTAGAAAATAATAAAACAGGAGAAAAACAAAATTTAACAATAGAAAAATTAATAGAAAAATTTAAAAATTAAAAATTTAGCTTAAAAATTCCATATGTATTTATGGAATTTTTATATATAATATGAGATAAAACATTAAGAGTTTGACTTTTTTCAATTTATAATTTCACTAAAAAAACACAATTAAGAAACTAATACATAACAATATTCTTATATCATATGCATATACTAAAATATATAACAACACAAATGATATGAGGAGTGAATATAAAATGAGAAAAGAAATAAACAATTTAACAAAAATAGAAAATATTATTGATTTTAAAAAAGATATATCAAAAGAAGATGAAATATTTAAAAAACTAATGTTTATATATTCAATTGCAATAAAAGAATTAAAAACAAAAATAGAAATATTACAAGAGGAATCAAAAATATTTTATAACTATGAATTAATAGATCATATTACTACAAGAATAAAAACACCAGAAAGTATTATAAATAAAATGCGAAAGAAAGAATATGATTTTACATATAAGGAAATGATAAATAATATTAATGATATTGCAGGAATTAGAATTATATGTCCGCTAAAAAAAGATATATTTACAATAAAAAACTTAATAGAAAACTTATCAGGGGTAAATATACTAAAGGAAAAAGATTATGTTACAAAACCGAAAAAAACTGGATATTCTAGCTATCATTTAATAGTGGAAATACCAATTAATTTATCAAAGGAAATAATATATGTAAAAGTAGAAATACAAATCAGAACTCTAGCAATGGACTTTTGGGCAAATTTAGAGCACAAAACAAGATATAAACCAGAACATAAAGTAGATAAAAATGTATCAAAAGAATTGGAAAAATGTGCCAAGATAATTGATACCCTTGATAATCAAATGATGTTATTAAAGAATTTTTAAGATTTTATTGCAAAAATGAATAAGTTAAAATATAATAAAGAAAAATAAAAAATTTAAATTTTTATAATAGGAAAGGATGAAATGAAAATGAAAAATTCACAAAAGATAAAAGAAACAGCAAAATCAAAAAAAATGATTATAATACCATTATTATTTATTGTTTTTATAGTAGCAATAATAGGAATAGTAGCAACTATATATATAAATAATAGACCATTAAATCAAATGAAGGATGCAAAAGAAGAAGCAAAAGTAGCTACTGCAAAAAGACAATCTTTAATGAAAGTACAAGTTCAATTACTTGATATAACCGATGAAGAAGGAAATATAAATTTGGATAAACTAAATGAGAATTTATCCAAAATAGAAGGAATTAAGAAAACAGATAATGTTACTAAACTTCCAGTAACAATATCAGTTGATGGATATGAAATAACAATAAATGAAAATGGAGAAGCTGAATTAACTAATAGTGATGAAAATTAACACGTATCTTTAATAAAAATAAGTAAATTAAAAATGTAGTGAAATACAAGATAAAAATAATTATGGAATTATATATATTGCGTATAATATTAATTGACTTAAACAAAAATATATAGTATAATAATAAACAGTGTAAATATAATGATCGGAATTTATTATTTATCAGATATCTTATATATGAGTTAAGAGAATAAAAAAGGCCATATATAAATCTGTTAATTTTGTGAGTAAAGAGAAATTTTAAATCAGGTCAAATTAGTTTAAATATTAAACTAGTTTTTTTGTATTACATATGAAAGAAAGGAGATTTTATGTTAAAAGAAAATTCAAACAAACAAGAAAAAAGAGAAACTAGCTCTAAAATGAGAAAAAACATAACAAAGCAAAGAAAAACAACAAACACAAATAAAAATCAAAATACAATTAATATAAAACAAGAAGGGACAGAAGAAACTACAAAAATAGTAAAAAGACCATATCATAAAAGAAATACAAAACAAAATGTTAGAAATAATGATAAAGAAAATACAATATTCAAAAAATCTAGATTAAAAATTATTCCATTAGGAGGATTACATGAAGTAGGAAAGAATATAACAGTTTTTGAATATGAAGATGAAATAATTGTAGTAGACTGCGGATTATCATTTCCAGAAGATGATATGTTAGGAGTAGACTTAGTTATACCAGATATCACATATTTAGAAAAAAATGTAGATAAAATAAAAGGATTACTAATTACACACGGACATGAAGATCACATAGGAGCAGTTCCATATTTATTGAAAAAAATAAATATACCAATTTATGCAACTAAACTAGCAGCAGGATTAATTAGAAATAAGCTAGAAGAACATAAATTATTAAGAAGTACTAAATTAAAAGAAGTAATGCAAGGACAAACAATAAAATTAGGAAATAATTTTAAAGTAGAATTTATTAGAAGCTCACATAGTATACCAGACTCAGTAATGCTCGCTATTACAACGCCTGTGGGAACAATATTGCATACAGGAGATTTTAAAGTTGATTATACACCAATTGATGGTAAATTAATGGATTTTGGAAGAATAGCAGAGTTAGGAAATAAAGGAATTTTGGCATTAATGTCAGATAGTACAAATGCAGAAAGAAAAGGATTTACAATGTCTGAAAGTTCTGTAGGAGAAGTTTTCGATAAATTATTTTTACACTGTACAAAAAGAATTGTTGTAGCAACATTCGCATCAAATGTTCATAGAGTTCAACAAATTGTAAATTCAGCAGTAAAATATGGAAGAAAAATTGCTGTATGTGGTAGAAGTATGATTAATATGATAGAAACATCAAGAAATTTGGGATATATAGAATGCCCAGAAAATATATTTATTGATATTGATATGATAAAAAATTATACAGATGACCAATTAGTAATTATAACAACTGGAAGCCAAGGAGAACCAATGTCTGCCTTAACTAGAATGGCAGCAGGAGATCACAGAAAAGTAACAATAACA
>CANPZT010000077.1 GCA_947589135.1 uncultured Clostridia bacterium | reverse complement strand
CGTTTTGAGCAATACTTTCTTGTTCTTCTCTTCCTATAATTTGATTTTCTTGTTGTTCAGGAATATCTTGTATAGTTTGAGTTGTTTCACTATTTGTTAAATTTTCTTCGATAACATTTTTCTCTTCATCTAGTGAATTAGTTTGTTCTTGTTCTATTTCATTTTCATCTATTTCTTCTACTATTGTATTTTCTTCTTCAGTATTTACTTCACTTGTATCGTTTTTTCTAAAAATAAAATATCCGCCTATTATTAGTAAGGCAATTATTACAACAATAATAATTATAATAGTTATTTTTGTTTTTTTATTCAATTTTAATTTCATTCCTTTCTGAATATAAACTAAATTCAAGCAAAGTCATAATTTTAATTTATTGTTTTATTGAACCTCTGCTTGACATTTTCCATCAGATAGTTGAATTTGAATTTTATCTCCTGCATTTAATTCTTCTATCTTTTTAATTATTTTATTATCTTTTTCTACAATTGAATATCCTCGATATAGTGTTTTTAAAGGACTATATGCATCTAATTTTGCAACTAGTTCTATATATTTTGCCCTTTCTTTTTCTTGTTTTGTTGCTATTAAATTCTCTAGTCGTTTTATGTAGTTATCTATTTGAATATATAATTCATTAATTTTTCTAGTTGGTTCTTTTAATACTATACTTGAAATGCATTTTTCATATCTTAACTTCATTAATTGAACTTTTCTAATTAAAGCATTTCTTAATCTATCTTGATATACTTGTATTTTGTGATTTGTTTCATAAATGTCTGAAACTGCCAATTCCGCTGCTGCAGATGGAGTAGGAGCTCTTAAATCTGCTACAAAATCTGCTATTGTAAAATCTGTTTCATGTCCTACTGCTGAAATAACTGGTATTTCAGATTTATAAATACTTTGTGCTACTATTTCTTCATTAAAAGGCCATAAATCCTCTAGTGAACCTCCTCCTCTTGCTATTATTAATACATCTGCTAGTTTATGTTCATTCATATAATCAATTCCATTGGCAATTTTTTCTGCTGCTCCTTCTCCTTGCACTGGAACTGGTAATAATCTAATATATACATTTGGATTTCTTCTTGTTGAAACATTAATAATATCTCTAATTACAGAACCTGTTTGAGAAGTTAAAACTCCTACTATTTTTGGCATTATTGGTATTTTCTTTTTATGTGATTGTTCAAATAACCCTTGTTCTTCCAAATCCTTTTTTAATTTTTGATATTTTGTATATAAATCTCCTAGTCCATCTTCTTCCATAGCTTTAACATAAATTTGATAGACTCCATCTCTTTCAAAAACAGATACTCCACCATATACAATAACCTTCATTCCGTCTTTTGGCATAAATGCTAATTTTTGAGCATAAGATTTGAACATAATGCATTTTATTAAACAATTTTCATCCTTTAATGTAAAATACATATGTCCTGTATAATGATTTTTAAAATTTGATATTTCACCTTTTACTAATACATCATTTAAGTATTCATCTTCTGATATTTTGTTTTTTATATATTTATTCAGATCAGTAACTGTGATTGCCATTTCGCTATATTTCATTATTTTCTCCCTTGTTCTATTCTTTTACGATACTTGCTAAAATTCCATTAACAAATTTTTTTGATGTGTCTTCTCCATATTTCTTAGCAAGCTCTACTGCTTCATTTATTGCTACTTTAAATGGTGTTTCTGTATATTTAATTTCATAAATTGCTAGTTTTAAAATTGCTAAATCTATTTTTGATATTCTTTCTATTTTCCATTCTGCTTTTAAATTTTTTTCTATTTGTTTTTTTATTTCTTCTTTGTTGTTTTCTATTCCTATAACTACTTCATTAATATATTTTTTTGCATTTTTATCTACTATATTATTACTCTCTATGTATAATTCAATTAATTCTTCCACATTTTCTTTTTTTTGGATTTCTAAACTATAAATAAGTTTAAATGCTTGTTCTCTAATTGCTGACCTGTTCATATTTTTCCCCTTCTATATTTATTAGCATTATTACATCTTATCAATAAATTTTTTTAGTTTTTCTTTTACAAATTCTTTATTTTGTTGAATATAATTTCCTACAAATGCTCCTAAAAATATTAAAACTATTGCTAAAATTAAATCATGTAACTTAGTTATCAAAATTAGAATAGCTATAATAACACCTATAATAGCACCTTTAAATTGATTCCAAAATTCTTTAAAATTATTCATTTATTTTCTTCCTTTCTTCATTTTGGATTTCTATTCTTCAATTTTTTTCTCTGCAACCTTTTTTATTGTAATATTAACTTCTTTTACATCTAAGTCTGTTGCTGTTTTTATTTTTTCTTTAATTTTCGCTTGTAAATTTGCTGACAAGTCTTTAATGATAGCTTCTGCATTTACAATTAAATTAATATATACTTTTACATTGTTTTCTTTATCTAATTCTACTCTTGTTGTAACATCTTCAGCACTTTGGAAATTTAATGCCACAGAATTAACTAAATTTTCAATTGTTTCTTTTGAAATCATTAATCTTCCACTTTCGTTTTCTAATAAAACTCCCTGTTTTGAAGTTTCTTTTTGCTTTGATGATGAATCAAAAAATATACATTTAATAGATAATAATATAAATACAACACTAACACCAAGAACAATTTTTTCTGATGTAACTCCTGTTAATACATTTTGTAAAATACTTCCTATTAAATCTGCATCTAGCCATCCAAATATTAATAAACATACTATTATTGATACTATTAGCATTATTGTAGAATATATCATTAGTGTAGCTTTTTCTATAAATTTCATTTTATTTCCTCCTATATTTTTGTTATTTAATTTTTACTAATTATTATTCATTTTCTTCTGTTTCTTCTTTAGCTTCAATTTCTTCATTTTTTGAACTTTGAGTATTAACACCTTGTACATGAACATTTACTTCTTGTACTTCTAAACCTGTCATGCTTTCTACTGCTTTTTTTACCCTGTTTTGTATTTCATATGCCACATCTGGTATTCTTGTGCCATATTCCACTATAATATTAACATCTATTTTTGCTTCTGTTTCTGTTGCTTCAACTTTAATTCCTTTTGCTAAGTTTTTCTTTCCACTTAATACCTCTGTAATTCCTCCTGCAAATCCTCCTGCCATTCCAGCAACACCACTTACCTCTGATACTGCCACTCCTGCAATTACTGCTATAACGTCATTTGATATTTGTATTCCTTCTTGCTCTGTTTTAATTTCTTCTTGTAGTTCTACTACTTCTCCATTTTCTTCATTTTCTTTATTTTTTTCACTCATATTTTTTCCTCCTTTGATATATCAAAAAATTGATATACTTAAATTTTATATAAGTATATCAATTTTTCATATTTTTTACAACCATTTTCACTAAATTTTCACGAGAGAATAAAAATAATTTTGAGACAAATAAAGACTGTCCCCCATTGTCTCATCATTGTAATAAACTAAATTCTTCTATTGAATTTCCCCTTAAAAAATCTTGTATTGACATCCTTTTAGCATTTTCTCCTTGAATTTCAAGTACTTTTATAATTCCGTTTTTTGCTTTTATAAACAATCCATCTTTTGGATGTGATACTATTACTGTTCCATTTGCTATAATCTCTATTCCCTCTGCCATAATTTCGTCTTGTGTTGCTAATTCTACTTTCCAGAATTTTATTTTTTTTCCGTCTAAAAATGTATATGCACCCATAATTGGGTTTAACCCTCTTACTAGGTTTTTTATTTGTTCTGCAGTCTGATTATCCCAATCAATTTTTGCTATCGATTTGTCTAACATTGGTGCTAATGTAAAGTTCTCTCCTTGTTTTTCTCTTGGAGCTGTTCCTTCTTCAATTTTCTTCAATGTTTCTACTAAAAGTTTTCCTCCAATTTTTGATAGTCTTTCCCACAATTCTCCTGTTGTTTCATTTTCTCCTATTGCAATTTCTTCTTTTAATATAATATCTCCTGTATCCATTCCTTCATCCATATACATAGTTGTAATTCCAGTTAGTTTATCTCCATTTATAACTGCCCATTGAATCGGTGCTGCTCCTCTATATTTTGGAAGTAATGAACCATGTACATTAATACAGCCATATTTTGGAATATCTAAAATTTCTTTTGGCAATATTTTTCCATATGCCACAACACATATAACATCAGGATTTAATTCTTTTATTTCTTCAATAAATTCTATATTATTTTTTACCTTTTCTGGTTGATAAATTTTTAGATTTTTTTCTATTGCAAATTCTTTTACAGGAGATGAAATCATTTTCATTCCTCTTCCTTTTGGCTTATCTGGATTTGTTACAACTCCTAAAATTTCATGACATTCTTTATAAATTGCCTCTAAACTATCTCTTGCAAAATCAGGTGTTCCCATAAATATTATTTTCATATATTCACTCTCCTTTGTGTCAAAGGTGACTTGTTTTTTGACATCCCTTTTGATATTATTGTTCTGGCTCTATATATTCTAATGTGCCAGGAATAATTTTATCCATAAAAACTTCTCCATTTAAGTGATCTACTTCATGGCTAATTGCTTGGGCTAATAATTCTTTTGCCTTTACTTTCTTTTTTTTGCCATCTCTATCTATATATTCTGCTACTACTTCAGCTGGTCTTTTGACTTTAGCAAATTGATTTGGAAAACTTAAACAGCCTTCATCTACTTCTTGTTCTCCTTTTGTTTTTACAATAACTGGATTTATTAAAACAATTGGTCCGTTATCATCATATAAATCAATAACAATTACTCTTTTTAATATTCCAACTTGCACAGCAGCTAAACCTACTCCATTATATTTATGCATTGTGTCTATCATATCATCAATCAGTATTTGTAATTTGTCATCTATTTTTTCTATTTCTCTCGATTTCTTTTTTAAAATTTCATCTCCATCATATCTTAAATTTCTAATTGCCATTTCTAACACCTTTCTTTATATCATATTATTTGGATTAACATCAATTGACATTTTAGTTGTCTTAATATTTTTCATATAAAATTTTTTCAAACAATCATTTAAAATTTTGTTAAGTTCATCATTCATTTTTCCCTTAATAATAATTCTCCATCTATACCTATTTTGAATTTTATCAATAGGAGATGGCATTGGTTGAAAAATTTTATAATTTTCTGGTAATCTTGGTTTTAAATAAGTATAAATTCCATTACTAATTTTACTAATTTCTTGCTCTGATAAACTATTAAAACTAATTAGTATTATATCGCAAAATGGAGGATATTTCAACTGTTGCCTTAATGCAATTTCTGTTTCGTAAAACATTTCGTAGTTTTGTTCTTTTGAACATTGAATACTAAATTCATCTGGATTATAAGTTTGAATAATTACTTTTCCTGGTAATTTTTCTCTTCCTGCTCTTCCTGCTACTTGTGTTAAAATTTGAAATGTTCTTTCACTTGCTCTATAATCATCTATATTTAATGAACTATCTGCAGCAATTACACCTACTAATGTTACATTTGGAAAATGATGTCCTTTTACTACCATTTGGGTTCCAATTAAAATAT
>CANPZT010000076.1 GCA_947589135.1 uncultured Clostridia bacterium | reverse complement strand
CCAAGCACTTTCATGTATTCCTATTGCTGCAACAAATATTCCATTTATTTTATATTGTTGTTCTATGTAATAGAAATATTCAGCATTATTTTTAAATATTTGATTTACATCTTTTGAATCTGTTAATACTTTTTTAAATTGTTCTAAAGAAAGTCCACTTGGTTCATTAAGTGGCATATTAAAGCTTAATTTTGATATTAATTCAGATTTACTCTTTTCTTTGCTATTTGTTTTTACATTTTCATTTTCTGTTTCTTTACTATTATTTTTATAGAAAGTTGACTCTGATTTTACATATCCAACTATACTTTCACATGAAATTTCATACCAATCATTTTGAATTTGTAACACTTTTAATTGACTATCTTTTTCTAATGTAGCGACTTTTTGTGAATTTTCATTAGCTTCACTCATAACAGATAATCTATCAGATGTAACATATACAATATCTCCTATTTTTACTTTATATTGATTAGTAGTGTTTCCAGTTCCAATCTCTACAATTTTATCAATTGCTGCCTTTGTTATTTTTATAGATTCTTGTTCTTCTTTTATTATTTCACCATTTTCATATTCTCTTTTTATTATAATCTGTTGTTTTCCTTCTCTTCCTTCTTGTACAACTTGAATTGTATCTTTTGATAAATTAGGATTATTTCTATATTTTGTCATATATTCTAATTCTACTTCTTGAACATAATATTCTTCTTTTTTATTTTGATTTGCTATATCGCCTATAATTTCATTTGCTGTTACTTCATTTGCATTACTTATTTTTATATTTTCTATATCACTATTTGTTTCTTTAGCATATACTTTACTTTTTACAAAATATCTATCATAAAAAATAATTATATATAATACACTAATAACAAAAGCCAAAAAATAAATAATATTTTTTAGCGATATTTTTATGATTTTTTTTGTTTTATCTTTTGATTTCATAGTATCACCATTATAATTTTACCTTTTTCGTACTTTTTTGTCAATTTAAAAATATGGAAAATATCAAAAAGAGTAAACACTTGCTTTTATTAAAGTTTTATATTAATATATAGTATATACTAAGGAGGAATTATGGATAAGAAAAAAATAATATTATGCACAATTGTGTTGATTTTACTTTTTATAGTATTTTTTCTTGCATATTTAGTGTTTAATAAATATGTTTTAAAAAGTAACTTTGAAAATAGCGTTTTAAATTTTGCAGATAAAAACCAATCCACTATTTTTGAAATAAAAAAAGTCGCACTTTTTAGTAATTGTAATGCAAAAAATAAAAATATATCTGTTAGCAATTATACCTTAGAAAATATATATCAATACACTGATATTGCTTTATTTATCTCAAATGAATCAGTAGAAAAAAATTTAGAAAACACTTTTAAAAAAGTATCAATTGAAAATATAAAATTTAATACTATGCCATCTATTCGGACAACCTCAATTATATTTTAAGAGTATTAATAATTTTTCAGATAGTAATATTATAGATGAAAATATCATACAAGATAAATTAGATTTTAATATTACCTCTGAAGATGAAGCAGATTTAAATACTCCTACTTTATACAATAATTTAGCAAATCCTATTACTCTTAGCTATGTAAATCAAAATATAAAAACTGACTATACTTTTACAGATACTTCATCTCCTATCACATATGATGGTTCTTTATTAAAAAAATGTAATATTCCACTAGAACAACTTAATTGTAATTTATCTTTTGATATATTAATTACAAATAATTTAGATCAAAATTTTAAATGTACAATTTTTCTTGACATACCACTACAAACAGAAGAAAAAACAATTTACGATGGTAATATTGTATTGCAAAAAGATACTAATTTTAAATTTTATAGATGATTTTGAAATGAAAAAATCATCTTTTGAAATAAAAAAAGAAAGGATTTAATCTTATGAAAACAAATTTAAATACTGCACAACAACTGAAACAAAAGTATCACAAAACAGAAGAAGTTACAAATTTCAAACAAATGCTATATCGTTCAGCAGACATCTATCGTTCTAGAACTGCTTTTAAAAAGAAAGATAAAGATGGTAATATCATTAAAGTTACTTATGAAGAATTTAAAAATGATATAGTTTACCTTGGGACAAGCCTAATAAAAAAGGGTTTTTTAAATAAAAAAATAGCTGTTATTGGTAAAAATAGCTATGAATGGTGCGTATCTTACATGGCAGCAAGTATTGTTGGCATTGTTGTTCCTATTGATAAAGAATTACATACAGATGATGTTATTAATTTTATGAATATTTCTGAAACTTCTTGTATTTTAGGTGATGATAAAAATTTAAGCCAAATTCTACAACAAATTAATCAATTAAACAATAAAGATACTTTCTTTATTTCCTTTGAACCTCAAACAAAAGAAAATGATTTTTCTGAAATTAAATTAGAAGGAAAAAAATTATATGAGGAAGGATTTAAAGATTTTGATAAAATTGAAATAGATCCTGATGAATTGCGTATTTTATTATTCACTTCCGGAACAACTGGAAATGCAAAAGGAGTTTGTTTGTCGCAAAGAAATATCTGCTCTAATATTTTATCAACTTATGGAATTGTAAAAGTAAAAAGAAGTGATTTATTTTTCTCTGTTTTACCTTTACATCATACTTATGAATGTACTTTAGGATTTTTACTTCCTATATATAGTGGTGCAAGCATTGCTCATTGCGAAGGTTTAAGATATATTGCAAAAAATATGGCAGAATTTCATCCTTCTGTTATTTTGTGTGTTCCACTATTATTAGAAAAGTTACACAAAAATATTGTAAAAAATATGAATCAATCTTTACCTAATAAATATAAAAAAGAAAATGAAAATCCTTTTTCTTCTCTACCTTTCTTCATGAAGAAAATCGTAAAAACAAAAGTCAAAAATACACTTGGTGGCAGACTTCGTGTATTTATTGTTGGTGCTGCAGCAGCCAATCCAAACATTGTTGCAGATTTTAGAGATTTAAACTTAAATACCTTACAAGGGTATGGTTTAACGGAATGCTCCCCTTTAGTCGCTGGTAATACTGACTTCTTCCAAAAAGATGACGCAGCAGGGCTTCCTATTCCTAATGTAGAATACAAAATTAATAATCCAAATGAAGAAGGCGTTGGAGAAATTATTGTAAAAGGCCCTAATGTTATGCTTGGCTATTACAAAAATGAGGAAGAAACCAAAAAATCTTTGAAAGATGGTTGGTTTTATACTGGAGATTTAGGAAAAATTGATGAAAATGGTTATTTATATATTACTGGAAGATGTAAAAGTGTAATAGTAACTAAAAATGGAAAAAATATTTATCCTGAAGAAGTCGAATATCATTTAAATGATAATCCTTTGATTTCTGAATCTTTAGTTTTAGGTATTCAAAAAGAAAATGATGATGAAACTTACATTAATGCTCAAATCTATCCTAATATAGAAGCAATTACAGAATACTTAAAAGGTAGTGTTCCAACAAAAGAAGAAATATGGAAAATTATTTCTGATGCTGTAAGTAATGTTAACAAAAAACTGCCAAACTATAAGCATATTAAAGGATTTATAATTCGTGATAAGGAATTTGAGAAAACAACTACTCAAAAAGTAAAACGATATGGTAATAATATGAAAATAGACAAAAAATAAAAATAACCTGTGTAAAATGCAATAATTCTACACAGGTTTTATATATTTTAAAAAATACAAATCTAAATACAAACTTGTTTTATTTTACTTCTTTACTTTCTGTCCATCTTAACATTTTGATATCTTTATATTTGTTTAACACTTGTTTATATTTATCATATTCTTCCTCCCACAAAGCATCAGGTACTTTATCAAAGGCTGTAAATATCTTTTCTGCCTCTGATAAATAGATTAATTGTTCTTGTGGTGACATATTTTCATATTGCTTAGCAAATTTATATAATTTATCTAACATTTGGTTTGCATCAATAAAAGACCAAAAGTCTTTTATTTTCATTCCAAATAATTTTATTTGGAAAATTGCATATGCAATTAATGCAAATATAATAAACATTAGTATATATATTATTGTGAATATTGGCATTATTTTCACCTCATTTTACCTTTGTACTAGTTTATTATACCATATCCGACATTTTTTGGCAATATTATTTTATAATTACTATTTGCTCCCCATATGATAATGTTTTTATA
The DNA here is from genome assembly GCA_947589135.1 of uncultured Clostridia bacterium. Classification (GTDB taxonomy): domain Bacteria; phylum Bacillota; class Clostridia; order TANB77; family CAG-508; genus CAG-269. The sequence goes on along the minus strand of CANPZT010000076.1, from coordinate 1,522 downwards.
ATTTTTAGTTTCTTATTTCTAATTCTTATGATATAATCATACAATATACAAATAAACAACAAAGGAGATTATCATGGAAGAAAAATTTGAAATAACAAAGAAAGCTGGAATATATGGAATAATTGGTAATATCTTTTTACTTATTATAAAAGCAATAGTAGGATTTGTAAGTAAAAGTCAAGCAATGATAGCAGATAGTTTTAATAGTGCAGGAGATATTTTTGCTTCTTTAATGACTTTTATTGGAAATAAAATTTCAAGTGCACCAAATGATGAAGACCATAATTTAGGTCATGGAAAAGCAGAATATATCTTTTCTATGTTTATTAGTATTTCCATGATATTAGTTTCTGCAAAATTATTATATGATTCTGTTATAACTCTTATTTTAGGAAGTAAATTGCACTTTTCTTGGTTTTTAGTAATTGTTTGTATTGCAACAATTATCATAAAATTAGGATTATACATTTATACTAAAATTGCCTTCAAAAAATGTCACAATATATTATTAGAAGCTAATATGAAAGACCATAGGAATGATTGCATAGTTACTTCTTTCACATTACTTTCTATCTTACTTACCTTAATTAGAATTTATTGGTTTGATAGTATTGTTGGAATTGGTATCTCTATATGGATTTGTTATACTGGCGTTACTATTTTTATAGAAAGTTACAATGTATTAATGGATATTAGTGTAGATGACAAAACTAAAAAGTTAATTTTAGATATCTGCCATACTTACGAAGAAATAAAAAATGTAGGTGATATTATATCTACTCCTGTTGGAGCACAATATCTCATATTTATTACAATTCTTTTAGATGGTAATCTTTCTACTTTTGATAGTCATAAATTAGCTGATAATTTAGAAAAAGATGTTAGCAAATTAGATAAAGTTTATAAAACTATAGTTCATGTTGAACCTATTTAAAAAAATAGTATATTTGAAACAAATTCAAATATACTATTTTTTTAAATTTCGTGTGTTTTAAAATGCTCAGCATCTTTTGATAAGTCTAATTTTACATCATCTATTGTTTCTGATAATGTTTTTTCTGATTCTTTATTTTGTATTCCTTTTCTTAATCTTTCTTCTACTTCTCCTCTGGTAAATACTTCTTCTATTGATGAATCTTTCATTATTTCATCCACACAATGTTCAATGTACTGCTCATCAATAATCTCATGTGTATTATTTGTAGGGTCATCATCAATATCTTTTATTGTGGTTTTTTCTTTACAATTTTCATGTTCTTTTGCTCTTTCTATTTCTTCTTTTACTCTATAATTTCTGTGTCTATTCATTAGTCTCATTGGTTCTTTTGTAGTTTTATTCAAAGTTGATGTTGTTTCTATTGGTATACTAATAGCCTCTTGGTTATCTTCTCTAGGAGTTCTTACCAAATATGTTTCGATTGTTCCTAAACTTCCTACTCTTACTGCCAATTGATTTTCATCTTCTCCTTCAATTTGATATATAGATTGAACTTGTTGTTCTTCTACATTTGAACCATCTCTG
>CANPZT010000075.1 GCA_947589135.1 uncultured Clostridia bacterium | reverse complement strand
AGTTGTACATTAAGAGCATATGTAAGACTAAAATATATTATATGTTTAAATAATTGCATTTAACTTTTCACTTCTCACTTTAATAAATTTTATACTTTTTTCTCAAACCCTATTGAAATAAATATTTAGAAGTGATAATATAGTTATATCAAGTAGATTGACAATTTGGTGACCTTAGAAGGGTTCGACCACTCTTAATCTGACGGTCGGAGGTTCGAACCCTCTATGGCTCACCATTTTAGAGGTTTTAGATTCTTAAGTTTTAAGTATTTAAAATCTCTTTTTATAATTATTCTCAAATAAAAACTTCCTCTACAAAATCAGTTAATGTAGAGGAAGAAGCAGGATTTAGTGTTTAGTTAGCGACAGCAAAGTAAGGTTTTTCCGTTGACCATACATAACCCTTTTCACGACTTCTAGACAGATAAACTGTAAATCCATTTGGAAGTTCAACATCTATATCAACATAAGATAAGAAAGTTAAATCTTCTGTGATTTCCTTACTACAATTTATATCACTATAAAATGTAAAATCTTCTATTCTATAAGTGTTGCCAGTTTCAAAAAAGATATCATTTAAGATTTCATCTGTTTCCGAAGAGTTTTGATTAGGGTCATTTACAGTTTCTGAATTTTCTAATTGTTTCTCAAAGCTATCTTGTTTTTGATAGTCTTCAATAGTTGCTGTTAATTCCTGATTTTCATTCAAGAGTTTGTAATACTCTTTTGAATAACTAGGAGTAAGCAATTTAGTAATAAAGTATATAGCAATTATCAATATAATAGTATATACAATAAATATTGCTACATTTAATGAACTCCGAAAAAATTTCTTCATATTTACCTCCTTACCTGCTTTTTAAGGGATATCTACTTATATTATACTAAAAATAAAAACAGATGTCAAAATTATGTAAATTTATCAAAAAATATTGACAAAATTTAATAAACAAACTACAATAATATTATTGGAAATAGAAAGAGGTGATGGGTATGCTAAAAATTTATAATACAAATATAGAAACAGATAAAATAGAAGAAATTAAAGAATTTAAAAAGGGTAGTTGGATTAATTTAGTAAACCCGTCCGAAACTGAAATTAAAAAAGTATGTGAAAGCATTAATATTGAAGAAGATTTTATTAGATATTCTTTAGATTATGAAGAAAAAGCAAGAATTGATCAAGAAGAAGATGATGGAACAATACTTTTTTTAGTAGATGTACCAATAATTGAAAAAAGTGAAGAAAATGATATATATACAACAATGCCATTAGGAATGATTGTAGTAAGGGACGACTTTTTTGTTACAGTATCATTAAAGAAAAATAAAGTTATAGAAGATTTTGAAAAGAAAAAAATAAAAAACTTCCAAACTTATAAAAAAACGAGATTTATTTTTCAAATATTATATTTAAATTCTTCATATTATTTAAATTACTTAAAACAGAATATATATTAAAAAATTCTATGAAAAATAAAGAATTATTAAAATTATTAAGCTTAGAAAAAAGTTTAGTATATTTTACAACTTCTTTAAAATCTAATGAAATGGTTATGGAAAAAACAATGAGAGGAAAAATTATAAAATTATATGAAGAAGATGAAGAAATATTAGAGGATGCAATCATTGAAAACAGACAAGCAATAGAAATGTCGCAGATTTATAGTAACATTTTAAATGGAACCATGGATGCATATGCTTCAATTATATCAAATAACCTAAACGGAGTTATGAAATTTTTAACATCTATTACAATTATATTAGCAGTGCCAACTATGATTTCAAGTTTTTGGGGAATGAATGTGGGATTACCATTTCAAAATAGCCCAATTGGATTTATAATCATGGTAACAATAGCAATTGTTACAACAATTGCAGTAAGTTGGTGGTTAAAAAGAAAGGATATGCTTAATTAAATAAATAATAAAATGACATAAATTTAAAAATTATGTCATTTTTTGATGGTTTAAATATAATTTTTTATTTAAAATTAATAAAGTATAATATTATTATAATAATTAATAAAAAAATAAAGCAACATAAAATAAAAATATTAATAAAATGTATAATTATGAATAAAATGTAAATAATATAAATGAAATATATTAAATGGGAGGATAATTATGAAAGTAATTGATAAAATAGCTTTAGTACTTATTATTATAGGTGCTATAAATTGGGGATTAATAGGATTTTTTAATTTTGATTTAGTAGCAGCTATATTTGGAGATATGTCTATTATATCTAGAATAATCTATGCTTTAGTAGGTGTATCAGGATTATGGGGAATCAAATTATTATTTGATGATTAGAAATTTCCAAAAATGAAAGCCCTCTTTATTAGACGAAAGTTTAATAACAGAGGTTTTTTTATATAGAAACCATAAAAATGCTATAATAAACTTGAAAAATGAATTAATATAATATATAATTCTTATGTTATAAGGAGGAGAAAAAATGTTAAGTGCAAATGGTGTAACAGTTAGATTTGGAAAAAGAGTTTTATTTGAAGATGTAAACATAAGATTTGGAAAAGGAAACTGCTACGGAATAATTGGAGCAAATGGTGCTGGTAAATCAACATTTTTAAAAGTATTATCTGGAGAACTAGAACCAAGCAAAGGAGATGTAACATTAGATAAAGGAGAAAGATTATCTGTATTAAAACAAGACCATTTTGCTTTTGAAGAATTTACAGTAATTGATACTGTTATTATGGGAAATAAAGAATTATATGATATTATGAAAGAAAAGGAAGCAATTTATGCAAAACCTGATTTTTCAGAAGAAGATGGAATGAAAGCTGCAAAATTAGAAGAGAGATTTGCAGAATTAGATGGATGGAATGCAGAATCAGATGCTGCAATGCTTTTAAATGATTTAGGAATTATACCAGACAATCATTATAAATACATGAAAGAAATAGAAGCAAAAGATAAAGTAAAAGTATTATTAGCACAAAGCCTATTTGGAAATCCAGATGTTTTATTATTGGACGAGCCTACAAATGACTTGGACCTAAAAAGTATAAATTGGTTACAAGATTTTTTAATGGACTTTGAAAATACAGTTATAGTAGTATCACATGATAGATATTTTTTAAATAAAGTATGTACACATATTGCAAATGTCGACTTTGGAAAAATAAAAGTATATCCAGGAAATTATGATTTCTGGTATGAATCAAGTCAATTAGCATTAAAACAAGCAAGAGAACAGAATAAGAAGAAAGAAGAAAAAATAAAAGAATTACAAGAATTTATTGCAAGATTTAGTGCAAATGCTTCAAAGTCAAAACAAGCTACATCAAGAAAAAAGACACTTGAAAAAATTGAATTAGATGAAATTAAGCCATCTAACAGAAAATATCCATACATAGATTTTAAACCAGATAGAGAACCTGGAAGAGAAATATTACAAGTAAAGAATATTTCAAAAACTATTGATGGAGTAAAAATGTTGGATAAAATATCATTTGATGTAAAAGCAAATGATAAAATTGCACTTTTAGCAGATAATGAAAATGCAAAAACAGTATTATTCCAAATTATAGCTGGTGAAATAGAACCAGATGAAGGGGAATTAATATGGGGAACAACAATTACTAATAATTATTTTCCTAAAGATAACAATTATTTATTTAATACAAATGAATCTATTACAGAATGGCTTAGAAAATATTCTAAAGACCCAGATGAAACATATGTAAGAAGCTTTTTAGGAAGAATGCTATTTTCAGGAGATGAAGCATTAAAAGAAGTAAATGTATTATCAGGAGGAGAAAAAGTAAGATGTGTGCTTTCAAAAATGATGTTATCAGGTGCAAATTTCTTAATATTTGATGAACCAACAAATCATTTAGATATGGAGAGCATAACAGCATTAAACGAAGGAATGAAAAAATTTACAGGAAACATTATATTTACATCACATGACCATGAATTGACACAAACGGTAGCAAATAGAATAATAGACATCAAAGAAGATGGAAAAGTAATTGATAGAGAGATAACATATAATGAATACTTGGGAATAGAATAATTTCAATTAATTTTTCAAACAAAGAAAGAATGCAAAAAGGAGAAAAGAATGGAAAAAATTATTAAAATAATTGCAGAAGAGTTAAATATTAAACAATCACAAGTAGCAAATACAATTAAATTGATTGATGAAGGAAATACTATTCCTTTTATTGCTCGTTATAGAAAAGAAGTTACAGGTGGATTAAGTGACGAAACTTTGAGAGATTTAGGTGAAAGATTAAATTATTTAAGGAATTTAGAACAAAGAAAAGAAGAAATTATAAAATCTATTGATGAGCAAGGAAAGTTAACAGATGAAATTTTGCAAGCAGTTGCGATTGCTAAAACTTTAGCTGAAGTTGAAGATATTTATAGACCATATAAGCAGAAGAAAAAGACTAGAGCTACTGTTGCAAAGGCTAAAGGGTTAGAGCCTTTAGCTAATATAATTATGGAACAAAAAGAAACACAACCAATTAAAGAAATTGCAAAACAATATATTAATATCGATTCTCTTTCAGAAGAAGACAAAAAGAATAAAGATAAAGTAGTTGAAACAAGTGAAGATGCTATTCAAGGTGCTTTAGATATTATTGCAGAAATTATTTCAGATGATGCTAAATATAGAAAAGAGATTAAAAGATTATGTTACAGAGAAGGTTTAATTGAAACAAAAGCTACAAAACCTGATGAAAAATCAAATTATGAAATGTATTATGAATATCAAGAAGCAATAAAATACATACCAAGTCATAGAATTTTAGCAATCAATCGTGGAGAAAAAGAAGAATTTTTAAAAGTTAAATTAGAAAAACCAGAAGAAAAGATTTTAACGTACATAGAAAAAGATATCATAAAAGGTGAAACACAATTTACAGAAATGTTAAAAACAACTATTGAAGATAGTTTTAAAAGATTAATAGAGCCATCAATAGAAAGAGAAATTCGTTCAGATTTGACAGAAAAGGCAGAGGAAAAAGCAATTAAAGTATTTGGACAAAATTCAAAACAATTATTATTAGGGGCACCTATTAAAGGAAAAACAGTTATGGGATTTGACCCAGCTTATAGAACAGGTTGCAAAATTGCAGTTATTGATGAAACAGGGAAAGTTTTAGATTATACAACAGTATATCCAACAGAACCTCAAAATGATGTTGAAGGTGCAAAGAAAGAACTTTTAAAATTAATTGAAAAAGATAAAATAGATATGATTGCAATTGGAAATGGAACTGCTTCAAGAGAATCTGAAATGTTTGTTGCAGATATGATAAAAGAAGCTTCAAGACCAGTACATTACGTGATTGTAAGCGAAGCGGGAGCATCTGTTTATTCAGCATCAAAACTTGCAACAGAAGAATATCCAGATATTAATGTATCAATAAGAGGAGCAATTTCAATAGCAAGGAGATTACAAGATCCACTTGCTGAACTTGTAAAAATTGACCCAAAAGCAATTGGAGTTGGTCAATATCAACATGATGTTAATCAAAAGAGATTAGCAGAAAGCCTTACAGGAGTAGTAGAAGATAGTGTTAATAAAGTTGGAGTGGATGTTAATACTGCAACACCTTCATTATTATCTTATGTTTCTGGAATTAATAATACAATAGCTAAAAATATTGTGAAATATAGAGATGAAAACGGAAAATTAAAAAATAGAAAACAATTATTAAAAGTTCCAAAACTAGGGAAGGTAGCTTTTGAACAATGTGCTGGTT
>CANPZT010000074.1 GCA_947589135.1 uncultured Clostridia bacterium | reverse complement strand
GTGGTTTTAGTCTAGGTTGACCTCTTTTTCCTTCAATTGACTCTAAAAGTGCTGTTTCTTCTCCACATACAAATGCTCCTGCACCTAAACGAATTTCAATATCAAAACTAAAATCAGTTCCAAATATATTTTTTCCTAAAATACCATAATCTCTTGCTTGACTTATAGCAATTTTTAATCTTTGAACAGCAATTGGATATTCAGCTCTTACATAAATAAATCCTTTATTTGCACCAATAGTATATCCTGCAATTGCCATTGCTTCTAAAACAGAATGAGGATCTCCTTCTAATATACTTCTATCCATAAATGCTCCTGGATCACCCTCATCAGCATTACATACAACATATTTTTGCTTATCCTCATATGCTTTTGTTAATTCCCATTTCTTACCTGTTGGGAAGCCAGCTCCACCACGGCCACGAATTCCTGATTCTTTTATAACATTAATTACCTCATCTGGTTTCATTTCAGTTAAAACTTTTTCTAAAGCTAAATAACCATCAAAAGCTATGTACTCGTCAATTTCTTCTGGATTAATTACTCCACAATTCTTTAAAGCAATTCTTTTTTGTTTCTTATAAAAAGCAAGGTCATCTAATCTGTCAACAACATTTCCATCAATATCTTTGCAAAGTAATCTCTCAACTTTGTTTCCTTCTATAATATGTGTTTGTATAATTTCCTCACAATCATCAGGTGTTACCATTGCATAAAAAGTATCTTCTGGTCTAATAATAACAATTGGACCTTTAGCACATAATCCGAAACAACCTGTCTTAATAACTCTTACATTTTTTATATCTTTTTCTTTCAAAATTTCTCTAAATTTTTTTAATATTTCAGGTGACTTTGAAGATGTACAACCAGTACCATGGCAAACAAGAATATGTTTTTCACGAGTATCTGATTTTGTGTTAACTCTTAAATCCAATTCTTCTCTTTTATCTTTTCTAATCTTATGAAGTTCTTCTATAGTTTTCATTCAATACCTCCTTTGAGACACTTGGGACAGTCTTCATTTGTCTCAAGTATTTTGTCGTTTTTTGTATTATTTTATTTCATTAACTCATCTAATACTTGATCTAATTTTTGAACAGTTGCTTTTCCATATACTTCGCCATTGATTGTAAATACTGGTGCTAGACCACATGCTCCTACACATCTTGTTTCTTCTATTGAAAATTTTCCATCTGGTGTTGTTTCTCCTGGTTGAATTTTCAATCTCTCCAATAGTCTATCCATAATTTTTTGAGAACCTTTTACAAAGCATGCTGTTCCTAAGCATACTGATATATTGTATTTTCCTTTTGGTTTTAGTGAAAATCTAGAATAGAATGTTACGACACCATATATTTCGGCCATGGGAATTGATAAAAATTCTGATAGTTCCTTTTGTACCCACATTGGAACATATCCATAATGTTCTTGAATTTCATTTAGCATTTGAATTAAGTTATCTTTTATTGGTTTATATGTTGAAAAAAGCTCCTCTAAAAATTTATCTTTTTTTTCTTCTCCACAACAACATTTTTGCTCTTTTTGATTGTTTTCTTGCATATTAAACCTCCTTTTAATAATGTATATTACTCAGTTGGTTTGATTATATCAAACTAAAAATTTTTATACAATATTTTTTGAAAATTTTGTGTTTTTGTGTCGATTTTTTGTTAGTTGAGTTTTGTTTCATAACTTGTGTTAAATAAAATTATTAAATATATAATGATAAATCTTTTCAACTAAATTGCAAAAAACACTTTTATTTAAATGTTTCCATCCAAATAAAAGTGTTTAAATTGTATTATATTTCTATGCTTCTTTAATTGAATTATAAAAATTAGCAGTTGTTGCACTGATATATGGTACAACATATATTGATGCAATTCCAAAAGTAATTCCTGATAATAGATACCACCAGAAGAAAGATAATCTTAATACAAATAAATCCCATTTATGTCCATTCATTATTTCTTTACTTTTTGATAAAGCTTCTCTAGCAGTAAGTTCAGGATTGTCTGCTAATATGTAGAAAGCCATTGAATATGCATATTGTTTAATAATTCCTGGTATAATTAATAGTAAAGTCCATAAGAATGTAAATATACTAATAAGAATATTTAACCATAAAGCTTTACCTGTTTTGTTGAATCCTGAAAATACATCACCAACTGCTATATCTTCTTTTTTTGTAAGTTTTAAATATATCATGCAAAGAGATAATGAAAATGCTGGTGTAATTATAAATGTAGCAATACCTCCTATTAATGGTACAAATACACATACAAACATAATAGCAAAAATAATTAAGAACATTACAAATAAAATTCCTATTTTACCTGATATCTGTTCTTTTGCTGATGATTTTAATTCTGCTCTTGTCATAATAAAACTCCTCCTTTTATTTTATAAATTATATTTTATGTCGTTTTTTGTCACATGTCAATATTATTTTTATAATTATTTTTATAATATTGTAAAACTATTATTTTTATGCTTGCTTTCATTTTAAAAAATTTAATATATTTTATTAATAGCAAATAGTAAAGATAAAAATTACATTGTAAACTAATTCATTTGAACAGTTCCAACAATACTGTTTATGTCATCAATATTATGCTTTTTCATATAATCTTCTATCCCTTTTATTGTATTAATACTTGTGTATGGATCAATAAAGTTTCCTGCGCCAATTGAAATAGCATTTGCACCTGCTAACATAAATTCAATTGCATCTTCCCCATTTACAATTCCACCCATACCAAGAATCGGAATATTAACTGCTTGAGCAACTTGATAAACCATACGAACAGCAACCGGTTTGATTGCTGGTCCAGAAAGTCCACCAGTATTATTTGCTAAAAATGGTTTTCTTTTATCAATGTCTATTTTCATTCCTAATAATGTATTTATTAATGAAACACCATCAGCTCCTGCATCTTCTACTGCTTTTGCAATAGATGCAATATCTGTTACATTTGGAGTTAGTTTTACAATAAGAGGTTTATCTAATACTTTTCTTACTTCACTTGTTACTTGTTTTACACCTTCATATGTATTCCCAAAAGCCATACATCCTGCTTTTACATTAGGACAAGATAAATTTAATTCAACACCATCAATATCTAGTGTATTTAAAATTTTACAAAGTTCAACATATTCATCAATACTACTCCCACATGCATTTACAATAACTGCAGTATCAAATTTTCTAAGAAATGGTAAATCATTTTCTGCAAAATATTCTACTCCTGGATTTTGAAGCCCTATACTATTTAGCATTCCACTTGCTGTTTCACATATTCTAGATGGTTTGTTTCCACTTCTTGGTTTTAATGAAGTACCTTTTGTAATTATTCCACCTAATTTACTTAAATCAAAAAAATCACTATATTCTCTTCCATATCCAAATGTTCCTGATGCTACTGTTACTGGATTTTTCATTTCTATTCCTGCTAAATTTACTTTCGTATTCATTTTATTTTAGTACCTCCATTCTATTATTTTTAATATAAGATAAATATTTTTATAAAATTATCTATTTCTTTAAATTTTGCATAATTATATTTTTAAATTTCTACATCCTTTGCTTGGAAAACTGGTCCTGCTTTGCAAACATGCCAGTATTCAGGAGCATCTTTAGAACTTTTTGCTGTTTTTACAGCACATCCTAGACATACACCTAATCCACATCCCATTTTTTCTTCTAAAGAAATTTGACATGGAATATTTTTTTCAATTGCTAATTTTTGTACTGCTTTTAACATTGGCAATGGTCCACAAGCATAAATAGCATCTATTTTTCCTTCTTCTATATCTTTTTCTAAAAAGTTAATGGCAAAACCTTGTTTAGCATAGCTTCCATCATCTGTTGTTATTGTTAAATAATTTGATACACTTTGAAATTCGTCTTCTAGTACAACATAATCTTTATTTCTAAATCCTAAATAGGTATTAACATTTTTATTGTCTTTTTTTGCACATTTAGCTAACTCATATAAAGGGAATACTCCTATTCCTCCACCTATAATTCCTAAGTTTCTATATTGATCATATTTAAAGGTTCCATATCCCAATGGTCCAATAATATCTATTAAGTCATTTTCTTTCTTTTTTGATAGAATTTCTGTTCCTTTTCCTTTTACTTGAAAAATAAATTCAAGTATGCCATTTTCTTTTTCTAAATTATAAATACTGATTGGTCTTCTTAAAAATGGTTCTGTTTGGTCTGATACTCTTATTTCTATAAAATTGCCTGGCTTTGCTTCTTTTACAATTTCTGGTGCTTGCACACTAAATTTGTATATGTCTGATTTTAATTGTTCTTTTTTCATTAATTTGGCTTGTTCTTGTTTTGCCATTTTTGTTTCCTCCTATTACTATAAATTAATACATTATTCTCGATATTTTCATTTTTTTATTATAAATTGAGTAGTTATTATAATATATTTAAATAAATTATATAGTTATATTAATTAAAAATTGCTTGATTTAATTCTTCTTTCATTCTTAAAGCTTCTGCTTTTGTAGCTTTTGCATAATCTTCTTCTTTAAATTGATCTTTCCATCTATCAGATTTATAAGCACACATTAAGCTTCTAGAAGCATTTACAATTCCTCCTAAGCCATTTTTATCAAATCCTAGAGCTATATCACTTGCCTTTCCTCCTTGTGCTCCATAACCTGGTATTAAGAAATAAGTATGTGGTGCAATTTCTCTTATTTGAGATAATTGTTCAGGATATGTTGCTCCAACAACTGCTGCAACACTACTATATCCATATTCTCCTCGTAAATCTTCTCCCCACTTTTCTACTAATTCTGCTACTTGTGCATATACTTCTTTATTATTTTGTAATTTTAAATCTTGTAATTCTCCTGAAGAAGGATTAGAAGTTTTTACTAAAATAAATATACCTTTTCCATATTTTTTACAATCATCAATAAATGGTTTTACGCAGTCAGTTCCCATGTATGGATTAACTGTAACAAAGTCAACATCATAAATAGCTTCTTCATTTTCTCCTATTATTGTTCTTCCTAAAAAAGCATTAGAATATCCGTGTTGCAGTTGAACCTATATCTCCTCTTTTAATGTCTGCAATTACTATCATTCCTTTTTCTTTTGCATATCTACAAGTTTCTTTAAATGCTTTCATTCCTGGTATTCCATACATTTCATAGAAAGCTATTTGTGGCTTTATTGCTGGAATAATTTCATATGTTGCATCTATTAAAGATTTATTAAATTCAATAATTGCTTCTGCCACTCCTTCTAATGTTTTAGGGTATTTATCTGTTACACATTTTGGTAACATTTCATACCTTGGGTCTAGTCCTATTACTGTTGGTTATCTTTCCTCTCTTCCCGTTTTTTTAATTCCTAGTAATTTTTATTCCTTACCTTATCCCTCATATACTATTTTTCCACTGACTATAGTGTATTTTACTTTTCCTTTTAATTTTTTACCAATAAATGGGCTATTTTTTGATTTTGATACTACCATTTCTTTTGTGTATACATATTCTTGATTTGGGTCAAAAATTGTAATATCTGCTATCTTTCCTACTTCAATTGTTCCTCTATCTATTTTTAATAATTGAGCTGGATTATATGATGTTAGTCTTACTAAATCTAAATAACTTAAGTCTCCTGTGTCTACTAAATTCATTATTTCTGCTGGTAATGCTGTTTCAAATCCAATAATTCCATTTGGTGCAGATGCTAGGCCTTTGTTTTTTTCTTCTTCTGCATG
>CANPZT010000073.1 GCA_947589135.1 uncultured Clostridia bacterium | reverse complement strand
TCATGCAAATTTTTATTTATTTAAAAATTTTAAAAAATTTTTAATATTCCTGTTGACAATTAATAGTTAGTCTCCTTTTTACTATAAATATATAGTATCTTAACTTTTCCTATTTCAACTTATAGATTATAACATTTTCTAATTTATACTCAATACAAAAGGTAAAAGTAATAAATATTCGTACTTTTACCTCTTTTTATATTAATTTTTAGTCTTCAAAATCGAACTCATCTTTAAATTTTTCTTTAAATATCTCAAACACTTGGTTTAGAACTGCTTCATCATCTACACTTACATATGATTCTTCTTCTGAATCATTATCCGTATCTTCTACTTTTAATATTACAACTTCACCCTCGTCTTCTTCTCCTTCGTCATTTACTGGTAATAATACAACATATTCTTCATCATCTAGTTCTACTAGATCTAAAAATTCAAATTTAACTTCATTTCCTTCTTCATCATTTAATATTACAATATTATCTAATTCTTCTCCTTCAAAGTTTTCTTCCATGTTTTTTCTCCTTTCAAAATTTAAAATTATATATTTTTATTTAATATAAAATTATTATAACATATTTTTATCATTTTTCAATAAATTTTTTGATTTATTTAAATAAGTCTCTAAAATATATACCGCAGATATAGTATCTACTATATTTCTTTTTTTATTCTTATTGACTTCTAGAAAATTCATTGTTTTATGTGCCTCTACTGTTGTTAATCTTTCATCTATTGAATCTATTTCTATTTTGTTATATTTACATTTTAATTTATGGATAAATTCTTGTGTTATTTTTGCTCTTTCAGATATTGTTCCATTCATATTTAATGGCATTCCAACAACTATTGTTTTTATTTTATATTTTTGTAGTATTTCATCTAATCTTTTTAAAACAATCTTATCTGAACCATTTCTCTGTATCGTTTCAAGTCCTTGTGCTGTTATATTGAGTTCATCTGTAATAGCTATTCCTACTCTTGCTTCTCCATAATCAATTCCTAAAATTCTCATCTTAATCTTCTAATCCTATATAATTTTTTACCATCTTTTCTAGCAATTCATCTCTTTCAATTGTTCTTATTTTATTTCTAGCATCATTATGGCTGGTAATATAAGTTGGATCTCCTGATAATATATATCCAACTATTTGATTAATTGGATTGTATCCTTTTTCAACTAATGCTTGATATACTTCTTTTAATATATCTTTACATTTTGTATTTTCTTCTCTTTCTACACTAAAATTCATTGTTTTGTCAAATTCCATATGCAACTCTCCTTTTTATATATTTGTTATATCACTTTCATTATTATCTGTATTATCTAAATATTCTTCTAATTTTTTCAGAACTTCTTCTAATCCAGTTCCTTTATAATATGATGATATTATAAAATTTAATTTTGGTACTACTGTCATATTACAATTGTTTTTCTTTTCTTTATTAGGATCTAAATTTAATTCTTGTAGTTCTTGCTCTGTAAGAGAAATATTCATACTTTCAAGCTTATCCTTTATTTCATTTAAGAAATCTGCCACACCACTTTCTTCTGCTCCTGAAAAAGCAATAACAAATTTTGGTCCCATATATCTTACAAATACATATTCTTGTGAAATATTTTGTTTTATATATTCGCTTATTTTAGTTATAACTTTATTTCCTAATTCTCTACAATATTGTTTGTTAATTTCTTGTATATTAATAATTTTAAACATACATATTGTTGATTTTGTGTAGTTGTCTATTTTATGCTTTCCTTCTCCATATAAATATTCTTCTGAGTATAATCCTGTAAATAAATCTTTTCTAACAATTGATTCCAAAGTCTTTTGATGTACTACTGTTTTCAAAACAGATACAATATTCTCTTTAATTACTTCTAATACCGTAGTATCAACATTATCAAAATCATGTGGTGTTCCACTTTCCATTATCCAATATCCAATATATACATTATCAATATATAATGGGAAGAAAATAGCTGATTTGGCCCTTCCAAATTCCATTTTCTGATATGGTAATCTTTCATCTTCATTATTGACAGTAACATATTTAGGAGTAGCAGTTTGAATACTATCTTTGAACATATCTATATCTTGTAATGCCTTTAATGCATCCCAATGTTTTTGATCAACATTTGATGCTTTTATTTCATACTCAGCTCCATTAAATACAACTATTGTAGAATATTTTATCTCGTATTTTTCTATTAATACATCGTTTATTTTCTTAATTTTTTCTTGTACTGTTGACGTTTCTCCTATTGCATTCATGAAATCTTGAACTACATATAAGTTGTTAATTCTTTGATTCATATTCTTAAATTTTTGTATTTTTTTGTGAATTGATACATTGTATATTATTAGTCCAAATACAATTAAAACCAATATTGCAACTACTGCTATTATTATCACTATTGTTTTCCCTCCTCGTTATAAGTAGTTAATATTTTTTTCTCATCTGTTCTAATGTGCTGTTCATATTTTGTGAAAATGCTTGTCCTCCTACATTGTTTATTGATGGTGGTGCATACTTTGTATTATTATTGTTATTTACTTGCATTGTTGGATAAATCATACTAGATAAACCTCTTAATATTTCCATAAATTCTTTTGAATATCCTTTTAAATTAATATCACACTCAATAATACCTCTTAGATATTTTGTATAAATATCTTGATCAAATGGTATAGAAATATATCTAATATTTTGTCTATCAAATAATTGATTTATATAGCTCATTGCCGGATCATTATATGCAGACATTCCTCCTATTATTATCTTTTCATTAACTTCTTTTATTTTTACTACTTTATTTAATATAATTCTTAGCTTTGTTTCATCTAATATTTTTTTTGATAGCAATTCGTTTAAAAATGCTGTTAATGGCTGTATTGTTAAAATATCATATGATTGAATTAAATAAATTTCTTGTGCTTGTTTAAAATATCCTAATGGAGTATCAAAATCTGTGTCAATTAATATTAAAGAATAATTTTTAAGTAATGTCTCTAGTATTTCATCAACATAATTTACAAATTCATATTCATTTGGTAATGATGTAAATACAGTTAAATTTTTATTTACATTAATTCCTTGTGCTGTTCCTCTTGTTAATCCTTCCATACTATGCATAGCAACATTTCTTAAATTTTCTTCATTTTTTGTATAAATATAATATGAATTTCTATTTTTAGTTGTATCTAAAATTGCTGTTTTTATTCCCATTACAGATGAAACATATTCTGCAACATTATTAACAATAAATGATGTTCCATTTTTACTTGTTCCTACAAATGCTGCTATTTTTTTATCTGGTGTTATTAAATTCGAAATATCAACTGTACTTTGATAACTATTATTTTTCTTTATATCTTCATTTTTAATAGCATTTCCATCATAATATGATGTATTTTCATTATTATTTGATGTAAATATGTCTTTTTCTAATCTACTTGAACTATTACTATCAACTATTGGTAAAAATTCTTCTTCATCTGTTTCATTAAATTTTGATATAACTGTTTCTTCTGGTTTATTTTGGTTATTATTAAATCCTGGCAAGAATGCTTCTTCATTTGATTCTTCTATATTATTATCATCAAATCCTGGTAAAAATGCCTCTTCATTTGGTTCTTCTATATTATTATCACCAAATCCTGGCAAGAATTCCTCTTCACTTGATTCTTCTGCACTATTATCGCCAAATCCTGGTAAGAATGCATCTTCATTTGATTCTTCTGCAGTATTATCACCAAATCCTGGTAAGAATGCATCTTCATTTGATTCTTCTGCAGTATTATCACTAAATCCTGGTAAGAAAGCTTCTTTATTTGATTCTCCTGCGTTGTTATCATCAAATCCTGGCAAGAAACTATCTTCTATTTTTTCTTCTTGATGATTTAAAGAACCTATTCCTGGTAATATCTCTTCAAATACTTCTTCATTTTGTTCTTTTTCCTGTGTTGGCATTTGTTCTTGAATAGGATTTTTTCTTGGTCTTCCTCTTCCTCTCTTTACTTTTGGTTCTGTATTTTCCTCTGGAATAGGATTTTTTCTTGGTCTTCCTCTTCCTCTTTTTACTGGTGTAACTGGTTCTTCTTGAAGTCCTCCTTGTTTGTTTTCTTCTTGATTTTCTTCTTGTGATTCAATTGCTTTATCTATTTCTGATAAATCTAAAAAATTATTATCTTGTATATTTTGTGTATTATTCTGTGTATTTCCTTGTGTTTGTTTATATTGTTCTATTTCTTGCATTGTATTTTGTACTTGTCCATATTCTTTTTGTTGTTGAACTTCTTGTTGTTCAGGCATAACACTAGGTTTCTTTCTTGATAATTTTACATTTCCTCGTGTATTAACAGCAGAAGGTATTACAATTGGTTCTGTCATAGAATTTTCTTTTTTTACTTGTGTTAATAATTTTTCACTTGGTCCTTTATGCTCTTCTTTTTTCGCATTGTATCTTAAACTATCTGACACACTACTATTAAATGACATTATTTGTTGATATTTAGTTGACTTTTCCTCTAACACAGCTCTTACATTTAGTGGTAAGAATTTTGTAATAATTCTTAGTTGTGTATCATTATATTGTGCAGCAATATTATTGAAACTATCAACATATTTTTCTTCATTTTTTCCTAATCTTTTATAATGTGCAACGATGTTTTGTATTTCCATTTCACTTACATCATTTTCACTTTCAGCTTGATAGCTTACTTCTTCTGAATCTATTTTGTAATAACTTTTTGCCTCTTTTTTTAAACGAGGTCTATTGATTAATCTACAAACTTCGTTAATACTTCTATCATTTCCAATAATTGCATCATAGATTCCAATTCCAAATAATTTTACTAATAATTGATCTGATTTTGTCCTTCTATCAGAACAAATTAAGATTATTGGAATATCATTTCCTCTTGCATTAGATGCTTCATCACTTATACTATCTAATTTTTCAAAAATAAATTTATCAATTTGATCATATTGCGTACTAGTAAATGCCTCTAAATCTTCACTTATTACTACTCTGTCATAAGTTTTGTCTTTTTGTAATTCTTTCAATATTGCATTAAAGTAATAAACATTTTTATACGAAATGATTTCTTTATACTCCTTTTGATATTTTTTTACTATTGATTCTGAAATCTCTTCATTACTTACAGCAAATAAAACTTTCATTTGTTACCCCCTTCCAAATTTTACAAACACTGCAAATGCTAGTGGTAATATTTGGCATATTATTAATAATGTTACAAAAGTTACAATTAACCCCATACCTTTTTCTAGAGTGTCTAACTTTCTTATACCTAAAATATATCTATGAATTGCACCAAATGCAATTCCTAAAAAACATAATGGAATACTATATATTCTAACAATATTAAGAATGTATGCAACTGTTCCATATGCATCTGAACCATATTTTACTTTATAATCTTCTAATGAATGAGCTACATTATTTTTTATTTCTACAATTTTACTCTCTGTTTGTTTATCTATTGCTTGGTTTTCAGTATTTTCAGCATATATTTTATTAGTGCATAAAAATATTCCAATTATAATTGTTAGTACCATAACAATTACTACTTTTTTCTTCATTTATTAGGCCCCTTTCTTTGTTTTCTTATTATGGCAAATTTTTCCTATATTATTATACTTTTATATAATATAACAAATTATAAAAAATATCAAGATTTTTTTATAATTTGTTATATAAATATTTTATATATTCATATAACTTATTTGCCCATTGTTTATCAGAAGCATATCTTGTATTAACTCCTTGTAATGTGGCACCATTATAATATGTTCCTACTGCTTTTTCATCACCATAAATAGCTGTACCCTTTGGATTTATGTAATATTTAACTAATACTCTTGCTAGTAAATCTATACTTTCTGAATAACTAGAAAAATTATATGCTCCATTATATGGATTAGAATCATATGCTCCATATCCAAATAAGTT
>CANPZT010000072.1 GCA_947589135.1 uncultured Clostridia bacterium | reverse complement strand
TAATGCAATAATATCTCCATAGGAATATAGTTCTTTTGTAATTGAATTTACCATATAATCCTTTTCATTTTTATTATTTACATTAATAATTTTTACAATAGAATCAGCAGTAAATACTCCTGAAGATTTTTCTTCTATTGAGATTACATTATCTGTTAGTTCTATTGATTGGAATATTGCTTTTTTATCTTTATTATCAACTAATGTAGTGTCTTCACCATTTTCTATTATATGTATAGAATCGGTATACATACAAATTAATTTATTTTTGTCTTGATATGTAATATTTGTAATAAGTTTATCATTTTCACTTTTATAAATACTATCTAAAGAATTTGTAGGGTCTGAACTTGCTTTGTCTACTGATATTACTTTTATATTTGATTGAATAACACTTCCTGAAGTATCTACTTCAGCAATAGCTAAATATTTATTATCGTTTGATATGCTTACATCAGCTGTTCTTGTTGAAGATAAATATGTTTTAAACATTTCTTTTCCCTGTGGATCATACATTACAATTATTGTTTTATAGCTAGTATTTACAATTACAACTGCAACATATCCATTTTTGTTAATGTGTATTTGAGAAATTTCGCCATCAACATTATTTTCCCATGCTATTGCTTTATCTGCAATTACACATAGTTTACTTCCTTTATTTTCTGCTATTGCTAAAAATCTATTAGCAGAATCAAAAATTGGATTTGATATTTCAATTTCTAGTTCTTCTTCTTTATTAGCAGTATTATTGTATATTAAAAACTTATTTTTATTTAATATTCCTATATATTTATTAAATGCATAAATATTAGATTCTTCTCCTTTTAAATCTATTGTTGCAACGTTATCTTGTTTTACTTCTTTTCTAAATAAGTTTTTATCAATCCATTTTCTTGTCTCTTTGTTGAATAAGTAAAAAATGCTTGTTATGATTATAGCTAAAATTATTATGCATAAAATTATTATTATTGTTAATTTTTTTCTATTTATTTTTATGTCATTTTTATCTTCCCATATATCTTTCATTTTTTATTTTCTCCTCATTTTTTCTATATATGTTATATCAGTTTTACTTTTGTTTTTCAATATTTTTTATATTAAAATTTTCCATATTTGAATTAAACCTAAATAACCAAAAACAGGATATAAGAAATTAATCAAATTAGAAAATCCTATTTTTGAGATTATTACTGAAGTTATGCACATAATAATAGCAAATTGTGTATAACTTTTTTTATTTTTACTAACATTTTGTAAAAAGCTTGTTCCAAGAGAAATAGATGTAGTAAAAATAGAGCCTAATATAATAAATCCATAAATATATTTTAAAATTGTAAATATATTTGAAACCACATAAACGGCGGGCATTTCTAATTTTGTAATATCAACATCTACTTTAACTAATATTAAATATATAATAATTGAAAGCAGTATTACAATAAAAGTACTAATAATTGAAATTAAAAATATTTGCTTTTTACTTTTTAAAAGTTCTTTTAATGTTATGAGAACAGGAATTAATAAAATACTATTATAGCTACAATATATAATTGCACTTAAAACAAAATTGGATTGATTTGTTCGAACTACGTAGTCTCCTAATTGTAATAAATTTATAGATTTTAAATTTATTGTTCCTATTATTATTAAAAATAGAATTAATATAGGAACTAATAATTCATTAGCTTTTACTACACCTTTAACACTTGTTAAGAATACAGCAAAGCATAGAATTGCTAATATACTACTTCCAATTAAACTATTAATTCCAAATTCTTGTTCAAAATATGCTCCAAATCCTGCTACCATAATAAAAAAAGTAATCATAATAAAAATATTAACAACCCAATTTATTATATTTTTTATTTTACTTTTTTTATTTATTTTTTTATCTATCTTTTTATTTATTTGATTATTTATAATTAATATATCTAAAAAGTCTTTATATGTTCTAATTTCATATTTATCTAGTATTCCTAGAGTTTTATATATAATTAGCCCCATTAATAAACTTGAAATTATTATTCCAATTAACCCTTCCATTCCATATGAAAAGAAAAAAACATACATTTCTTGTCCAGATGCAAAACCTGCACCTATTAATGTTCCTATAATTACAAACACTACTTTTAATATATTTTTCATAATAAAAAACCCCATATTATTTTATGGGATTTTTTATTATTTATTCTATTTTTTTCTTCTTCTTACTTGCCATACTATAATTCCAATTATAATAATTAATGTTGGTATTGTAAATATAACAACTCTAATAATTGTGTCTTGTTCTTCCGTTGCCGTATAAGTTACAGTTCCTGTACTTTTTCTAGCTGTTATATCTTCTTCTCTATCTACTAAGTAAGCAATAGAATTTAATACTAAGTCTTTATTATATGCAAGTTGTACTGCTCCATATTGTGAATTTTGACTTAATTGATAATCTGAAATGAAATAATTTTCTCCATAAATTATCAATTTTGATTTTACAGCAGTTTGTTCTTTTTCCTCATCTGCTTCTGTTATTGTCTTTTCTAATTCTGTACCAATTACAAATGGTCCTGTTGCTTCTCCTTCGCTTGCACTTGGAGATTGTTTTGTAAAGTCTGTTCTAAAATATGCTGTTTCTTCTGCTGTTACTAAATCTGTTTCTTCCACTTTTAGTTCTTCTAATTTGTCTGTATCAATATTAATTTTTGTTGCATTTATTAATATAACACCTGTAGTATTATATAAATCCTTTGTTATTGTTGAACTTTCAATATTTGGAATAATTAAATCTGGTGAGTTTGTTACCATTTTACTTGCATCTGTTTCTCTGATAATTCCTACTTCGAATGGTTTTACTCCATATTCTGCTAATACTTTATTTACATTTGGCATTTCTGTATTTGATGTGATTGCTCCGTTTAGCCATAAAATATTTCTTCCAGACTTAATATAATCAAGTATCGCATTTGTAGCAATATCATCAAAGTCTTTATTTGGTGTAGTAATTACTAAAGTATCACAATCATCTGGTACTTTTCCTGTTGATAATATGTTTAATGTAGCTATTTCATTAATTTCATTTTCAAGATACATGTTTAAATAATTCATGTTTTCACTTAAAGAAAATTCACTATATCCAGTTAAGAAATATACTTTAGGAATTTTATCTGTTGTTACAGCTTGAATACTACTTGTTAGCTTTTCTTCTGCAATACTAATAGTTTCATATGTTGATGTGTCATATGTAACTAAATCACTATCTGTTAATACTTTTGATTTGTCTCCACATTCTATAATAATTCCTTGAGTCCCACTTTCTATTCCATATTTTTGAGCCAAATCTGGTCTATTATCTATATTTACCGCTTCTACATTTATTTTTTCATTTGCTTTTTTGTATTGCTTTGCTAAATCTAAATTTGTATTATCATCATCATATCCTACAAAATATATATTTACATCTTTTTCAATATTTTTTACCTTTTCCTTGCTTTCATCTGTTAGTGTATATAACTTTTCTTGAGTAAAATCAATTGGTGCAAGTTCTAATTTTTGCATCAAAATATTAATTGCAATAAAAATTGCTATTATAATTAGTACCAATATAAAAGTTTTTGTTCCATTTATTAACCATTTCTTTTTAATTGTTTCAATAAATCTATGTGATTTTTTTTCTTTATTTTCCTTTTTGTTTTCTTTTATTGGTTCTTTATCATTTACTAATTCTTCTTTATCTTCTTTCAATTCTGTTTTCCCTCCTTTATCTTACACTTTTTCTTCTTTGCATAAATAGAATTGTTAATAAAATACATGCAATTGTAAATGTTATAAATGTTACTGTATCTGCAATGTCAATTTGTCCTGTTGGAAATTTTGAAAACATATTAATTAGTGAAAAATTAGTAAATATATCACTAAATTGTGGTAAAAACCATGTTAATATAAAAAATCCTATTGTTATAACTCCTGCTATGATTTGGTTTTCTGTTATACTAGAGGCTAATATTCCAAAAGAGATGTAACTAATTGCTAGTAATAAAAATCCTAGCATTGTAACTAATGCTGTTGTAATATGTGGCATTCCAAAGAAACATAATATTCCAAAATACATAAATGTGCATAATTCTGTTATTATAACTATTAATGTTGCAGCAAGAAATTTTCCAATAACTACTTTTGTAATACTTAAAGGTGAAGTAAGTAATAATTGCTCTGTTCCGTTTTTTCTTTCTTCTGCTATTGTTCTCATTGTTAGCACTGGTACAATAAATGTTAATATCGTTGCACCAGAATAAAATATGTATTCAAAATTTATACTTTGATAATTAAATACATCTATATAGAAAAATATACTAAACATTATTAGAAATAATCCTATAAATACATATCCTATTGGTGAATAAAAGTAAGATTTAAATTCTTTTTTCATTACTGCCCACATTATTTATTACCTCCTTCTATTAGTTTCATAAATGCATCTTCTAAAGTAGAATCTGCTTTTTTCATTTCAAATATTGTGATATTTTCTTTTGCAAATTCAGCAAATATTGATTTTCTTAAGTCTACATCTTCTTCTGCTTCTATCATGTATTGTTTTGTTCCATCTTCATTACTTTGTATTAATTCTAATTTTTTTATTCCTACAATTTTTTCTTTTATTTTTTCTATTTTGTTTTCTGTATCTTCTACTGTTACATAAATAGTATTATTGCCAGATACTTTATTCTCTAAGTTTTCTGGTGTATCTACTGCAACTATTTTACCTTTATTAATAATAATAACTTTATTACAAATTTGACTTACTTCTGATAGTATATGTGAGCTTAATATAACTGTATGTGTTTTTCCAAGGTCTTTTATTAGGTTTCTTATCTCTGTAATTTGTTTTGGATCAAGACCTACTGTTGGTTCGTCTAAAATTAGTATTTTAGGTTCTCCAACTAAGCTTCCCGCCATACTTACTCTTTGTTTATATCCTCTTGACAAATTTTTAATTAATTTTTTTTCTACATCTTTAAGTCCTGTTTCTTCTATTATTGTTTCTACTTTCTCTTTTCTTTCTTTTTTATTTACATTTTTTATTTCTGCCATGTAATTAACAAATTCTTTTACTGTTAAGTCTGTATATAATGGAACTCCTTCTGGCATATATCCAATTTCTTTTTTTGCTTTTTTAGGTTTTTTTAACATATTATAACCATCTATTATTATTTCGCCTTCTGTTTGTTCAATAAAACCTGTTAGCATATTCATTGTTGTACTTTTTCCTGCTCCATTTGGTCCGAAGCAATCCTACTATTTCGCCTTCGTTTATTGTAAAGCTAATATTGTCTACGGCTACTACTTTTCCATACTTTTTTGTAACATTTTTTACTTCTATCACAAAAAATTCCTCCTTTTATTATTATCTAAATATCATTGTTTATTATATTATCATTTTCTTATTTTAAAGTAAAGAATTTCACAAAAAATTTACACAAAATTGTTACTCATAAATTATATTTGTAAGAATATTTATTAATAACAAACTAAAAATTTTACGGAAAGTTGAAAAGAGGTTTTTTACATGGAATATATTTATCCTTTTTTTATCACTTTTATGCTCGTATTTTTTTCTGAATTAGGTGATAAAACACAATTATTAGTATTATCTTTTTCTACTAAAGATAAAGCAAAAAATATTTTACTTGGTGTAGCTCTTGGTACTTTTTTTAGCCATGGCTTAGCTATTTTATTTGGAAGTCAATTAGGTTCTTTTGAAAATGATACTTTTAGCTATTATTCTAAGTTAATTACTTATTCATCTTTTCTATTTTTTGGAATTATTGGCTTTATTCCTAAGAAAGTAAGTGATTCTTCTAAAAATAATGATGGCGTAAAATCTTCTTTTTTTGAGAAAATTTTATCTATTAAAATTAATTATGTACTTGTAATTGCAATTTGTATTATTGTTGGAGAAATTGGGGATAAAACATTTTTGGCTTCTTTAGGTCTTGGACTAGAATATCCAAATTATAAGTTTTCTTTAATTTTGGGTTCTATTACTGGTATGGTTCTTAGTAATTCTGTTGCTTTGTTTTTTGGAAAACTTTTAGGAAGTAAATTAAATCCTTCTTTTATTGAGTTTCTGTCTAATATTATTTTTATTGTGTTTGGTTTAATTGGTTTTGCAAATATGTTCGTTTTTTAAATTTTTCTTATTCTATATGTTGACAATTTATACTATTTGTGATATTATATTTCTTGTCATTTGGGTCAGTAGCTCAGCTGGATAGAGCACAGGCCTTCTAAGACACTGTTCACCTTTTTTAAGGTTCGCTTGTGTCA
>CANPZT010000071.1 GCA_947589135.1 uncultured Clostridia bacterium | reverse complement strand
AATAATTGTGTCTTTATCTGTAATACATGCAATATGTCCTGTTGTTTTTGATAGTGTTTCAGCATATCCTGCTGCAAATTCTGAAAGTTCTCCAATTGGAGAATATTTTTTTAATATTACTTGACCTTCTCTATCTGTAAATATTTCTAATGGGTCACCCTCTTTTATTCTTAATGTTTTTCTTATTTCTTTTGGAATGACAACTCTTCCTAAATCATCTATTCTTCTTACAACTCCTGTTGCTTTCATAATTTTCCTCCTCGTAATATTTTTTCTTATATTTTTATTATTACAAATAAGGAAAAAATTATGCATTTAAAATAAAAAAACGAGATTAATATTTTATAAATATTAAATTTTAAAAAAATTTTTTCAATTTTTTTGTTTTATTTTTCCTGATTTATAGAATTTCAATAATTCTGATAAATCTTGTATTTCTTTTTTTAATCTTTCACCTATGTCTGTATCTCCAACTGTTTTTCTAATCCCTTCTGTCTTTTTAACAATAATTTCTGAAATTATATCTCTTTCTTCTTTTATTGCTTTTTCTACTGATTCAAATGGTTTATTTTGACTTAATAATAATCCATTTGAGTTATATGTCAATATATATCCTGCATTTCCTGTTTTTTCTTGATAACTTTTTGCAAATCCTCCATCAATTACAAGTAATTTGCCATTCGCACGCATTGGACTTTCTCCATTTTTTGCCTTTACTGGTATATGTCCATTAACAATATGTGCTTCTTTTTCTTCTAATCCAAATTCTTTTAAAATTTTATCACATATTTCTTCTTGATCAACTAAATAATAATATGGATTTTTTTCTTCTTTATGTGTTTTTTTGTCATTAATAAAATAGCTTTCAAAAGTTGCCATCTTATCTTTACCGAAAAATGGTGAATCAGGTGAAATCCATAAAAACCACATAATATCTAGTAATTCTTGATCTTGATTATCTCTATTAAGATATACCTTTTTTATAGTTTCATTTACTAAATCAAAATATTCTTTTCCACTTAATTCTTTTCCTAAAAATTCAACTTTTTTGAAATTTCCATCCTTATTCATAGGTATGCAAGCATGAAATAATAAATTAGAATTAAAAATTGTGTATAATTCTCCTTTTTCATAAATGAATTGCATATGTTCGTTTAGTTTTTGACTATGTTTAAATGATTCACAAAGTCTTTCTATAACTTCTTCTTCCTCTTTACTTAATTTATATACATCATCTGGGTTTAAAGTTGGAAAATTTGTATCATTTAATTCATATTTCTTTCCATCAAGTAAAACATATCCTTTTTGTAAGTTCATCTTGTCTAATAAAAGACGGTTTTCCAAATGATATTCTGGGTGTTTTTTGATTAATTGACCTTCTAATTTAAACTGAATAACTGTAATTGCTTTATGTATTTTAGCAATTGTTGCTTTATCACTATTATCATATTTTCTATCATCATAAACTTTTGGCATAAAATTCAAGCATTCATCATCTCTGTATGTTTCTATAGCAAAAGTAGAAAGTGGTCTTATATTAATACCATAACCTTCTTCTAAAATATCAATATTATTATATCTTGCACAAATTCTAACAACAGTTGCAATATTAGCTTTGTTTCCACAGCTTGCTCCCATCCAAGATATATCGTGGTTTCCCCATTGCATATCAATACTATGGAATTTTTTTAGTTTTTCAATTACTAAGTCAGGATATTTTCCTCTATCAAATATATCTCCTAAAATGTGTAAATGGTCAATTGCCATTCGTTTAATTAAGTTGGAGATAGCAATAATAAAACTTTCTGCTTGTTTTAAATCAATAATTGTTTTTATTATTGCTTTATAATATCTTTCTTTATCTTTTTCAGTTCCTGCTTGAGAATGTAATAACTCATCTATTACATATTCAAAACCACTATTAATCGCTTTTCTTACTTTTGATCTAGTATATTTTGAACTGATTTTTTTCGCTACTTCAATTAAACGATACAATGTAATACTATACCATTCATCTAAATTTTCTGTTTTTTGTTTTACTAATTTAAGCTTTTCTTCAGGATAATAAATTAATGTAGCTAGTGTTGCTCTTTCTTTTTTAGTGATGGTACTTCCAAAAATACTATCAATTTTACTTTTTATAATTCCTCCACCATTATTTAAGATATGCACAAATGGTTCATATTCTCCATGAATGTCGCTTAAAAACATTTCTGTACCTTTTGGTAGATTAATAATAGCTTGTAAATTAATAATTTCCTCTGCTACTTCATTTATATTTCTGTATTCTTTACTTAATAATTCTAGATATTTTTGCTTATTATACCCATTTTCCATTCCAACTTCCCCCTACTATTCTTCACTAGTTTCTGCTACTTTATCTTCTTTCCTTAATAAATATCCTATTTTATATTTATCTAAAATATATCCTATATCTTTTGAAAATTCTTTTAGCATTACAATTTTAATTGTTGGATCTTTTCCTTTTAAATAATCATCAATAATTTGCTTTAACTGTTTCATATTTTTCATTTCAGGTTCAATTTTCTTTTGATGTTTTTCTACTCTATCAATTAGTTTTTCTTTTATCAACACAATATCTTCATTGCTTGCACATGAAATTCTTTGAAATAACTGAAATGGATCATAATATTTAAAAATTGGTATTTCCATACATTGTTTATCAAATTTCTCATAAAATTGTTCCATTTTCATTGGAATACATTTCATAATTTCTTCCGCTTGTTCTTTATACATTTTATCTAGTAATTGTTCATTTAATGTATTAAAATGTTTTAGTACATCATCCATATCCTCTGCAACATCATCTATTGCTATTTTGCCTAATTCTTCATTTACATTTGGGCAATAATCAGATGTTAAAGAGGCAATATTCATTCCATTAAAGAATACACTTTTTAATGTTTTCAAATCATATTCTATTAGGCCTTTTCTTGAAAAATAACTAAAATATGCAAATAATTTTACTATATCAATTAATCTTAGTTTTCCTTCTTTTACTTCTTCTAATACTTCCTTTATAATAAGATCAAATTGATCATCAGATATTTTCCAATATTCTTCTGTTAGTAATCTTTTATATGCTGGTAAATTTTCTGTATCTACAGTATTTCTGATTGTTTCCATATTTTCTTTAAATAGCTTCATATCAAAAATACGGGTTCTTACATAATATTCTATAAATTTAAAGAAACGATATTCTGATTTAAAGTTATAGTAATAATTATTATCAAATTCCTTAATATAGAATTGCCTATTATCCATTAAAATTCTTGAAGATACTAATATTGATTTATACTCTTCATTATCTTTTATATTAATGAATTTATCTTTTGTTATTTTACCAGCTTTTATTTCAAAAGAAACTGCAATTGTAAATATAAGCATTGTTTGCATTACTCTATGGTTCGTATTTGGATATGATTTATTAACCATTTCAAAAATTTTTTTAAAATCATTTAATGCATGTTTCAAAATTCTTAAGTTTCTTGTTCCACTCTTATGAAAAGTTGAAATAATTAATCTTGTATTTTCTCTTAAAAATCTAATTAAGTCTGGATTATTTTCATATCTCATTAAAATACCATTAATTATATAATCAAATTTTGGAGCATATTCAAATGTTTCTCCTATTAGTTTTTCTTTAATTCTTTCATAGTCATTTGCTTTGTCAAATACATGTTCAATCTTATCTTGAATTTTTTCCACCATTGGTATGTCTGCTTTATTTAACTCACCTTGTTTGTCTAATAAATAAGTTGCTATAAATGTTTTCATCTCTAAGTTAGAGCTTTTTAATTTAGTAGATAATTCTTTTTCATTACAAATTATTATTGTTTTTATATGGTCATGCTCTACGAAATTATTAATATATCCCAAAATATCTATAACATCAACATTTGCTCTTTCCAAATCATCAAAACATAATACTTTATCATCTGTTGAGAAAAAATCAGCATAATCAACTTTATCTCCATTTTGAGTTACTCCAAAAAGATTAGCCATATCAATACCTGTTTTTGCATATTCTGGTATTGTTGTTTGTTCATTGCTATCCATGAATTTTCTTAAATTTTTATCCATTAAATGTGTTGTTTCTATAAATATTTTTTTACTTATTTCTTCTAAATTTGAAATTCCATATAAAGACATATAAATAGTTGTGTATCGTTTTCCATTTAATTGCATAGATTCTATTTTTTTACGAACTTTATTATTCCAGAAATGAGTTTTTCCTGAACCCCATTCTCCATTTATCATAACTGCATAATCTGTATAATCTGACCTTATATAATCTAATATACTTTCTACTAAATCTTCCAATTCTAATCACATTCCTTTCTTAAAGCACTATATACATTTGCCTTATTCTTCATTAGTAACTTTATTTTATATTTATCATCTATTATCATAAATTTTAAAAAATATAATTATAAATATGTTTTAATCTTTTGCTATTGTCAAAATTCCTATTTCTTTAGGATTTCCTTTTCTTAAAATTTTACTACATTCATTTACTGTGTTTCCTGTTGTATAAATGTCATCAATTAATAATATTTTTTTATCATTTATAAATTGTTTATTTTTTAATTCATATGCTCCTTGAATATTTTTTTCTCTTTCATCTTTATTTAATTTACTTTGTTCTACTATATTTTTTGTTTTAATTAAACAATTATTCAATAATTCTAAATTCATTCTTTTTGCAATTTCTTTTGAAATTAATAGACTTTGATTATATCCTCTTTCTTTTTGTCTTTTTTTACTAATTGGAACTGGTATTATTTTATCATAGTTTTTTATATTTTCAAATATTTTTTTCTCTTTTAACAAAAAATTCGTAAAAGTAATATATAAATAAGATTTTTCATGAAATTTATAATCTAATATTAATTTTCTAATGTTTCCTTCATACTTAAAGCCACAAATCAATGCATTAAAATATTTATCTTCAATTTGCATATTAATATATATATCTAATTGTTTTCTTAGCATTATTTCACATTTACTACATAAAGAATTTTTATTAATTTTGCCACAAATTCCGCAAATTGGTGGATAAATCAAATTTGAGACAATAGGGACAGTCTTTATTTGTCTCATTATTTTGTCAAATGTTGTTATTTTTTGTCATCTCCTTTTTTTAATTTTCTGTAAAGCGTTGCTCTACTTATTTCTTTATAGAGTATATAATGTTATTTATGTTAATTCAACATATTTGCTTTATAATTCATCGCAATATTTGACAATTTTCTACAAAAAAATGAAACACTCAAAGACCGTCCCAATTGTCTCATTTTGTATTCTAATCCTGTGTTTCTTTTTTTGCTGTCAATGTTTTGAATCATGTATTGTACTACATTTTCATATCCTACTATAATTAACATCTTTTTTGCTCTCGTAATTCCGGTATAAAGTAGGTTTCTTGTCATAAGCATTGGTGCTGATGGTGGTATTGCTATAATTACTACATCAAATTCACTTCCGTTGTGCTTTGTGTATTGTAATACTATAACTATGTTCTATTTGGTCCAAGTCTGAAAATTCATACAATGCAATTTTTTCGTCATCAAATTTTATTTCTACTTGTTTGTTTAATTCGTCTATTTTTAAAATGGTTCCTATTTCACCATTAAATACTCCTTGTCCCCATTCTTTACTTCCGTAATTTTCTCTTTCCCAATCTATGTCATAGTTGTTTTTTATTTGCATAACTCTATCTCCCTTACGAAATATTGCTCCCATGCTAGATTTTTCTGGGGATTTATCTATATTAGGATTTAATTTTTCTTGTAATACTTTATTTAATTCTCTCGTCCCTAACATTCCTTTTTTTGTTGGGGTCAATACCTGAATATTTTGAAAAAAATCATAATTCCCATAATTTTGTAATCTTCCTGTGCATAATGATAGAATTTCAGATACCATTTTTTCTTGTGAGTTTTCTTTTATAAAGAAAAAGTCTTCTTGTAGTTCTTCTTCAATTGTATCTTCTCCTTTTTTCAAAAAAGTTTCTCCGTTGTTTACTCTATGTGCATTTAAAACTATTTTGCTTTTTGCAGCTTGTCTAAAAATTTTGTCTAAATGAATTGTAGTTATTTTTTCAGAATGTATCAAATCTTTTAATACACTACCTGGTCCTACTGATGCTAGTTGATCTTCATCTCCTACTAATATTAACTTTGTTCCTTGATAAATACATTTTAGTAAGTAGTTCATTAAAAACATGTCTACCATTGACATTTCGTCTACAATAATTAAGTCAGCATCAATTGGTGCTCCTTCATAGTTAGAATTATTTTTATACAAACTTTCTTCATCAATTTTTCCTATTTCTAAAAGTCTGTGTAATGTAGATGCTTCTTTTCCCGTTGCTTCTGTCATTCTTTTTGCTGCTCTTCCTGTT
>CANPZT010000070.1 GCA_947589135.1 uncultured Clostridia bacterium | reverse complement strand
AATAAGTAGCATTACCATGTAATTTTTTAACACCATTAATTTTTATAACATCAGTACCAGCACCTCTAATATCTGCTCCCATAGTATTTAAAAAGTTTGCAACATCAACAATATGAGGCTCTTTAGCAGCATTATCAATAATTGTTGTACCTTTTGCTAATACTGCTGATAGCATTACATTAATAGTAGCTCCAACAGAAACAATATCCATATATATAGGAGAAGCATGTAATTCATTAGCTTTTGCATAAATAGTACCTTTTTCTACTATTACGGTAGCTCCTAACAATTCAAAACCTTTGATATGTTGATCAATAGGTCTTGCACCTAATTTACAGCCACCAGGCATTCCTACTTCAATTTCTCCCATTCTACCAAGCATAGCTCCAATAACATAGTAAGATGCTCTAAATTTGCTTGTTAAATCTAAAGGTGCTTTTGTTGTAGTAATATTTCGAGTATCAACTGTAATTGTATTTTTATCAATCCAGGTGATTTTTGCACCTAGTTTTTCTAATATTTCACAAGATATTTTTATATCACTAATATTAGGTAAATTTTCAATTGTACAGATTCCATCAACTAAAAGAGTAGCAGGTAAAATAGCTACTGCTGCATTTTTTGCTCCACTAATTGTAACTTCACCTTTTAATGAAGTGGGACCTGAAACTACTAATTTTTCCAATAAAATTACCCCCAATAAGTTATTTTAAGAAATTTTACAATTTAAAAAGAGTGTAAAATAACACTCTATAACATATAAAATATAACATAAGTTTTAAACTATTGCAACTATTTTATAGTAATCATATAAAAAAGAGTAAATTTTATAGTAATTACTTAAAAATTAGTTTTTAGCAGTTAGTAGGCCACTATTATTAAAAAATTCTAACAATTTAAATTTAAACTTAATTTGTGTATTAGAATTATCAGATACAAGAGCAAATTCTTCTTCTGTTAAATTATTTTCAATTAATTCTTTTGATTCTTCAGGTACAATACCAGAAGAAATATCAACAAAGCATAGAGGAGGAAACATTACACACCACCAATTTTGACCTTTTGCCTCACCTATTTCTACTCGTAATGCATCATAATATCCTGCTGGAAGTGAAATATCCCCATAATTTTTTGTAGGAAATTCAAAATTACCTATATTAATATTAACATCATAAGAATAACCTTCAGCCTTAATTCTTTCCATTGCTATTTGTTTAAAATTATCTTTATTTTTTTCTACTAATAAGATAGCTTCTTCTTTTGAAGAACAATTTTTACATATTTCATTCATATATTGCAGAAGACTATCACGAACTTTATATTTTAAATTTTGATCTTCATTAGTATCACTATTAGCAATAACATGTAATCTAAACACACTATTTGCTATATCTGATGATATGTTTTGAGCATAAGACATAGCACATATTGTGGTATATATAAAAAGTAAAAAACTTAAAATAATTACCATATTTACCTTGGGATTTTTAAATAAATTTAATATTTTTTTCATTAGTTACCTCCAAAAAACTTTTTTGTAAAAAAATTCATTTACTATAATTATTAACAAAATTTTAAATTTTATACAGTATGCGAAAAATGTCGATAATTTTTTTTGAAATATTATTGACATATTTGTAAAGAAATGGTAAAATTTACCAGTAAACAAAAAATGGGAAACGGAATAGTCCGTAAGTATAAGTTTGAAAGGACGGATTTTTAAATGAATAAAAATCAAGATACAAAAGAAAAAAGTTGTGTGTTTTATGTAAGTAACTATCATTTTGAAATGATAAGCTTACCATATATTAGTAAAAAATTAGAAGAAAATAAAAAAATATTAATATTAACACAAGAAAATTTAGAAGAAACTATTAATAAACTAATTTCAAAAATTAATTTTAAAGAGCAAAAAAAGAATAAAATATTAGAGATAAATTGGAAAAATAATAATGATGAAAAAATAGAAGAATTAAAAGAAGAAATAAATAATAAAAAAGAAATAGAAATATTTATAAAAGGAAATGAAGAATATATAAAAAATACTAATAAAAATATAGATAAAATAATAAATAATTATAAGAATATAAAAATTATAGATTGTTATAATATAGAGGAAATCGAACCAAAAATAAATAATATAAAAAATAGCTATGAAAAAATAATTAGTACTATTGGGGAAAAAAATATATAAGTATTGATTTTATAAAAAAAATAGTGTATAAATATAAATACAGATAAAGTAATTTATCTGTATTTATTAAATTAGTCATTTAACTTAAGAAAATAATATATGATGTAATGAAAGGAAGAATAAAAATGAATACTGATATACAAGAAATAAAATCAATTCTAAAAAAATATAATCAAGAACATTTAATAAAACATTATGAAACACTTGATGAAAATCACAAAAAACAATTGATACAACAAATAAAAAATATTGATTTTTCATTAATAGATAATTTATATAAAAATACAAAAAAAGAAGAAAAAAATAATCAAGATGAAATAACTCCAATTGAATATTTAGATAAATATAAATTAAATGATGAGTATAAATACTATGAAAATATTGGTAAAAAAGCAATAAAAGAAGGAAAATTAGCAGCTGTAACGATGGCAGGGGGTCAAGGAACAAGATTAGGACATAATGGACCAAAAGGAACTTATGATATCGGACTAGATTCTCATAAATCTTTATTTGAATTATTATGTGATAGCTTAAAAGAAGAAGGAAAGAAATATGGAGTAACAATTCCTTGGTTCATTATGACAAGTAAAGAGAACAACAAAGCTACAATAGAATTTTTTGAAAAACATAAATATTTTGGATATCAAAAGGACAAAAATATATTTTTCTTTATTCAAGGTGAGCTACCAATGATAGATACAGAGGGAAAGATATTATTAAACGAAGAAGGACTAATTAAATTAGCAGCAGATGGTCATGGTGGAATTTACGAGTCATTAGTAAAAAATGGTATGACAGAAAAGATGAGACAAATGGGCATAGAATGGGCATTTATCGGAGGAGTAGACAATTGTCTAGTAAAAATGGTAGATCCTGTTCTTATGGGACTTGCAATTGATAAAAAAGTAACAGTTGCATGTAAATCAATTGTAAAAGCAAATCCACATGAAAAAGTAGGAGTATTTTGTAAAAGAAATGGTAAGCCAAATGTAATTGAATATTCTGAAATTACAGATGAGATGGCAGAACAAGTAGATGACAAAGGTGAATTATTGTATGGAGAATCACATATATTATGCAATCTTTTTAGTATTGATGCAGTAGAGAGAATGGGAGCAGCTCCATTGCCATATCATGTAGCATATAAAAAAGCGAAATATTTAGATGAAAATGGAAAAATAGTAGAGCCTGATTCACCAAATGCCTATAAATTTGAAGCATTTTTATTTGATGCGTTTGGTAAAGTTGATGAAATGGTAGTTTTAAGAGTAAAAAGAGAAGAAGAATTTGCACCTGTTAAAAATGCAGATTCTGCAGGTGTAGATTGCCCAAAAACAGCTAGAGAATTATATAAGAAATATTATAATTTAGAATAAATAATCAAGGTTGCCAAAGGGCGTGTTCACTTGATAAAAGAAAGGAAGATGAAAATGGGATATTTGGAGGAGTATAAAAAATGGTGTGAAAGTCCAGAATTTGATGAAGAGACTAAAAAAGAGTTACTAGAAATAAAAGATGATGAAAAAGAAATAGAAGATAGATTTTATCAAGAATTGGAATTTGGAACAGCAGGACTAAGGGGAGTAATTGGAGCTGGAACCAACAGAATGAATAAATATACAGTAGGAAAAGCAACTCAAGGATTAGCAAACTATATACTAGAGCAAGGTACACAAAATAAAGGTGTAGCAATAAGTTATGATTCAAGAAAAATGTCTAAAGAATTTAGTATGCAAACAGCATTAATTTTAAATGCAAACGGAATAAAAACTTATTTATTTGAAAATTTAAGACCTGTACCAGAATTATCTTTTGCAATAAGGGAGTTAGAATGCACAGCAGGTGTTATGATAACAGCAAGTCATAATCCACCAAAGTATAACGGATATAAGGTATATTGGGATGATGGTTCTCAAATAGTAGCACCAAGAGATAAAGATATTATAGAAAAAGTAAGAGCTGTTAAAAATTATAATGAAATAAAAGAAATAACAAGAGAAGAGGCTGAAAACTTAGGGCTATTTAATATTGTAGGAAAAGAAATAGATGATAAATATTTAAGCATATTAAAGAGTAAAGTATTAAATCCAGAAATTGTTAAAGAAGAAGGAAAGAAAATAAAAGTTGTATATACTCCTTTACATGGAACAGGAAATACAGTTACTGAAAAACTTTTAAATGAAATCGGATTGCAAAATGTATATGTAGTTCCAGAGCAAAAAGATCCAGATGGAAACTTTCCAACAGTAAGCTATCCAAATCCAGAAGATAAAAAAGCATTTAAATTAGCATTAGAATTAGCAGAAAAAGTAGATGCAGATGTTGTTCTAGCTACTGACCCAGATGCAGATAGATTAGGAATTTTTGCAAAAGATTCAGCAAGTGGAAAATATATGGAATATACAGGAAATATGTCAGCACTTTTAATTGCAGAATATAGAATTTCTCAAATGAAAGAAAAAGGAATTTTACCAAGTGATGGAATGTTTATTACAACTATAGTATCTTCTGAATTAGCAAAAGCTATTGCTAAAAATTATAATTTAGAATGTATAGAAGTTTTAACAGGATTCAAAAATATTGGAGCTGTAATGAAAAGAGCAAAAGAAAAACATGATAAGACATATGTTTTTGGATTTGAAGAAAGTTATGGTTGCCTAATTGGTGATTATGCAAGGGATAAAGATGGAATAGCAGCGGTAATGGCACTTTGCGAAGCGGCTTGTTATTATCAATCAAAAGGAAAAACTCTATGGGATGCAATGATAGATATTTACCAAAAATATGGATATTATAAAGAAACACAAGTATCAATTGTTATGGAAGGCGCTGAAGGAGCACAAAAGATTAAAGATATGATGACAAACATGAGAAATACACCTATAGAAAAAATTGGAGATTATAAAGTATTAACATTTAAAGACATAGAAAAAGATATTGTAAAAAATATGCAGACAGGAGAAATAACTACAACGGGATTACCAAAATCTAATGTTTTATATTATGAATTAGAAAATAATAGCTGGTGTTGTGTAAGACCTTCTGGAACAGAGCCAAAAATAAAGTTATATATGGGTGTTAAAGGTACAAGTGATGAAGATGCCAGTGAAAAATTAGAATCATTAAAAAATGCTATGACACAAATAGTAAAATAGTATTAATATAATAATAAAAAATGCGAAAAAAGTATATTCTTACTTAAATCGCATTTTTTATTATTTATTGAGTAAAATTACAAATAAATAATATTATTTAAGAATTTTCCAATCATCTAAATTTCTTTGAATGGCACCAAATAAATTTGCACGTAGCATAGGAATGTTTTTAGTAAGAGTGAAAATTAATTGTTTCATATCTTCCCTTTTAGAATTACCATCCATTGGGCAAACTTTTGGCATTACTTCTAAATTATTTTTTTTAATAAATCTTTTTGTATCTTTTTCAGGAGTATAAATTAAAGGTCTAATTAATGTAATTTTAGAACGATCCATATAACTAGTAGGGGAAAATGTATTTATACTACCAGTATAAAACAAATTTAATAGAAAAGTTTGTAAAACATCATCTTGATTATGTCCTAATGCTATTTTATTGCAGTTTTCTCGTATAGCTATAGAATTAATAACTCCTCTACGTAAGTTGGCACAGAGTGAACATGGATTTTTTTCTTTCCTTATATCAAAAACAATTTCTTTTGCATTATTTTTTTCTATAAATAATGGTATTTCTAATTTATTACATAAATTTTTTAAAAATTGAGTGTCAAAAAAATCAAATCCAGGATCTATACTAATTGCGATAATATCAAATTTTTTGGGGTAAAATCTTTGTAAAGCCTTAAATGCATGTAGTAATGTAATGGAGTCTTTTCCTCCAGATAAGCATATGGCAATTTTATCGTTTTCTTCTATCATATTATATTCTTCTATTGCTTTTCTCATATGACTTAATATTTTCTGCATTTTTTATTTTCCTTTCATGCTTAATTTTTTAAAATATATAGATATGATTATTTCTATAAATTAATTAACTAAAATACTACAACAAAATTGTAAAAAAGGCAAGAATAATAAAAATAAAAAGTTAAAAGGATGTAAATATTAATGCTTACAAATTTATTATTTAGCATTTTTTTTAGAATATTGAATTTTAGCAGTGAGTATGCTAAAATAATAATGTGTTATCAAAAAACAATATATATGTGCTTATAGCTCAGCAGGATAGAGCAGTCGCCTCCTAAGCGACCGATGGGGGTTCGAGTCCCTCT
>CANPZT010000069.1 GCA_947589135.1 uncultured Clostridia bacterium | reverse complement strand
TATCCTCTACTCGATTATCTATTGTTTCACTAATTATATTTCCTATTATGAAATATAAATTTTCTATAATTTACATAGCGAAACAATTTACTCCTGTACTGAACGGAAATAGTTGGTTTTTATCATGTTATATATTACTGTATGCAATTCATCCATTTCTAAATATGATTATAGAGAAGTTGGATAAAAAAAGGTTGTGTTCAATTTCTGCTTGCTTATTTATAATGTATTGCTGTATCTATTTTGTTTTAAGAAATCCAGGATTTTATTATTCTAATATAATTGGATTTATTACTATATATTTTATTACAGCATATGTCAAAAAAAGTGGATTATATAAAAAGATGGAAAAAAAGAAACTTTCTATAAATTTAATTTTATTATGTTTTATATTACAAGTAGCAATAAATTTATTGTCGAGTTATATAACTGAAATAACAGGAAAAGGATTGTATTCTAGGTGGAATGATTTTAATAATCCATTAATTTTAATTATAGCATTTGCAAGTCTAGGATTAGCATTAAGAAAAAACTTTAGTAATAAGACTATAAATTATATTTCAAGTTTATCATTACTTATATATATTACTCATACTAATAGAATAATGAGAGATTATGTACGTTTTGATATATTCCAACATATACTGGAAAATTATTCATACAATAATTTACTTATATGGTGCTTTGCATTTTTTGGTTTCCTATTAGTTTATGGAGTTACATTTGCTATACTTTATAAAAGTATATTTAAGAAGTATATGGATAAAATGTCAATTACGATATATAGAAAGGTAAATATCATTTGGAACAAAATTATTGATATTATAGTAAGTAATGAAATTACATCAGAAAATCATAAAGAAAACAATTAAAGAGGCAGGTCGGAACAATGCCAGAAGATTTGCTAACACTTAAAAATAATTGGAAAAGGAAAATTCAATTAACCAATTTATAAAGTATCTACCTTCTTTGTCATAAGTAGGTAGATTTTTTTGTAAAGTGTGGCATATGTTTGACAAACCTATATCTACAGAAAGTGATAAATTAGATAACTATTGAAAACTAGTAAGAATAATGATATAATGGCATATATAAATTATAAGTTAGGAGGATTCAAAATTGAAAAAACTTATTTCATTATTGCAAGATAGAATGGAAAAAGCCTTTCAAGAATGTGGATATGATAATGAATATGGTAAAGTTATAAACTCAAATAGACCAGATTTGTGTGAATTTCAATGTGATGGTGCATTAGCTGCAGCAAAAAGGTATAAAAAACCACCTTTTATAATAGCTGAAGAGGTAGTTGAAAAGTGTAAAGACTATAAAGAGTTTGAAAAAATAGAAATGATAAAGCCAGGTTTTATAAATATTAATGTATCTAAAGATTTATTAACAAATTATTGTAATAGAATTATGAATGAAGAAAAATTTGGATGTCAAATGTACAAAAATAAAACTGTTGTAATTGATTATGGAGGACCTAATATTGCAAAACCACTTCATGTAGGACATTTAAGGCCAGCAATTATTGGGGAAAGCATAAAAAGAATCCATAAATTTTTTGATAACAATGTTATTGGTGATGTTCATTTAGGAGATTGGGGACTTCAAATGGGATTAGTAATAGAAGAATTAAAATTTAGACATCCAGATTGGGATTACTTTAATGAAAATTTTGATGGAGAATATTGTAAAGAAGCATTATTTACAGTAACAGATTTAGAGGAAATTTATCCATGTGCTAATAGTAAAACAAAAGTAAGTGAAAATGCTACAGAAGAAGAAAAAGAAAAAGCTAATGAATTTAAAGAAAATGCAAGAACTAATACAGCTTATTTACAAGAAAAGAAAAGAGGATATTATGATTTATGGAAAAAGATAGTTGAAATATCTGTTAAAGATTTAAAAGAAAACTATAAAAAATTAAATGTCTTTTTTGATTTATGGTTAGGGGAAAGTGATTCACAAAAATATGTAAAATCAATGGTGGAAAAAATGAAAGATCTAGGGATTTTATATGAAAGTAATGGCGCAATGGTTGTAGATGTACAAGAGCCAAATGATACAACACAAATAAATCCATGTATGGTACTAAAAACTGGTGGAGTTTCTTGCTATCAAACAACGGATCTAGCTACTATAATGCAAAGACAAATTGACTTTAACCCAGATGAAATTATTTATGTAGTTGATAAAAGACAAGAATTACATTTTATACAAGTATTTAGATGTGCAAGAAAAGCAGAAATAATTGATAAAGATGCAAAATTAATTTTTCTAGGCTTTGGAACTATGAATGGAAAAGATGGAAAACCTTTTAAAACAAGAAATGGTGGAGTAATGAGACTAGAAAATTTAATAGACGAAGTAAACAGAAAAGTGTATGAAAAAATGAGAGATTCAAAAGAATATAGTGAAGAAGAAAAAGTAAAAATATCTAAAATAGTTGGACTTTCAGCTTTAAAATATGCTGATTTATCAAACCAAATTTCAAAAGACTATATATTTGATATTGATAAATTTACATCATTTGAAGGAAAAACTGGACCTTATATTTTATACACATTAGTTAGAATAAAATCAATATTAAATAAATTTTATGAAAATAATACAATAAAAGAAAATAAAATACTAAATCCAGTTGAAGACATAGAAAGACAAATATTGTTAAAAATATCAAAATATAATCAAATATTAGAAGAAAGTTATATTGAAAATGCACCATCAAAAATTTGCACATACCTTTATGAATTAGCTAATATATTCAATAGTTATTATCAAAAAGTAAAAATACTCAAAGAAGATTCTGAAAGGCTAGAATCTAATATTAGTTTACTTTCTTTACTTAAAAGAATTTTTGAAAATGGTATTGAATTATTAGGATTTGAAGCTCCTGAAAAAATGTAAAAAAATAAGTGAAATATTGTAAATTTTAATTATTTTAATGAATGTAAAATTTGCAATTTTATGTAAAATATGCTAAAATTAAAGTATATTAAACATAAGGAGGTATTCAAGATGAAGCGGAGTTTCGGAAATTTAAGAAAGTGGTCTCAGAGTTGTATGTTTTGCTTAATAGGATGCGGCATTGGTATTGCTATTGTGATGAGGGTTTTTTGTACTATGTATGATGTTACAGCAGACTTAAACCAAGTAATAAAGACCTTCTGTACAGGGGAAATTGTAGTGCTTCTCTTGTATTCAATAGTATATGCTATTTCGAAAAGACGCAGACGATTTTAAAAGCCTCAAAGGGGAAGAACGAATTCATTCATGAATTTTGTTCTTCCCCCTTATTTTTTTGTATAAAGAATATAGTTTCTTTATTTAATTTGTAATATTAATTAAGATAATAATTTTATAAGAAATTTGTTAAAAATATTACAAAAAAAGTATTGACATACGGAAGAAAGCATTGTATAATAATTAGGCATGAGTTTTGCGTTGAAGCTAAATGTGGCTACATCCTTACGGAAAGTAGGATGGAGGGAACTTTAGTGGAGTATGTCATGGCAAAGACCAGGCGGTAAGAACACACACTTATCCCAAAATTATCATGCATATTTTGGGTTTTTATATAGGTAATATTCAAAACACCAGAGTGCGTTTAAACTTGCCACGGTAATTTTGGTAGAAAACTAATCTGCCGTAACAAAAAATAAATTTTAAAAGG
This sequence comes from uncultured Clostridia bacterium, assembly GCA_947589135.1. GTDB lineage: Bacteria > Bacillota > Clostridia > TANB77 > CAG-508 > CAG-269. The sequence goes on along the minus strand of CANPZT010000069.1, from coordinate 2,950 downwards.
AGGGAAAATTACAATGGCAAACACAGTAGTAACAAGTGAAAAAATCAGAATAAGACTAAAAGCATATGATCATGTAGTTTTAGATCAGTCTGCTGAAAAAATAGTAGATACTGCTAAAAAAACAGGAGCAAAAGTTTCAGGTCCTATTCCATTACCAACACAAAAAGAAGTTGTAACAATTTTACGTTCTCCACACAAATATAAAGATTCAAGAGAACAATTTGAAATGAGAACACATAAAAGAGTAATCGACATTTTATACCCAACAAAGAAAACAGTTGACAATTTAATGAAATTAGAATTGCCAGCAGGTGTTGATATTGAAATTAAATTATAATTTAAAAATATTTAGCCAAGCTGATATAGTAAATAACAAATAATTAAAAACTAAAATATCAGCCAATAGTTAAGTTAGCCGTTCGAACGAACGATAAGCCAACTGTACAAATATAAAATACAGCTGTCTTATAAAAAATAGAGTCACGGATAACTTATGCGGTGAAACGTATAGGAGGAAATAAAAAATGAAAAAAGGAATTATCGGAAAAAAGATTGGTATGACACAAATATTTGACGAAAAAGGAAATGTTATACCAGTAACTGTTATTGAAACACAAGGAAACATTGTAACACAAATTAAAACAACAGAAACAGATGGATATAATGCAATTCAATTAGGATATGGAGAAATAAAAGATAAACATATCAATAAACCACAAGCAGGACATTTTGCAAAAGCAAAATTAGAAAACAAAAAACATTTAAGAGAATTCAGACTAGAAGATATATCATCTTATAAAGTGGGAGATGAAGTAAAGGCAGATATCTTCGAAGTTGGAGAAAAAGTAGATGTTCAAGGAACAACAAAAGGAAAAGGATTTCAAGGTGTTATCAAAAGACATGGACAACACAGAGGACCAATGGGACATGGATCTATGTATCATAGAAGACCAGGTTCAATGGGGTCAACTTCAACACCAGGTAGAGTATTTAAAGGTAAAAAATTACCAGGACACATGGGAAGAGTTACAGTTACAATACAAAACTTAGATATTGTAAGAGTTGATATGGACAAAAATGTATTATTAATAAAAGGTAGTGTTCCAGGAGCAAAAGGAGCTATCTTAAAAGTAAAATCAACAGTAAAGGCTAGTAAATAAAAGGAAGGAGGAATACGAAAATGCCAAAAGTAGATGTATACGATATAAAAGGTAAAAAAGTTAGTGATATAGAATTAGCAGATAGTGTATTTGGAATTGAACCAAATGAAAGCATCGTACATGCTGTACTTGTTAACTATTTAGCTAATCAAAGACAAGGTACACAAAGTACAAAAACAAGAGCAGAAGTTAGTGGTGGTGGTAAAAAGCCATGGAGACAAAAAGGAACAGGTAGAGCAAGACAAGGTTCAACAAGAAGTCCACAATGGATTAAAGGTGGTATTGCTTTAGGACCAAAACCTCGTTCATATAGATATACAGTTAATAAAAAAGAAAGAAGATTAGCAATTAAATCAATCTTAAGTTCTAAAGTATCAGAAAAAGAATTAACAGTTGTTGACAAATTAGAAATAAAAGAAATCAAAACAAAAACAATGGTAAAAGCATTAGCTGATTTAAAAGTAGAAGGAAAAACATTAATAGTTCTTCCAGAAAACAATAAAAATGTTTTAATGTCATCAAGAAACATTGAAGGTGTTAAGACAATAACAGCTAATAATATAAACGTATTTGATTTATTAAAATATACAAATCTAATTTTACCAGTTGATACTGTTAAGAAATTAGAGGAGGTGTACGCATAATGTTACCAGAAGAAATTATAATTGCACCAGTTGTTACTGAAAAAAGTAATGATGAATTACAAGAAGGTAAATATACTTTCAAAGTAAACAAAAAAGCAACAAAAGTTGAAATAGCAAAAGCAGTTGAAAAACTATTTCAAGTAAAAGTATTAAAAGTAAATACAATGAATGTAAGTGGAAAGAAAAAAAGAGTTGGATACCATGTAGGTAAAACTTCAGATTGGAAAAAAGCTATTGTAACAATAGATACAAACCCAGGAGAAGTTTCATACTTAGCTAAAGGTGGTAAAACAACTAAAGTTTCTGTTAAGTATAAAGATTCTATTGATGAATTCATGGGAGCTTAGGAATTAATTTAGAAAAAATATCGGGAAAGAACCCGGAGAATAAAGAATATCTGTTATGCGGAGCAGGAAAAAATCCGTAAATATATAGAGTAGAGAATTTATCAAAAACGAGTATTACTAGGAAAACGAGCAAATATTGATGAAATAATACATAAGTATATTGAAGAAATATTTGTGAAGTTTGACAACGTAAGACGAAGTTTTTCATAAATCTGTGAAAGGAAAGATAGAAAATGGGAATGAAACACTTCAAACCATATACACCATCAAGAAGAAACATGACTGTATCTACATTTGAAGAAATAACAAAGAAAACACCAGAAAAATCTTTATTATCAAAGAAAAAGAAAAATGCAGGAAGAAATTCATATGGTAGAATTACAGTAAGACACCAAGGTGGTGGAAACAGACAAAAATATAGAATAGTGGATTTTAAAAGAAATAAAGATAATATGCAAGCAACTGTACTTGGAATTGAATATGACCCAAACAGAAGTGCAAACATAGCATTAATACAATATGAAGATGGAGAAAAAGCATATATATTAGCACCACAAGGATTAACAGATGGAGACAAAGTAATATCAGGAGAGTCAGTTGACATTAAACCAGGAAATGCAATGCCAATAAGTGCAATTCCAGTAGGTACTTTAATACACAACATCGAATTAAATCCAAAACAAGGTGGAAAATTAGTAAAAGCAGCTGGACAAAGTGCTCAATTAATGGCTAAAGAAGGTAAATATGCACATGTTCGTTTACCATCAGGAGAAATGAGATTAGTATTAACAAAATGTAG
>CANPZT010000068.1 GCA_947589135.1 uncultured Clostridia bacterium | reverse complement strand
TGGTGCATTAGACAAGCAATAACAAGAGCTATTGCAGATCAAGCAAGGACAATCAGAATACCAGTACACATGGTGGAAACGATAAATAAATTAATTAGAACATCAAGACACTTATTACAACAATTAGGAAGAGAGCCAACCCCAGAAGAAATAGCAGAAGAAATGGAAATTCCAGTAGAAAAAGTAATGGAAATTCAAAAAATAGCACAAGATCCAGTATCATTAGAAACACCTATTGGAGAAGAGGAAGATAGTCATTTAGGAGATTTTATTCAAGATGATGATTCACCTGCACCTCATGATGCTGCAGCTTATACTTTACTAAAGGCTCAATTAGAAGAAGTAATGGATACATTAACACCAAGAGAAGCAAAAGTATTAAAATTAAGATTTGGACTAGATGATGGAAAGGCAAGAACACTAGAAGAAGTAGGCCGTGAATTCGATGTTACTCGTGAAAGAATTAGACAAATTGAAGCAAAAGCATTAAGAAAATTAAGACATCCAAGTAGAAGCAAAAAATTAAGAGATTATATGGGGTAATACGGAGGAAGAAGATGAATCAAATAGTAGATTTTATACGAAATGTAACATCAGTTGAAATAGTAGATATACTAATTGCAGTAGTAATTGTATTGTTTTTTAGAATTTTTAGCTCAGTTTTATCATATATCATTATTAGAATGTTTAAATTTAAAACCAAAAATTCAAAAAAAATAAAAGAAAGTGCTTTTTATAAGCCATTAAGAATATTTTTCATTATTTTAGGATTTTATATAGCAATACTATTTTTAGAAAAGCCTATAAATATTAGTGAAAAAGCAATGTATAGAGTAACTAAAATATTTGAAATAATAAGTGTTATTACATTTGCAAAGGGTTTTGCAGAAAGTTTTACACCACAATCATCTTTTGTAAAAACTATTAAGCAAAAAATGGACAAAGATGATGATGACACCATGTTTGACTTTATTCTAAAAATACTTAGAGTGATTATTTATATTATTGCAGGATTTATTGTAATTACACTTTTAGGTATTAACTTAAATGGTCTTGTGGCAGGATTAGGAATAGGTGGAGTTATTGTAACACTTGCTGCACAAGATACTGCTAAAAATTTATTTGGTGGATTAGTTATATTTTTAGATAAGCCATTTGTTGTAGGAGACTGGATACAAATGGATAATTATGAAGGTACAGTTGAAGATATAACTTTTAGAAGTACAAGAGTAAGAACATTTGAAAATTCATTAGTCAATATACCAAATTCTATTATATCAAATTCATCAATTATTAATTGGAGTAAAATGGAAAAAAGAAGATATAAAACTAATTTGTGTATACAAATAGATACTCCTTTAGAAAAACTAGAAAAGTTTAAAAATAGAGTAGAAGAAATGTTACAAGAAAAAGAAGGAATTTATGCTGATTCAATACTTGTAAAATTTGATGAAATTAGCGATAATGGAATTAATGTTTTAGTATCTAGTTATACAGATTCAGTAGATTACCCAAGTTATTTAACAGAGGTAGAAGATATTAATTATAAAATTATGAAAATATTAAAAGAAGAAAATATAGAACTAGCATATGATACAAAAACAGTATATGTGAAAAATTAACGAATGGACCCCTCTCAAAGCAAGTTAATAATAATATAATAAAAAAATAAAAAGGTGGAATAAAATGACTGATAAAATAATGAAATTTTTAGCATATGATGGAAAAGTTTCGGTCATATGTGCAAATACAACCCAAATGGTAGAAGAGGCTAGAAAAACGCATGATTTAAGCCCAGTAGCAACAGCAGCTTTAGGTAGAGTAATAACAATGGCATCAATTATGGGAGTAGAAATGAAAAACTCACATGATAAGTTAACACTACAAATAAAGGGAAATGGACCATTAGGAATGATGGTAGCAGTAGCAAATAATTTTCCAAAAGTAAAAGCATTTGTCACAGACCCACATGTAGATTTACCATTAAATAATATAGGAAAATTAGATGTAGGAAATGCAGTAGGAACAGAAGGATACATTAATGTTATAAAAGATATTGGAATGAAAGAACCATATATAGGAATTTCTCCATTAGTGTCAGGAGAAATTGCAGAAGATTTTGCAAACTATTTTATGAATTCAGAACAAAGAGAATCTGCAGTAGCATTAGGAGTATTGGTAGATAAAAATGGAGTAAAGTCAAGTGGAGGATATTTAATACAATTAATGCCAGGTAGTACCGAAGAAGAAATATCAAAAATAGAGCAATCAATTTTCAAAGCAGGAGCTATGTCTAAAATGTTAGATCAAGAATTAAGCTTAGAAGAAATAGCAAAAAGAATTACAGGTGATGAAAATATAAAAATGATGGAAGAAGATATAACGCCAATATATGAATGTGATTGTTCAAAAGAACATATGGCAGAAGGATTACTTACAATTGGTAAAGATGAATTACAGGACATTATTGAAAAAGAGGGAAAGGCAGAACTTGTGTGCCACTTTTGTAATAAAAAATATAATTTTACAAAACAAGAATTAGAAATTTTACTTAAAAATGCAGATTAATTAAAAAAGTTTGGAGCTGAATAATAGTAGTTACTAAAAATATAATAATTAAATAATTAATAAATAAAATTTAATAGGGAGGAAAAATAAATGGAAAAAGAAGTTTTAATTTTTGGACATAAAAGTCCTGATACAGACACAATATGTTCAAGCATAGTAAGAGAAATATTAGATAGAAAAAATGGATGGGATTGTACAAAAGCAGTAAGATTAGGAAATGTAAATAAAGAAACACAATATGTTTTAAATTATTTAGGAATAGAAGCTCCTGAATTAATTGAAAAAGTAGAAGAAGGACAACAAGTAATTTTAGTGGATCATAATGATTTTGAACAAAGTGCTGATGGAATAAAAAATGCTCAAATATTAAGTGTTACAGATCATCATAGTATTGGAAATTTCAGAACAGCAGAGCCTTTATATTACACAGCTAAACCATATGGATGCACTTCAACAATTCTTTATGAGGAATTTAAAAGTTTCGGACATAAAATAGAAAAGAAAGAAGCTGTATTAATGGCAAGTGCTATTATATCAGATACTTTATTATTAAAATCACCAACAACAACTGAACATGACAAAAAAGCTTTAGAAGAATTAGCAAAAATAGCAGAAATAGATATTAATACATATGGATTAGAAATGTTAAAAGCAGGAACGGATTTAGGTGATTTTACAGCAGAGGAATTAGTAAATCTAGATGCAAAGAAACAAGATAAAGATGGAAGAAAATTTGTTATTGCACAAGTAAATACAGTAGATATTCAAGATGTATTGAAAAGGCAAGAAGAATTAGAAAATGCAATGAAGGCCGAAATTCAAAAGAATGGATTAAAACTAATTGTTTTAGCTATTACAGATATTTTAAATAGTAATTCGGAAATTATTGCACTAGGGGAAAATGCAGATGAGGTTATTCAAAAAGCATTTGGTAAAAAATTAGAAAATAACAGAGCATTTTTAGAAGGAGTTGTTTCAAGAAAGAAGCAATTATTACCTAATATAGATAAAAGCATATAATAGTATAAATATAAAATATAGATATTTATAAAAGATTGCCAAAGGATTAATGATTTTCTCTGGCAATTTTATTATAAAAATTATTATGAAACTTTGTAATAAATAATAGATAAAATAATAAACAATAGATAAAATTCTACAAATTTAGACATGAAAAATGAGACAAACTAAGACTGTCCCAAGTGTCTCAAAATAACGTTCCAAACTTCTTCTTTATATATTTTTCTTTCTGAAGAGAATGGAAATGTTGTTATATCTCCAATAGGATTGATACTTTTTTGTAATTTTTTCACTGTATCATCAACTTTTGTAATTGCAATTTTATCTGCTTTGTTTGCTAATATAATAAATGGTAGTCCAGATGATATTATATAGTTGTACATTAATTTATCATTTTCAGTAGGTTGGTGTCTTATATCAATTAAAAATATAATTAATGATATTTCTTTACGATGAAATAAATAGTCTTCAATAAATATTCCTACTTGTTCTTGTTCTTTTTTTGACATTTTACTATAACCATATCCTGGCAAATCGACAAAATAAAATGTATTATCTATGTTATAAAAGTTTATTTGACGTGTTTTTCCAGGTTCACTACTTGTTCTAGCTAGTTTTTTTCTATTAATCATTGTGTTAATAAAACTTGATTTGCCAACATTTGATTTTCCAACTAATACAATTTCGGGTAATTTATTTTTAGGGTATTGTTTTGGGTTTACTGCTGAAATTTCAAATTGAGGATTTTTTACTACCATTTTATATTGAATTCCTTTCGTTTTTACTATATTTTCATATCAAATAAATCAGATTAATCTAATTTATTTGATATATTTTTTATTTTTTTTCATTATCTCTTTCTAATTCATTACTTAAATACATATTAATTAAATTTTCTATATTATTAATTTTTTGATTTAAAAAATCACATAATTTTCCTAAATCAGTATCAGAAGGAGTATAAATAAATGAAGATAAATTTTGAATTGTTCCTGAACAGATTTCCTGAAAATTTTGTAAATGTATATATTCAGTTAATAGTTCATCCATATTAATTTTTCCAGTTGCAATATAATTATTAACTATACCTAATATAGATTTTATAGTGTATTGTGCTGGAATTAATTTTGATGCCATAGTATATCTAATATAATTGTTTTTAAATTCTTTAATGTATGATTGATTTTCTCCTGTAGTAATAGATTGATAATTATATAAAAGATAATTTAAATGATTATTTATATATTTTTCAGATAAATAATTACTAAAATTTTTACCTCTTGGAATTCTTTGTGTTAAATCAGATATTATAGCAGAAAGCACAAGATCATATCGGTGTATATAAGCTAAGTGTTCAAAATCATCATTTATTTGTATGCCTTGATAAAGAGTAGTTGGAGTATAAATTGATACACTAGTTACATCTTCACTTGGCTCACTTACATATAGTGCAGCTAATTTATCATCTCCAACCTTACGATATAAAGCAGCATAACCATCTGAAAAACAATATTCTTGCATAATATTATCATCTTGTTTGGAATATATAGTACAATAATCATTATTTGCATCAGAAAAGATTTCAGATTTATCAAAAACAAAAAAACTATATGGATTATTTAATGTATTCATATTTCAACATCCTTTTATTCATTAATTTTATTATTTCATTTTGTATATTAAATTTTGTTTATTATTTGTTATTTTTTATTAATATTTTTTCTAATCCTCCCATATAAGGTCTTAAAACTTCTGGTATAATTACACTTCCGTCTGGTTGATAATTATTTTCAATTATAGAGATTAACATACGAGGGGGAGCGACTACAGTATTATTTAAAGTGTGAGCAAAATAATTGCCATTTTCTCCTTTTATTCTAATACCTAATCTTCTTGCTTGAGCATCTGTTAAATTAGAACAACTACCAACTTCAAAATATTTTTGTTGTCTAGGTGACCATGCTTCTACATCACAAGATTTTGCTTTTAAATCTGCTAAATCTCCAGAACAGCATTCTAATGTTCTAATAGGAATATTCATACTCCTAAAAAATTCTACTGTATAAGACCACATCTTATTATACCAGTCCCAAGAATCTTCAGGCTCACAAACTACAATCATTTCTTGCTTTTCAAATTGATGAATTCTATATACACCACGTTCTTCAATTCCATGAGCACCTTTTTCTTTTCTAAAGCAAGGAGAATAAGATGTCATAGTATAAGGCATATTTTCCTTCTTAAGAATTTGGTCTTTAAATTTTCCAATCATAGAATGTTCGCTAGTTCCAATTAAATATAAATCTTCACCTTCTATTTTATACATCATAGCATCCATTTCTTCAAAGCTCATAACACCTGTTACTACATCACTACGAATCATATAAGGTGGAATGCAATAAGTGAAACCTTTATTAATCATAAAGTCTCTTGCATACGTTAATACAGCAGAATGTAATCTTGCAATATCTCCTATTAGATAATAAAATCCTTGTCCAGCAACTCTTCTTGCACTATCTAAATCAAGTCCACCTAAAGCTTCTAAAATTTCACCATGAAAAGGAATTTCATAATCTGGAACAATTGGTTCTCCAAATTTTTCTATTTCTACATTTTCGCTATCATCTTTTCCAATAGGAACAGATTCATGAATTATGTTTGGTATTCTCATCATTTTTTCATTGATTTCTTCTGCATATTTTGTTTCTAATAATTCATTTTGATTTAGGCTATCGTTTATTTTAGAAACTTGTTCTTTAACTTTTTCTGCTTCTTCTTTTTGCCCAGATTTCATTAATTCACCAATTTGTGAACTTAAAGTTTTTCTTTGATTTCTTAAATTATCACCATTTAACTTACATTCTCTATTCTTTTTGTCTAATTCAATAATTTCATCTACTAAGCCAAGTTTATTATCTTGAAACTTTTTCTTAATATTTTCCTTTACAATATTAGGATTTTCTCTTAAGAATTTAATATCTATCATATTTGGTACCTCCATATATAAGCTCTTTATAAAATGATTTTTTTATATCACATTATTTTAATATATGTGATATTATATAACATTTTTTGTATAATAGCAAGAAATCTATAATAATCAATTATAATATAATATGAAAGAAATGTGATAATGTCTTAAGTAAAGAAATGAGAAAATGTCCCAACTAAAAAATATTTGTTCTCT
>CANPZT010000067.1 GCA_947589135.1 uncultured Clostridia bacterium | reverse complement strand
ACCGAACAGGCAGAAGCAGAGGAGGAAGCAGAGGAAGAAGAAACTTTCGAGCAGGCTGAACAGGCAGTGGTAGAGGAAAACAATCCGAACGATTCTAAAATTCCAAGTAAAAAGGAATATGAAATACCGGAATTGAACGAATTAGCCCAAAAGTCCAGTTCGTATGAAGAATTTGTAAAGTCCGTTTCAAGTTGGCTTGAAATGGACAATAGGCAGGAACTTTTTCAGAGTATAATCAAATCTGCAGAACAGGCTAGTAAGATTACTTGGAATAATATCGAAGAAATCTTAAAGAGCAACGGCGTTAATTACAGACAATGGGACAAGGTTTGGTGTACAAGACAGGTTGCAAGTAAGTTTAAAAACAGCAAAATTTATGTGACTATTATGCAACTGATTAAAGCAATAATCCAGTATAAGGATTATGAATTTAATAATGAAATAATAGTAGAAGCAGTAGAATTTGCTGAAGAAATTCCCGAGCAGACCGAACAGGTAGAAGCAGAGGAAGAAGAAATTTCTGAACAGACTGAACAATCAGAAGCGGAGGAAGAAGAAATTTCTGAACAGACTGAACAATCAGAAGCAGAGGAAGAAGAAATTTCCGAACAGACTGAACAGACAGCAACAGAGGAAGAAGAAACTTCCGAGCAGAACGAAAATGCAGGGGTCGGAAAGTCTGAAAACAGAGTCGAAATGGAATGTATGCCTGACATACCTCAGCTTGAAGAGATTTTTAGTAGTGTTGATAAGACACAGCCTATCGAAGAAAGAGTGAAGTATGTCTTAACAGCTATGGGATTGAAAAAGTTAAAAGCTAAAAAACAGCAGGAAATCTTTGAAATTGCAAATACAGCTGTTAGACTTAAAGAAATGTCTACAAAGATTATTTTCTCAAAGGTAAAAGTTTCAACGAAAGAACCAATTGTCTGGATGACTTTCGCTAAGTTTATCAATGATTTTGTACAGGAATATTATTCTGATAGAAAAGTGAAAGTATTAGATTTCCTTAAAGGTATGCAAAACATTATAATGATTGAGAGTGAGATTGAGAGTTTTACGGACTCTACCGACTAATTTTGTAACTTGGTATTACACGAAAGCCTCCAGATGTATCTGGGGGTTTTTCGTATATCTAAATTAATAGTTACAAGAATATTGAAAAATATATAAATTTATATTATAATTCTAATAAAACTTATTGAATACGAAAGATATAATTTTAAATACAATCGATAAAAAAATAAATAAATTGTAAAGGAATGGATAGTATGATAAAAGATAATGAAGTAGACGAAATAAAAGAGTTGATCCAAAGTGGTTTTGATTTAGAATTAATATCTTTTGAATTAGATATTCCACTAGAAGATATAAAACAAATTAAACAAAAGATAGATAAACAAGAAAGTACAAAAAAAAGTAAAAGATATAGTTATAGTGAAATAGTTAGTAATAGAAATAAAGAAGCACACCAAAAAATGCAACAAATGAGAGAACGATATAAAAATTTATATTTTAAAAGTAATAAAGTAGATAATGTAAAACAAAAACAATTAACAGAAGAAGAAATAGAAATAATAAATTCATGTATTACTAAAATTCAAAATAGTATAGAAGAAATAAGAGATATTTCAAAATATGAAAGAAGAAAAAATGTTGCTAACATACTAGAAGAAGTGAAAAAGATACAAAATTATCCATTAACTATCGAACAGGTAGAAAAATTAAATATTTTAATGGATGTTGAAGAATTGACAAAATCAAGTTTTTTTTATGATGTTAAAAATTTAAAAAAATATAATTTATCAAATGCTATATCAAATATTATAAAAAAAATAAATAAATATCAAAGAATTATAGATAGAAAATTAGTAGAGGCAATAGATATTGCTCAAAGTCAAACAGAAGATTTAGAAGAATTGAAGGCTCTAAAACAAAAAATAACAACGGAAATGGAAATAGAAAATGAAATTTTAATAGGTTCAGTAAAAAGTAAGATAAACAATAAAATTTCAAAAATTCAACAAAGCAAAGCATTAGAAAGAATTAAAAATGATATCCCCAAAAGTATATTGGAAATAATAAGTAATTTAGCAAATGGAACAGTAGATATTGAAAAAGCAAAGAAAATAATTGAAGAAGAAGCAAAAAAAAGAGTGGATAGCAAACCAAAGACTACATTTAGTTTGACAGAGCAACAAGAAAAAAGACAGATTTTAATTCAAATTGGAACTGCAATAAGAGAAAAATCTGACAGATTTCATGTTGTAAATCCAGAAACGACAATATATCAAATACAAGAATTATGTGGTAAAGATTTAGGACAAGCGGTGAGAATAGTAGTAGAAAACCTTATATCTAGAAAAGATTTCGAAGAAGCAAAAAGAATTTATAATAAATTTTCTGGAAAAGATAAAGGCGATATAATTGCAACAGTAATGAAAGATTTAAGATTAAAAATAAGAAATGCAGAAATTAGTGATATTGTTTTAAAAGGTATAAATACACAAGGAACAGAAGAAGAGGAAAGAGAATATTTTGAGTTAATAGAAAAGGGCATAAAAATGGAAAATGTGAAATTAAGAGCAATATCTCTAGGAAAAAGTCAAGATGGAACGAGAAATATAACATTAGCTGATATATGGACAGACGAAAATCAAAAAGAAAAAGATGTAAAAATAAGAGGTGGAAATTATTTAAGATGATGGATACTATTATTTATTTAATTAGACATGCTGAAACTATTGATGAAAATGGAATTAGAAATACAAATGAAGATTCTCAAATGATTAATGAAAAAGAAATATTATCTGTACAAGGTGAAAAACAATCTCAAAAGTTAAGTGAAAACGTCGAGTTACAAAAGCTTGATGCTATCTGGTCAAGCAATTATACAAGAGCCAAAGCTACTGCAAAATATATATCATATAAAAATAATTTACAATACAATTTAGATAAAAGATTATGTGAAAGAAAGCTTGGAAATATAGAAGATTTGTCAAAATTTATGAATGATAAAGCAACTAGAGATCCTTCTCGCGAACAGTTAGCTTTCCCAACATTTAAAACTCGTGATGGTGAAAGTGCAAATGATACAAATAAAAGAATGAATGAATTTATTAGTGAAATACTTGAAAAATATAATGGAAAAAGAATAGCAGTTGTAAGCCATGGTGGTGCAATTAAATTTTACTTATTAAGTTATTGTAAGGTAAATGAGAGATTAAATCTTGAATATAAAAGAAAAGAGTTAGACATAACTTCACCATGCTTATTAAAAATGACCTTTAGGAAAAACGAATTAGTAAATTTAGAACAAATAAAATGGTAAGAAATATAAAAACAAAGGTTGTCATTTAAACCCGGAACCGATGACCCGGAACCGATGGCAAAGGTTGCCATTTAAACCCGGAACCGATGGCAGATGGCAAGAAGGAGTTAAAGTGATGGATTGGACAAAGGAGCAAAAACAAGCAATTTATGAAAAAAATTCAAATATTTTAGTTGCTGCTGCAGCAGGTAGTGGTAAAACTGCTGTGCTTGTAGAAAGAATAATTAATAAAATTATAAATGAAAATGTTGATATAGATAAGTTATTAGTTGTTACTTTCACAAATGCTGCGGCTTCTGAAATGAGAGAAAGGGTGTTAGATGCTATTTATAAAAAACTAGAGGAAGACCCTGAAAATCAAAATTTACAAAAACAAATTAATTTATTAAATAGAGCTTCAATTTGTACTATTGATTCTTTTTGTTTAGAAGTTGTAAGAAATTATTTTTATGAGTTAGATAATATATCTCCAAATTTTAGAATTGGAGACACAACAGAGATTGAATTATTAAAGCAAGAGGTAATAGAAGAACTTTTTGAAAAGAAATATGAAGAAGAAAATGAGATTTTTACAAAGTTAATTAATACATATACAAGTTATAGAGATGATACTCCTTTAAAAGAAATTATATTAAAAATCTATACATATATACAAAGTAATCCTTTCCCTGAAAAGTGGCTAAATGAAAAAATAGAAATGTTTAACTTAAAATCTGATAATGATTTTAGTAAAACAATTTGGGGAGAAAATTTATTAAAAGAAGTAGAAGAAGAACTAATTGATGACATTACATCATTGCAAGAAACAGAAAAAAATTTATCATATGACCCAGAACTAGATAAATTTCAGCAAACAATTAGAAACGATATTGACATGTTACAAAATTTAAAAAATAATTTAGAAAATTGGGATACGGCATATGAAATAAGAGAAAATATTAAATTTATTACTTGGCCAAGAAAAAAAGTAGAATCAGAAATAAAGGAACAAGCAAAAGCAGTTCGTGATGATGTAAAGAAAAAACTAAATAAGGTATTAGATAAAATTTTAATATGTGATTCTAAAGAAGCAAAGCAAGATATTAAAGATATGTATGCTATTTTAAAAGATTTAGAAAATTTAATATTAGAATTTGGAGAAGAATTTTCAAAAAGGAAAAGAGAAAGAAATTTAGTTGATTTTAATGATATTGAACATTTTGCTTTAAAAATATTATTAAAAGAAGAAAATGGAATAATTAAACCAACAGAAGTTGCTAAAAAATACAAACAAAAATATAGTGAAATAGCAATTGACGAATATCAAGATAGTAATTTAGTTCAAGAGTATATTTTAACTTCCGTTTCAAATGGAGATAATATTTTTATGGTAGGAGATGTAAAACAAAGTATTTACAAATTTAGACAAGCTATGCCAGAACTGTTTTTAAATAAATACGAAACATACAAAACCATTGAAAATAAAAAAGAAAATGATAGCCTAAAAATTAAATTATTCAAAAATTTTAGAAGTAGAGAAAATGTACTTAAATTTACAAATTTGATATTTCAAGACATTATGAGCAATCTTTTAGGAGATATTGAATATAACGAAGAAGAATATTTGAATTTAGGAGCGGATTATCCATCAACAGAACAAAACCTAAAAACAGAGATACATGTTATTGATTTGAAAGAAGAAATAAATGAAGCGGAAGCAAAATATTCAATAGAAGAAACTGATGACGATTTAGAAGATGATGAAGAAGAAAAAGAAGATACAGAAAGAATAGAAGACATTGAATTAGAGGCAAGGTTTGTTGCAAATCAAATAAAAAAATTAATTGATAGTAAATTTAAAGTATGGGATGTAAAAAAGAATATATATAGAGATATACAATATAAAGATATTGTTGTACTTTTAAGGTCAACATCAAATATTGCACCAATTTACGAACAAGAAATTATATATCTAAATATGCCAGTATTTTCAGATAGCTCACAAGAATATTTAGATTCAATAGAAATCCAAACAATAATGAGTTTATTAAAAATTATTGATAACCCAATGCAAGACATACCACTTGTTACAGTATTAAGGTCTAACATAGGTAATTTTACAGATGACGAATTAGTACAAATACGTTTATCTGATAAATATGATAATTTCTACACTTGTATGCAAAAAGCAAAGATGGATGTTACTACACAATTAAGAGAAAAGATACAAAATTTTTTCAGCTTTTTAGATAAATGGAGAAAAGAACAAGAATATTTAGCATTAGATGAATTAATTTGGAAAATTTATCTTGATACAGGTTATTATAACTATGTTGGATTAATGCCAAATGGACTTTTAAGACAAGCAAATTTAAAAATGTTATTCCAAAGAGCAAAACAATATGAAAATAGTAATTTTAAAGGATTATACAATTTTATAAATTTTATAGAAAAACTAAAATTAAGTAGCGGAGATTTAGGTGCAGCAAAATTAATTGGTGAAAATGACAATGTTATAAGAATTATGAGTATTCATAAAAGTAAAGGATTAGAGTTTCCAGTTGTGTTTTTATCAAGTACAGGAAAACAATTTAATTTAATGGACTTAAATCAAAATATATTGTTACATCAAGAAATGGGGATTGGTGTAAAATATATAGATTATGAAAGACAAGTTCAATATAATACATTAACAAAAGTTGCATTGAAAAATAAAATATTAGTTGAAACATTATCAGAAGAAATGAGAATTTTATATGTTGCATTAACAAGAGCAAAGGAAAAACTTTTCATTACAGGATTGTCAAAAGATTATGACCAAGATTTAGAAAAAATTAGCCAACAAGTAAATAGATACGAAAAAACTTTTAATAGTATCAATGAAATAGATAAAAATATTGAACATAGTGAATTTAGCAAAATTAATCCAATTTTAGTAAAAAAATACAAGAGATATTTAGATTGGATAATGCTTGTTTATCAATATGAAAAAGAAAATATTGGTGATTTGGTAGACTTACAAGTTTATCAAAAAAAGGAATTAATGAAATCTTTCAAATCATTTGATAAAGAAGATGTGAATATTAGTAACATATTAGAAAATAATTCTATAGATGAAAACAATTTAGAAAATTTAGAAAAAGTGCTTAATTGGTCATATGATTATGAGCTATCTACAACTATTCCAACAAAATCTTCTGTTACTAAAATTAAACAAATGGAAAATGAAAGAAATTCACAAATTATAGAATCTGATTTAAACTTTTTAGAACCATCATTAGATGATGTTCTAATCAATACATCTAAATTAGCAAAGCCTAGCTTATCAAAACCACAATTTTTGAGAAAAGATGAGAAAAATGTTATAACATCAGCACAAAAAGGAACATTAGTACATTTGTGTCTTCAAAAATTAAATGAAAGAAAAGATTATTCATTAGAAGATGTAAAAGAATTAATTAATAAGCTAGTTGCAGAGCAAATAATAACACAAAAAGAAGCGGAAGTAATTTCTCCTTACAAAATATTAGCATTTACAAAATCAACTATATGGAAAGAACTAAAAAAAGCAAAACAAGTAGAAAAAGAAAAACCATTTTATATTAACATACCAGTAAAAGAAATATATAAACAAGACATAGAAAATACAGAGAACATAAGAAAAACACAGAATATACAAGAAATACAAAAAGCAGAAAATTTAAAAGAAATCGAAGAAAAAATTTTAGTACAAGGAATTATAGATTTGTATTATATCAATGAAAAAGACGAACTAGTATTAGTAGATTATAAAACAGACTACGTAGAAAAAGGAAAAGAAAAAGAATTACTACAAAAATATCAAAAGCAACTCGAATTATATAAAAAAGCTTTAGAAAAAGCTTTAAACAGAAAAGTAAATAAAACCTATATCTACTCTGTTTACTTGGAAAAAGAAATTTAAGACATTGAGACAAATGGAATTATCCTATTTGTCTCTTCTCTATGTCAAATAGCTCTTCTCTATGTCAAATAGCTCTGTCAATGAAATTTGAAAATGTCCCAAAATTTTTTAAACATTAGCCCTAAAAATTTAGTTTTTTAGGGCTAAATT
>CANPZT010000066.1 GCA_947589135.1 uncultured Clostridia bacterium | reverse complement strand
AATTTTTATTTTTTATAGAAAAAAATAAAATATGAAGAAAACCCTAGAAAAAAATCTAGGGTTTGTCAACAGTCTGAAAAGTGAACTAAATAAATTTAGTTCACTTTTTGTGCTCTATTTATTAATATAGCAATCACTTAAAATTATTGTGACAATTTTAGTTCATAAGCTACTCGCTCCCAGAGACTACTATTTTTATATTTTTTCGTTATCCCCATTCTAAAAATTCTAACAAAAGTTCTTTCGAACTTTTGAGAATTTTTGAAAGGTCCCCACAATTCACTGCAAAATATAAAAATAGTAGTCTCTTCACGCTATTACATTTAATAAATTAAATTATCACAATAATTTTAAGTGATTGCCATAAATTACTAGACATATAATTATAAAAACGATATAATAAGGATAAATATTTTGAAGTGAAAAAGGTGCAGACAATGAAGAAAAAAGTATTATTTATATCAAGTACAGGAGGACACTTAGACGAATTATTACAACTAGCTCCTTTGTTTGAAAAATATGAATATCATATTATAACAGAAAAAGACAAAGCAAATGAATCATTAAAAGAAAAATATGGAGAAAAACTATACTTTTTACCATATGGAACAAGAGCAAAATTATTTATATATATTTTCCAATATTTATATCTTTGTATTAAAACAATATATTATTATTTTAAATTAAGACCAAAAGTAATAATAACAACAGGAACGCATACAGCAGGTCCAATGTGTATTATAGGAAAAATATTTAGAAGTAAGATTATCTATATAGAAACATTTGCCAATAAAAATAAAAAAACAGCTACAGGAAGATTAATTTATCCAATTGCTGATTTATTTATTGTGCAATGGGAAGAAATGTTAAAAATCTATCCAAAAGCTGTTTATGGAGGTTCAATTTATTAATGATTTTAGTATTATTAGGAACACAAAATAATAGTTTTCACAGACTATTAGAAGAAATAGAAAAATTAATTGAAAAGAAAGTAATAGAAGATGAAGTAATTGTACAATCAGGATATACGAAATATGAGTCAAGTAATATGAAAATATTTGGATTAATCCCAAAACAAAAGTTGGAACAATATCAAAATAAAGCAGATGTTATTATTACACATGGAGGAGTAGGTTCTATTATTTCATCAATAAAAAAAGGGAAAAAAGTAATAGCTATACCAAGAAATCATGAGTATAATGAACATGTAAATAATCATCAAAAAGAAATTGTAAAATTATTCGATGAAAAAGGATATATTATTGGAATTAAAGAAGTAGGAGAACTAGAAAAAGCGCTTTCAAAATTAAAAACATTTACACCAGTAAAATATAAAGAAGACAATACAAAAATGTTAGAAATTATAAGCGACTTTATAGATAAAATATAGAAACAGGAGAGATAGCGTGACAATTGATGTACAAATAAAAAAAGCAAAGGAAAAGTTAAATAAATTTGTTAATTCAATATGGTTTGTTATAGTAATAGGAATAATTATATTATTAAAAACAATATTATTCTATAATAATACAATAGCAATTAATGAAAATATAGAACTAGAAACAATAATAGGAACAATTAGCTTTATTGTAGTAATAGGATGTTTTTTATGTGTTTTACCCAATAGGCCAAGAGTAATTGTAACTATATTAGTAGATTTATTATTAAGTATAATGTTATTTTCAGATAATATTTACTACACATATTCAAATAGTGTATTATCAATTGCACAATTCAGTAATTTACAATATGGCGAAGAAATTATTAGTACTTTACCAATGATAATTGAAATGAAGCAAATTTTATATTTTATTGATATAGTAATTTTGTTAATTTTGTTCATATTTAAAGTAATACAACTAGAAAAAAAGGAAAAAAAGAATAAGAAACAATTGATAATAAAGTGGATAACGGGAATTATAGGTCTCATAATATTTTGTATTATAGGAGTACAATATATAGAAAATGGAAAACAATTATCTTATAATAAAGATATGCAAATAAGAAAGTCAACAATATTTGGATATCATATTTATGATTTTGAGAGTGCAGCAAATATAAAAAGACAATCAAAATATAAATCTTTTCAAGATATGATAAAAGATTATGAGAACTTAAAGGAAGAATATGCTTCAGAATATGGCGATATACAATATAATTTTAAAGGAATTTTAAAGGATAAGAACATAATTATACTTCAATTAGAATCTGTACAAGAATTTGTTATAAATAAAGAAATTAATGGAACACAAATTACACCCAACTTAAATAAATTTTTAGCAGAAAATATAGAGTTTACAGAGATGCATATGCAAAGTTATTCAACAACAGCTGACTCTGAACATACTGCAATTACTTCATTATATCCAATGGAAAATGGAATGTCTTTTAGTAAGTATTATACAAATACTTATGATGACTTATTTAAAATATTTAATAATGCAAATTATTATACATCTTATATGCATGGAAATTATCCTTATTTTTGGAATAGAGGAAATGTATATGGAAGACTTAAAATTGATGATTTATCATTAAAAGAACAATTTGATGATTTATCAGAAAATATTAATGGAGACTTATCAGATGAGTTATTATATATGCAAGCAGTTCAAAAAATGCAAAAGTTTAATCAGCCGTTTATTTCTTATGTAGTAGCAGCATCTTCTCATACACCATATACGTTAGAAGGATTACAAGATAGAAACAAAGTAAGCGTTGATGTTGGAAAATATAAAGATACTTATTTTGGAAACTACTTAGAAGCAGTTAATTATGCCGACTATGCATTTGGTGTATTTATAGATGAACTAAAAAATAAAGGTTTATACGAAAATACAGCTATTTTAGTATTTGGAGACCATAACGGCTTAAATATGTATAATGAAGAAATGATAGATTTTTTACAATATATAGATGAAGACTTAACAGATATAGATTTAAAATTAAATTATACAAGAGTAGCATGTGGAATGAAAATTCCAGGAGTAAAGGATATAAAAATAGATAAAACCATAAATAAATTAGATATAAAACCAACACTTGCATATTTATGTGATATACAAGATGGTTTATCATTAGGAACAAATATGTTTGCAAATAAAGATTTTGTTTGTTTGAATAATGAAAGAATTATAACAAAAGATTATTATTATGATGAAGACTGGTATAATAAAAAAACAGGAGAAATAATAAATTTAGAAGAATTGAATGAAGAGGAAAAATCATTACTAGAAAAATATTATCAAAATATGAAAACAGAATTAAATATTTCAAATTCAATTATTGTTAATAATTTACTAAAGTAGGTTAATGGGAAACCTTTAATTTGCCCAAATTTATCAAAAAGGATATATAAAATGGACGAAGAAAGAATTATAAATCCACAATTAGAAAACCAATCGGAAGAAAGATTAGAAAATTCATTAAGACCAAAAAATTTGAGAGAATATATTGGACAAGATAAAGTAAAAGAAAACATGAAAATATATATAGAAGCGGCGAAGAAAAGAAAAGAAGCTTTAGACCATGTTTTACTATATGGACCTCCAGGACTTGGAAAGACAACATTATCTAATATTATAGCAAATGAAATGAAATCTAATATAAAAATAACATCTGGACCAGCAATAGAAAAGCCAGGAGATTTAGCAGCTATTTTAACAGGGCTTTCTGAATTTGATGTTTTATTTATAGATGAAATTCATAGACTAAGTAAAAGTGTAGAAGAAATCTTATATCCAGCGTTAGAAGATTACACTTTAGATATTGTAATAGGAAAAGGGCCAAGTGCAAAATCAATTAGAATTGACTTACCAAGATTTACATTGATTGGAGCTACAACAAAAGCAGGAGCTTTAACAACACCACTTCGTGATAGATTTGGAATTGTAGAAAGACTAGAATTATATTCATCAACAGATTTAGCAACAATTGTTAAAAGGTCAAGTAAAATTCTACAAGTAAACATAGAAGAAACAGCAGCAATGGAAATAGCAAGAAGGTCTAGAGGTACTCCTAGAATTGCTAATAGACTTTTAAAAAGAGTAAGAGATTATGCACTGGTATTAGGAGATGGCGATATTAATTTAAAAATTGCAAAACATGCACTAAATAAATTAGAAATTGACGAATTAGGTTTAGATGAAATTGATAGAAGATTATTAGAAACAATGATAGTTCAATATAGTGGAAGACCAGTTGGAATTGAGGCACTAGCAGCATCAATAGGAGAAGAAATTGATACGATTGAAGATGTTTATGAACCTTATTTAATTCAAATTGGTTTTATTGCAAGAACTCTAAGGGGTAGAATGGTATTACCTCCTGCTTATAAACATTTGGGGTATGAGTATACAAAAGAGTGAATTTTACATTAATTATAAATAAAATCAAATATAATAATTTATTTTTTCCATTCTCCCCATTCTAAAAATTCTAATAAAAGTTCTTACAAACTTTTAAAGAATTTTTGAATGGTCCCCACAAGCCATTGCAAAAATAAATTATTATATTTGATTAAATTTAAAATAAAGAAAAGAGGAAAAAATGAAATTATTGTTACATACTTGTTGCGCACCTTGTAGTGTGTATTGTATAGATTCTTTAAGAAAAGAAGGAATAGAGCCAACAGTATATTGGTTTAATCCTAACATTCATCCATATACGGAATATAAAGCAAGAAGAGATACTTTAAAACAGTATACAGAAGATATTAATGTAAAAGCAATATTTGAAGAGGATTATGGATTAAAAGAGTTTTGCAAAAATGTAATAGGAGACTTAGAAAATAGATGTAAAAATTATTGTTATCCAGTCAGATTAGAACAAACTGCAAAATATGCTAAAGAAAATGGATATGACTATTTTTCTACTACTTTATTGGTAAGCCCATATCAAAATCATGATGCTATAGTAGAAATTGCAGAGAAAATGGCTAAAAAATATGATGTGAAATTCTTATATAGAGATTTTAGAGTTGGCTTTAGAGATGGACAAGCTAAAGCAAGAGAATTAGGTTTGTATATGCAGAAATATTGTGGCTGTGTGTTTTCAGAGGAAGATAGGTACTTACGACACAATAAGAAATAAGACTGTTTTTTCAATAAAATCAAAAAATTTAAATATATATGAGTAATCAATTTATCGACACAATAAGAATAAGCTTGATATTTCAGTAGGTCTGAGAATTTTAAATATTAGGAGTTGACAATAATTTATTGACACAAAAAGTGTAATTATATAATGATAGAGGAATAGGATACTTTAAGAAAGATTAGATAAGTATAACTAAGAATATAAGTTAAAGGAAGAGAATTAAATATGGATGAAGAAGAAAGAAAACAAAATTATGAAAAATTTAAAAAATTTTTAAATAGTAATATGAGAGTTAAAAATTCACTTGTAGAATTAGCTCCATCAGAAAAAGATAATTATGATGAAAACAGTAAAATTCAATATGTAGACAAACTTTATAAAGAATTAAGAGATATAGAATTTGAACTTTCTAATATGATTAAATGTTTTGGCAGAGATAGTAACGTCTTGAAAGAAAAAATTTCTCAAGTTAGAAATAATTTAGTTAATTTTAATAATTCTTCAGGAGATGTTAGAAAATTATATCAAGATAATTTTTCAGATATGAGTGAAGCTTTAGTAGAAGATGTAAAAAAAGAATTTAAAGGTTATACATTGTCTTATGGTTTAAGAACTGAAAATTTATTTCAAAAATCTAAAACTATTAATGAATTACTTCATGTTATTCATTCTTCTATAATGAATAATTTTAGAATAATGCAGTCTATGCCAATTATTGGAGAAAAAGATAATGAATTTGATGAAATAGTATTATATGGTGAAGAAACAGAATTATCAAAAGAAATATTTGATAAATTTCCAAAAGATTTAGATATTGGACCTACAGATATAGTTTCAATGGAAAATAAAGTTTTTATGATGGTAAGAGATAGAGGACATGCGTTAACAATTGAAATAGATGAAACTAAAGAAGCTGACATTGTAAGATACTTTATTCCTGCAATTTGTAATAGAGAGATGACAGAAAAATTGCCAGGAATAGGAAAAATAACTCCAAATGGAGCTAGAGGAGTATTTGATTCTTCAAAAGAAGAAATTACGCAAAAATTATTTGATTTTATAGGTGGAGTTCCAATGGATAAAGATATTATTATTGAAGAACAAAAAATGCCTGAGGAAAAAGAGTATAATTTCACCCCTCTACCAGTTCAAGCTCAAAAAGAAGAACAGAATTTGTTTGATGCTCAAGCTGTTAAAAATATGGCAATGGAAGTAGGAGAGAATGGAAGAAAGCTTAGTGATATAAAAAAAGTTCAACAAAAAATTAAGGAAACTATTAATTTTTTGCAAGAGAAATTTAAAAATATATTTTCAAAAGATACAGATGGAGATTCAAATGAAAGATAATCAAGTTATGTTTGATGTTGCAAAAGAGACAACAGAAATATTAAAATATGTTAATTATAGTTTTGCTTCTAAAATTTCAAGTGATTTTTTGAAGCAACTAGAGGAATTAGCTAGAAATTCTGATAAAACAGTAATAATAGATAAAAATAAAAGTTTAAAAGACCAAAAGATATTGTCTCAAACTAAAGATTTAATATCAATTTTATATTATAAATATATTGCGACAGATGAAGAGAAAAAAGAATTAATAAACATTTGGAAAAATAATGATATTTTATATCAGAAAAGAATTTCAGAATATTATGCTCCTGATAATATATTTAAAAATAAAAAAATTCAAAATGAAGAAATATCTGATAAGGAGCTTCCAATGGTAATTCAAAAGAAAAGTGTTATAGAAAAAATAAAAGATTTTTTCAAGAATATATTTCATTAGGAGAATAGAAATCAGAAATAACAGAAATATCAGTAGAGTCAAACTTATCTTAAAAGATATAGAAATAAAATTTTTATTAAAAGAAGCATTAATTGAAAAAATAAAAAAGTTAAAGGAGAAATTTGATGTTAGAAAATATACAAGTTTTATGTCATAGCAGTATAAAAATAAGTAAGGAAAAGATAATTTATATAGATCCATTTAAAATAGATAAAGAATACAATGATGCAGATATTATATTTATAACACATGACCATTATGATCATTATTCAGAAGAAGATATAGACAAAATATGCAAACAAGATACAGTAATTATAATACCAGAAGCATTATTAACAAAAGTATTAAAAAAAGGATTTAAGCAAGATTATGTAATTACAGTAAAACCAAATCAAAATTATATGGTAGAGGAAATTAAATTTGAAACAATACCAGCTTACAATATAAATAAAAATTTCCATCCAAAGGAAAATGAATGGGTGGGTTATGTTATAGAAATAAATAATTGTAGATATTACATTGCAGGAGATACAGATG
>CANPZT010000065.1 GCA_947589135.1 uncultured Clostridia bacterium | reverse complement strand
AAAATCAATCTAGTTATAGGACTTTGCCATTAGTAGATGATATTATTGTTGTTTTACAAGAACACAAAAAACAAATTGATGAAAATAAGAAATTATGTGGAAATAGTTATAATAAAAAATATTTAGATTATATCTGTGTAGATTCTATGGGCAAATTATTTAGACCAGAGTATGTAACAGACCATTTCACTTTAATAATGGATAAAAATAAAGATATTTTGAAAAAAATAAGATTTCACGATTTAAGGCATTCTTGTGCGAGTCTTTTACTTGCTAAAGGAATACCTATGAAAGAAATTCAAGATTGGTTAGGTCATTCTACTTATTCTACTACTGCTAATATTTATGCCCATTTAGAAAAAGATACAAAAAATAAATCTGCAAATGTATTATCAAATGTACTTACATTTACAGACTAAGATACTGGTTGGGGTGGTAAGATTCGAACTTACGCATCGATGGGTCAGAGCCATCTGCCTTACCGCTTGGCTACACCCCAATATTTTTATAGATATTTAATTGGTTAGATATTTGGTTAGATGTTCTACGATTTTTTAATTATTATAGAACATCAAAACCTTATATTGCAAGTATTACAAAATTTATTATTCGAGGTATAACGACAAGAGTCAGAGTCCGATGCCTTACCGCTTGGCGATACCCCAATATAAAATTTCTACAATTCAAGATTATAATATCATATTTTATATTTGTTGTCTATACTTAATAATTTTTACATATATAAAAACAGGCAGCAGACTATAAATTCTGCTACCTATTTTGCAATTGATTGAAGGAAATCAAATAACATTCACTAAGTATTGACCACCTTCAGTAGTTATCAGATACTTTTTCGGCATCACTTCTTTTACTTTTTCTACCAGATCTGTAACTATTGGATCGGTAAGTCCATTTTGGTTTGTTTCTTTTCCTATACAATGGATTCCAACCTCTGGTACTCTTTCTGCCATTACATGCCTTAATTCTTCCTTCATATCTGCGTCCTCCTTTTTTATTTTTGTCCGGGTCCTCTTGAAAGGACTTCTGCATATACCTTTTTGGTATCATATATTTTAATTATACCATATTTTTACATTATTTTCAAATTATTTACTTTTAGTGTTTTTCTATATTTTTTTATATATTTAATAATGCTATTTCACATTTTTTATAATCTGGGTTGTATTTTTCTAACATATCAAAGAATCTTTTAGAATGTGTTTTATATTTTAGATGACAATATTGATGTAATACAACATAATCAATTATTTTTCTATTGTATTTTACAATTTCAGGATGTATTGTTATTTTGTTTTCTTCACATTTGCCTAATGTATTTATTTTTTTAATTTCATATTCTTCTGGTGCAATTCCTAACTTAATTCTATATTTTTCCATTGCTCTTTCGATTTCTACTTTTGCAATTTGTTCATACATTTTTTCTATTGCTAAATCTAATATTTCATTATTATTAATTTTTTTATATTTATTTGGTAGTGATATTTTTATTATTTTTCCTTCGATATCTAACTCTGTTATTCTAATGTTTTTATATATAATTTTTACTTTATAATCTATTCCTAATATTGGTACTGGATGCCTTTCTGTACTTTTATTTATCATTATTTTTATCATTTTTTTGTTTTTTACTATATTCATTTCTATCACTCCTTACTGAATTTTTGTTTTGCGAATTGATGTTCGTTTTTTTCTGATATCATTTTATACATATTTTATTTTTTTGTCAATAGTTTTTTTAAAATTTCCTAAAATTTTTGTTCGCTATTTTTTCTTGACTTTTTTATTCTTAAGTTGCCATTTAAACCCGGAACTATTGGCACTAATTTATTTCTTTTGATTGTTTTAACATGATGTCTCCAAACACTGCATATCCTTCTTTTGGATTATTTACTAGTACATGGGTTACTGCTCCGGCAAAATTTTCCGTTTTGTATTATTGGTGATCCTGACATTCCTTGTATTATTCCACCTGTTTTTTCTATTAATCTTTGATCTGTTACTTTTATTTGCATACTTTTGTTGTCGTAGTTATTTTCTTTATATATTTTTTCTATTTCTATTTCATATTCTTGTGGTTTTTGATTATCTAGACTGCATAATATTGCTGCTTTTCCTGTAGCTATTTCTTCTCTTAATGCTACTTCCATTTCTTTTGATGTATCAATATTTAGACTTGCTAAGTTGTCTACTTTTCCGTATATTCCAAATTTTGTATTTTTGTATATTTTTCCAATGTTTCTTTGATTTTCTACTGTTCCTTGTATTTTTCCTGGTGTTCCGCTTTCTCCTTTTGTTACATTTAGTATTCTTGTTGTTACAAATTCTCCTGATGCTATGTTTATTAATTCATTTGTATCTATATCTGTTATTCCATGGCCTAATGCTCCAAATGTTTTTGTTGATGGCTCATAAAAGCTTACTGTACCTACTCCTGCTGCACTATCTCTTACCCATAATCCTAATTTGTATTGACTATCACTTGTTTTTACAGGTGATATGCTACATTCTTTTGTTTCTTCTCCATGAATGTATTTTATTTCTATGTCTTTTCCTCCTGATAGATTAACTGTTTGTATTAATTCATCTGTTGAATTTATTTGTTGTTCATTTATTTTTATAATTGTATCTCCTTCTTTTATTCCTGTGTTTTCATATGGTTTATATTTTTTGTTGTCAGCTCCTTCTATTTCTGACATTCCTACTACTAATACTCCATTTGTATATAATTTAAGTCCTGCTATATTTCCTACTGGTATTACTTTTGTTCTAGGTAATACATCTACATCTACATTTTTTATATTTATAGTGTTAAATAAACTTACTTCTAATGCTGTTTTTCCTGTTGTTTTACTAATTGCTTGATTATTATTTGAAATTGTTTCTATTGTATCTTCATCTCTCGTTCTTACATTAAATCCTAATAATGTTTTTATTGATATTTTTTCTCCTTCAAATACAACTAACTGGTCTGGTAAAGTTGTAATTGCTAAAACATATATATATATTATTAATAAAAAAAATACTAATAATATTTTAATTAGGAATTTGTTTGACTTACTTTTCATCAAAATCTCTCCTTAATTTTTTATATTATTAGTATTAACTTTTTTATATTTGTTATTCTGTAAAATTTAATTATTTTTTAATTCACACTATATTCCTTCATTTTATTATTATTGTTTTAATCATTTTTATTAATTTCATTAATTTGCAAGTTATTTATTCTATACATTCCATATCTTTCTCTACCTAATGCTGTGTAATATGCTTTTGCAATATTTTCACCTTTGCCATCAATGTATTTATAAAAATCTTGTGCTTCTTCACTCACAAAATTATTTACAATACTTGTATAACTTCCTAATTGTTTTTTTGGAAAGAAATAACTTTCTGAACCATCATCATTTAGTTTTACTCTTCTTTCGAAATCTAAATTTAATACTCCTATATAGTCTGTATTATTATTTAATGTACTATCTGTTACTCTATAATAATTACCATAATCATCTAAATCAGCAAGATATATTGCATCATCTCTTACTACTTCTTCATTTTCTGTATTTGTTATAATAGAATATCCATTATATACTTTTCCACCTATATTTAATCCTTGTAAGAAACTAATAATTGAAACATTGTTAATAATTTTTGTCCATTCATCTTCTTCTAATTTTGGCATTTGGAAATTTGCTGATATAGTTGTTGTATATCTATTATAATTTGCGATAGCAACTGATAAGTTTTTTTCTATTGAGTATCTTATTACTGCTAGTCTATGTTGATTAAAGTTAGAATCTGCATCTTCGATAGAGCCTTCTTGACTATCTTTTCCTCCAAAGTCAAATATTTTATATGTACCAAATTTATTTTTTCCTTGTTCGTCTACGTCTTTTAAAGTTTCTCCTTTTTCATCTACTGCATTGCTAGCTTTTAAATCTATTAAATTATCTTTTATCCATTGTGTAAAATCATATGCTTCTTTATAATATTGCTTGCCTTCTTCATTAATTGTTTTATATTTAGCACCTACTTGTTGCATTTTATCTCCATTTAAATAATAATACCATGTATTTCCATTATCTTCTGTATAATACTTTGTGCCATTTATCCTTACATAGGTTAGTTTATTATCTTTATCTATATATTCCTGTAAAGTCTCTTCTTTTATCTCTATACCACGGTAAGTAATATCTTTTCCACTATTACCATTGTTAGTATAATCTCCACCAATGTTGTCTAATAAATATCCATATTTATAAACAGCAGTACCATCAATAATTCCTTGTACAGTTATATAATTGTCTAATGCATATGTAATAACAACATCATAATCCTTACTATTACTACTACCTTTATATCTACAACTATAATATATATATGGTTTTAAACCATATAAGTTTTCACCATCTGGAAGGGTTTCACTCTTTGCTTTTTCAGAATCAGTTAGTGTATTTTTATATGGAGAATAAATATAATATCCATCATACATTGTATATACTAATGCTGGTACATAGTGTTTTAATACATCTTTGTCATACCCTGCCATGTTGAAATTACTTGCAATAGAATTGAAAAAGGTATTAATTGATGCTTCTATATCTTTTAATTTTGAGTTTGCCATATTTGAAGTACTACTGTTTAACGTATTTAATTTGAATGCTTTTAAAGCATCATATGTAGCATTGTTTAGTTTGTTATCATATGATATTTGTAGCGACAAAGTTTTTACTTGATTTTGTGTATATGAACTTAAAACTAAAGATATTGGTAATATAATAATTATAAATATTACCGCTAAATTTTGTATTCTCATACTTGTCCATCCTTTATATTATTAAATAAGCTTGTAATAAATATTACAAGCTATTTTTATAATTTAATCGTAATTACTTCCAGTTACACTTACAATTCCAGCATGTTCTGCCGCTATTGTATATGTATCATTTCCTATTACTGAATAAAAGAAATTTTTCAATTGTTGTGACATAGTTGGAGTTTTATTTTTTGCACTTGCAATGAATACATCTCCTTCTTTTAATAGCATAATTGGTGTTTTATCAAGCTCATCTAATATTTGCGAGGTATATTTAGAATAATAAACATTTTCTCCTATTCTTTTGTCTACTGATTGTGTTGTTTTCTTTCCAGGATTTTCATCTAATACTTTTAATTCCATTTCTACATCATATGCATTTCCAGTTGAAGAAATATTTTCTACAAATTTACTATATTTATCTAATGTAAGTTTTCCTGTAGTTATAACACTATCAACAAATTCTGTTGTTGCTGTATTCACTGTTAGTTGTGAAACATCATCTGTCCTATCTGACATTGTCATTAATGGAAATATAAACATCAAAACTGCTGATAATCCTATTACTACTATTATTATTAACGTATCACCCATTTTTTTCTCCTTTTACACTTTTCTGTGTTTATTATTAGTTTAAGTATCTGAATATGTTATTATTCTTTTCTTTTTTCTATTTGCATCTGGTATATCTTCAACACTTGTTTGATCAGAAGCTTCTATTTCATCTTGATAGTATTCTCCTAATAATTCTCTGTATTTTTTGTCCTTTATTTGTCCAATAAGTCCTTTATCATTACAAAAATCTATATTTAATTTTCTAAACTCAATTTTTATTTCATCCCATGTTTTGCCACCATACAAGCTTTTATCTTGATTCATATTGTAACCATTTTCTCCATATAAAATTGCTACAATAAATATTCTTTTTTGTTCGTCTGATGCTATTCCTAAATTTGTTTCTTGTAAATCTATATATTTAATTTCTTGTGTTAATCCTCCATTTTCTGGAGAATTCATTTTTTTATACAGTACAATATTAGTAAATACTACTTTGTAATTTTCTTTATATGCCTTATAAATACTAGGAATAATAGTTTCTATTCCAACCCATCTTTCTGTTGAAACTTTTCCAGCATCATCTTTATTTTCATCTACATATGTGTAATCATATTCTCTGTCTTTATATTCTAAAATTATTCTAGATGTTTTTCTAACTTCTCCAAAGGCATTGATACTTATGGACAATGCCATTACAAATATTAATACTGCTGCTGCCATTTTTAATGCATCTGCTGCATTTTCCATAGTATCACCTCTCTATTTATTTTGCATCTTCAATTGTTATTTTATCAATATATCCTGATTTTTCATCAGCATGAGTCGTAACTTTATATGATTTTCCTGTTAATGCACTTCCAGATTTTTCAGTTTGTGCAGCAGTAGGTGCTTCTTTTGGGTATGCAGTTCCATTCCATGTACATGTATCACCTGAAACTAATTTTATTTGTTTACTTGTATCTCCTTTATTTGTTAAATTGTTTTGAATAACTGTGTTAATCAAAGCATTTACATTTGCTCCTCTAATATTTTCTCCTTCATACTGTAAAAATTTTTGATTAAATGTAGATACTGAAACCTCATCCATTGCATTGCTGTCTACAACTCCTGATGCTTGTCTATATACCATAATCCCTAATGTTATAATTAAAATTGCAAGTAATATTGCACCTGCGATAATTAATGCTTTTGACGCGTTTTCCATAATTTTTTCCTCCTTAAATTTAACTTTTGTTTATATATTTTTATTATTACTTACTAATATTTAATATTAGTAAAACTTAATAACTATTTTATTGTGTTATTTGTTCAAATAACATATATTTAACCTTATTGGTTGTTTTGTGATATTCTATTTTTGTGCACTTAAATTGAATTGTTCCATAATATTGTACAAATTTTTCAATTCCACCATTGTAAAATGTTTCCATTGTATATGTTTCATCTTTGTCTAACATTTTCACATCAATATTAATTGAATTTTCATCATTATTTATATATTTACCTTTGCTATCTTGCTTTATTTTATTATTTTTGTTATTATCTATTGCTTTATTAATAATTGTTGTTAAATCTGTGCCCATAATATTTTGGTTGTAATAACTTTCAAATTCCATATTAGCTTTTTGAGCTTCATTATAATCTGCTTTATAGTTTAAATACATATATGAAATTCCTACAACAATTATAGTTATTATTAGAAAAAATAATGCTATTTTTTTCATTTTTCTATCCTTTTTTATTATATCATTTTAATTTTTAATTTACAATATTTTTTATATTTTTTTGTCTTTTATTTTATTGTTGTCTAAAGTCTACTCTATAAACTCTTTCTGTAATTGTACTTATAGAAACTTTGCAATTATAAGTTGGCAATAATTTGTCTGAATTTGGGTCTATTTTTGACAAATCGGTATTAATTTCACTTTGAATATTAGTTTCATAATCAGTATCACGAAATCCTCCCGAAATATTTTTAGGTGTCTCTGAATTTCTACTAATAATTACACTTATATAAAAATTTGATGTAGAATTTGTAGGTATGGTATTTACTTTTGGTAATTCATAATATTTATTATT